>CAYPDV010000092.1:0-9413 GCA_964409525.1 uncultured Gemmatimonadaceae bacterium
GTGCCGGAGGGGGGCGGGTGTGAATCCGGAATTCCGTCCATGGCCGGATGGGACGGCCGCCGGGTGGCCGCATGTGGGGGCGCTGATCGTCTCGTTTCGGGAGAGCGGCTGCCCGTCGGTCACCGTGCCTGGCCATTGCGCCGCCCGCTCCCTCCGCTGCTCTCGCCTGGCAGTCCTCCGCTCCCTCCGCTGCTCTCGCCTGGCAGTCCTCCGCTCCCTCCGCTCCTCTCGCCTGGCAGTCCTCCGCTCCCTCCGCTCCTCTCGCCTGGCAGTTCTCCGCTCCCTCCGCTGCTCCCATCGCGCCGCTCCCCGCCGCCCCACCCCCCTGGCCGGTGGCCCGCTCGCCGGCCCGCGCCGTACCTTCCGGGTCGATGACAGCGATCCTGGAGGCGGTCCCCAACTTCAGCGAGGGACGGGACCTCGACGTGGTGCGCGGGCTCGTGTCGGCGGTGGAGGCCGCCGGCGCCGAGGTCCTGGATTGGTCCGCGGATCCGGACCACCACCGCTCGGTCATCACCTTCGTGGGGGATCCCGCGACGGTCGAGGAGGCGTCGGTGGCCGTCGCGCGGGCCGCGTTCGAGTCCATCGACCTCCGCGAGCACGCGGGGGTGCACCCGCGGGTCGGGGCGCTCGACGTGCTCCCCTTCGTGCCGCTCGTGGGCGCCGGAATGCCGGAGGCGGTCGAGGTCGCGCGGCGGGTGGGCGCCCGGATCGCCGAGGAGGGCGTCCCGGTCTATTTCTACGGCGAGGCGTCGGATCCGCCGGGCCGCACGCTCGCTCCCCTTCGCCGCGGCGGATGGGAGGCGATCCGCGACGGCTTTCCGGAGGGCCGGGAGCCGGACCTGCCCGCGGTCGTGCCAGCGAACGAGGCCGCGCGAGCGAACCACGCCGCGGCCGCCCAGCCGGACCGGCCCGCGGCCGCACGATCGGATGAGGCCGCGGCCGCCCGGCCGGACCGGCCCGCGGCCGCACGATCGGATCAGCCCACCGCCGCCCCGCCGGATCAGCCCGCGGCCGCCCGGGCGGATGCATCTACGGCCGTCCGGCCGGATCGGCCCCACGGCCCCCGCCCGCATCCCACCGCCGGCGCCACCTGCGTGGGAGCGCGGCGGCTGCTGCTCGCCTGGAACGTCGACGTGGAGGGAGTGTCTCCCGAAGCGTTGCGCGAGCTCGCATCCGGGCTGCGCGAGACGGGCGGGGGCTTCGAGGGGCTGCGCGTGCTCGCGCTCGAGCTGCCGCGTCAGGGCCGCACGCAGATCTCCATGAATCTGGAGGATCCGGTCGGCGTCTCGCCCTTCCGCGTATTCCTCGCCGTGGAGGAGGAAGTGCGCCGGATCGGAGGTCGGATCACCGCCACCGAGGTGGTCGGGATGATCCCGGACGCCCTTGTGCTCCCGGCCGCCGCGGACAGATTACGACTCCTCGACCCCGATCCGTCCCGGCTCCTCTCGTCCCGCCTCGCCGCCCACCTGGCCCGAGATCCCGGGCGACCATGACCATCGAAAGGCACCCATGAGCATCGAAGCCCTGAAGGAGCAGGCCCGACGCCACGAGCAGAAGGAGGAGTGGCAGAAGGCCCTGTCCCTCTACGAAAAGGCGATCGGGCGACTCGAGGACGAGGATCAGCCCGACATCGGGCTCTACAACCGCGCCGGCGACATCCAGGTGCGGATCGGCCAGGTCGAGGCGGCGGTCGAGCACTACGAGAAGGCGGTCGACCTCTACGTGGAGGCCGAGCTGCCGAACAACGCCATCGCGGTCTGCCGGAAGGTCGTCCGAAACCTTCCGCAGCGGGACTCGATCTACCTGAAGATGGGCCAGATCCGCGCCGAGCAGGGCTTCCTGACCGACGCGCGGCAGAACTTCCTCACCTACGCCGAGCGGATGCAGGCGGACGGCGACATCGACGAGGCCTTCCGGGCCCTCGAGGAGTTCGCCGACCTCGCCGAGGACGACCACGAGATCCGGCTCGCCCTCGCCGGGCAGCTCGAGGCGCGGGAGCGGACGGAGGAGGCGGCGCAGCAGCTCGTCCAGGCGTACCTCATCCTCCGGCGGAAGGGCGACGAGGACGAGGCGGAGCAGATCCGGGAGAAGATCATCGGGCTCGACTCCACGGCCGAGATCCCCGAGCCGGGCGAGGAGGAGGCCGTGGCGAGGGAGTCCGGCTTCGGGGGCGGACTCGGCGAGCTGCCGGGCTTCGACCCGGCCCCGATGCCCGCCGCGGAGGAAGAGGAGGTGGAGGTCGAGGCGGAGGTGGGCGAGATCGATCTCGGCGCGGAGGAGGAGGCCGCCGCGGAGGAGGAAGCCGCGGAGCCGGTGCCGGCGGTCGCGCGCGAGGACGACGACTTCGCGCCCGGGGGCGAGGACTTCGTCCTGGGCGATGACGAAGTGGAAGGGGAGCGAGCGGAGGGCGAGGAGGAGGAGGAAGCGGAGCCACTCCCGACGCTCGAGTTCGACGAGGAAGAGGACGAGGAGGAGGCCGAGCCCCTGCCCCTGATGGAGTTCGACGAGGGGGAAGAGGAGCCGGTGGGGGCCGAGGCGGCCGAGGCACGCAGCGAGGCGTTCGAGGAGGCGGCGGCGGAAGCGGCGGCCGGGGAGCCGGTCCTCGACGAGGGCGTCGAGCCGGCCGAGCCCGCCGATGAGGAGGAGGCTCCCTCCGATCCCGACGCCCTGCGCGGGGAGGGCGAGTCGCTCCTGGGCGAGGGGCGGGCCGAGGAGGCGGCGGAGGCCCTCGAGCGGGCGCACCGGGGGTTCGCCGCCGCGGGACGGGCGCGGGAGGCCCTGGAGACGGTCCTGCTCCTCGTCGAGCAGGACCCCGACGACGCGGCCCTCCGTCAGCAGGCGGTCGACTACGCCTACCGCACCGAAGACGACGAGGCGCTGGTCTCCTCCTACATGGGACTGGCGGGATGCTTGCAGCGGGCCGGGGAGGACCAGCGGGCGGCCGCGCTCTACCAGCAGGCGCTCTCGGTGGATCCCGGGAACGAGGGCGCGCGCGCCGCTCTCGAGGCCGTCGGGCAAGCAGGGGGCGAGGAGGCGCCGGCGAGCGGTGGGGCGCAGGTGGCGTCGTCCGAGGACTACGTCGACCTGAGCTCGATGATCCTCGGCGACGAGCAGGAGAAGTCCACCCGCTTCCAGGTCGCCTACGAGGAGCCGAGCGGAGACGAGGCGGCCGACTTCACCCGCATGCTGGACCAGTTCAAGGCGAAGGTCTCGGAGAACGTCGCCTCCGACGACGTGAAGGCCCACCACGATCTGGGCACCGCGTACAAGGAGATGGGGCTTCTCGACGAGGCGGTCACGGAGTTTCAGCAGGCGCTCCGCGCCTCGCCCGAGCACCTGCCGACGTACGAGCTGCTGGGTCAGTGCTTCCTCGAGATGGGACAGCCGGAGGCCGCGGTGCGCACCCTCCAGCGCGCGCTCGGCGTCGACGCCGCCGTCGAGGACGAATACCTGGGCATCTACTACACGATGGCACGAGCACAGGAAGAACTCGGAAACACGGCGGAGGCTCGTGAGTTCTACGAGAACATCTTCGCGCTCGACATCAACTTCCAGGACGTGACCGAAAGGCTCCGTGTGCTCCGGGAGAACGCTTGAGCTCCGCCGATACCGTGCGCTCCGGTCCCGCCCTCCGGGACCCGCCGTCGCGGCTGGCCCGGATCCAGGCCCCCGTCGAGGACCGGCTGGACGAGGTCCTCGACGAGATCCGCCGGATCGTGGTCTCGGACTTCGAGATGATCGAGGAGGTCAACCAGTACCTCCTCCTGATGCAGGGCAAGCTCTTCCGCCCCACGCTCCTCCTCCTCTCCTCCGAGGTGGGAGCCGAGCCTTCGGACGACGCGGTGACGCTGGGAGCCGTGATCGAGCTGGTGCATCTGGCCACGCTCGTGCACGACGACGCGGTCGACCACTCCGTGCTGCGCCGCGGCCTGCCGACGGTGAACGCCCTCTGGACGCACCAGGTGGCGGTGATCATGGGTGACTACCTCTACAGCCGCTCCGTGACCGAGCTCACCCGCCTGGGTGACCTCGACGCGCTCGGCGTGCTGGCCGGCGCGGCGAACGAGATGAGCGTCGGCGAGATGCGCCAGCTCACCTCCTACGACGCGCTCGACTTCAGCGAGGAGGACTACTTCCGGCTGATCGCCGCCAAGACCGCGTCGCTGATGTCGGCGGCGTGCGAGATGGGGGCGCTCGCGGGAGTGGAGGCGTACCGGGACCCGCTGGCCCGCTTCGGCCACAACCTGGGGATGGCCTTCCAGATCGCCGACGACCTGCTCGACTACACGGGCACGGAGTCGGTGACCGGCAAGCCGACGGGCCTCGACCTGCGCGAGCGGAAGGTCACCCTGCCGCTGGTCGAGGCGTGGAGCCGGGCGAGCGAGGCGGAGAAGCGCGAGATCCGCCGCTTCTTCACGCTCGTCGACGCCTCGGACCCGGAGATCGAGCGGATCGTGGACATCGTCGAGGAGCGGGGCGGGCTCGAGTACGCCCGCCAGCGGGGCGAGGAGTTCGCAGCGCGGGCCACGGAGGCGCTGGAGGGGCTGGAGGACGGGCCCGCCGTCGTCTCGCTCCGGGGGGCCGTGGAGTACGCGATCCGGCGGAGCCGGTGAGCCGGCGGCGGAGGGGCTGAGCCGTGCTCGTCGAAACCCGCCGCAGGGGCGCCACCCGCCTCGTCTGGACGCTCGTCCTCGGCCTCTTCCTCGGGGGGCTCTTCACGAAGCTCTCCGTGGAGTTCCTCCCGGAGGGACCGGCGCGCGACTTCCTCACCACGTCGGTGGCGGCGTCGCTCGGGCCCCTCTCGATCGACCTCGTCGCCGTCGCGATCACGCTCGGGCCGCTCGTGCTCTCCCTCAACGTGCTCACGCTGGTGGGGATCGCCCTGGTGGCCGTGGTCGCGCGCTCGTGGATCTGATCGGACGACGACCGGCCGGTGACGACCGGGCGGTGACGACCGGGCGGGTGGATGGCCGGGCGCGCGGCGCGCACGGCGGGCGCAGCCGGTGCGGCGGCCCTTGTCCCGGGGCGTCCGGATGTGATCTTTAGGGGCGAGTCCTTCCCGCCCGCCCGGGCGTTCCGGCGGGCCGGGCTTCCCCCTCGGAGGGCGCAGTCATGGGTTTCGGCGGAATCGGTATCTGGGAGATGGTCTTCATCTTCCTCCTCGTCCTTCTCCTCTTCGGCGCGAAGCGCCTGCCCGAGATCGGCTCGTCGCTCGGCAAGGGCATCCGGGAGTTCCGGAGCTCGGTCCGGGACATCAAGGGAGAGATCGACGCGGAGGAGGGGCGGGATCGCCCCTCCGTGCCCCCCGCTTCCGAAAAGGAAGGCGGCGGGGAGCGGAAGCTGACCAGCAGCAACTAGCGGGACGGCAGGCGGCCGGCGACCGCCCGGGGCTCGACGGAGCTCGGGCGGCTGCCCGCGACTCGACGGAGCTCGGGCGGCCGCCCGCGACTCGGCCCGCCGCGGTCAGAAGGCGGGGAAGCCGAAGCCGCCCGCCGGGGGCTCCTCGTCGGGGTCGCCGAGCATCTCGTCCCTCCGATCGACGATGCGGGCGTTCTCCCGCAGGCCCTCCAGCCACTGCTCCAGGCGCTGCTCCTGCAGCGTCGGCGTCAGCTGCTCTCGGAGGCTCTCCTTCTGTTCCTCGAAGGCCGCGGTGTCGGCGGGGATCCGCTCCAGGAGGCGGAGCACGAAGACGTTCTCCTCCGTGACCACCGGCTGGCTCACCTCACCCTCCCCGAGCCCGAACGCAGCGCCCACGGCTCGATTCGCCTGACCGAGCCCCGGCACGAAGTCGAGCCGGGTGAAGGGGCCGGCCTCGCGGACGGCGAGCCCCGCTCCGGCCGCGGCCTCCTCGAAGGTGGATCCGCCGCGCGCCGCCCGCACCACCTCCTCGGCCTCCGCCCGGGCCCGCTCGATCTTCTTCCGGAGCCGGAGGATGTCCCTGATCGTCGGCGTCGCCTGCTCCAGCGACATCACTCCACCCGGCGAGCTCCGCACGAGCTCGAGCAGGTAGAAGGCCTGCCGGTTCTCGAAGAGCGGGCTCACCTCGCCGGTCTCCGCTTCCTCGAAGGCCCAGTCGGCGCCCTCGCCGATCTCTCCGGCGCCGGCCAGGAAGGGGAAGGCGTCGGTGATCTCGACCTGCTGCACCTCGAGCTCCACGCCCCGGGCGGCCTCGCCGATCGGCACGCTCTCGGAGAGGATCTCGAGGGAGTCGGCGAGCGTCAGCATCTCGATCTCCGACTCGTCGCTCCGCTCGAAGGGCAGGAGCACGTGGCGCGCGCGGACGCTGTCGCCCGCCTGCTCGGTCACCTCGAGGACGTGGTAGCCGAAGCGGGTCCGGACGGGACCGACCACCTCACCCGTGGAGGCGTCGAACGCGGCCTCCTCGATCGG
This sequence comes from uncultured Gemmatimonadaceae bacterium, assembly GCA_964409525.1. Classification (GTDB taxonomy): domain Bacteria; phylum Gemmatimonadota; class Gemmatimonadetes; order Longimicrobiales; family Gaopeijiaceae; genus CAYPDV01. The sequence continues at coordinate 6,394 of CAYPDV010000092.1, forward strand.
CTCGACCATGTCGCCGCGACCGAACCATCCGAGGTCGCCGCCCTCGTCCGCGGAGGCCTCGTCGGCCGACTCGGCCTCGGCGACGTCGGCGAAGTCCTCCTCCCCGCTCCGGATCCGCTCCAGGATCTCCTCGGCCCGCTCGGCCACGGCCGCGGTGTCGGCCGCCGTCGGGGCCTTCGGGAGCACCACCGCCCGCAGGGTGGCGCGCGCCGGGACCTGGAATTCCTCCTCGTTGTCCCGGTAGTAGTCGCGGATCTCCGAGGGCTCGATCGTGACCGCGGCGTCCTCGATGCGATCGGCGGGATCGAATGCGACGAAGGCGACCCGCGCCTGCTCGTTCCGGTCGCGGTAGACCTCCCAGATCTCCGCGTCGCTGATGTACATCCCCGACGTGACCTGGTTCAGGAGCTTCGAGCGGGGGATGACGTCGCGGTAGTACGCCTCGAGCTGGAGCAGGAGTCGCTCGTCGGCCTGGTTCGAGGCGAGGAACTGCCGGTACTTCTCGGGATCGAACTGGCCGTCGGTCTCGAATACCGGGCTCTGGCGCAGCTCGGGGGGCGGGCTGTAGAGGGCCGCCTGCCGCACCTCCTCGTCGGTGACGCGGATCCCGCGCCGACTGAGCTCCTGCTGGATCAGGATCTGGTTGACGACCTCGTCGAAGGCCCGATCCTCGATCTCCGCGTTCTGCTGCGACGAGATCGGCTCGTCCTGCGACGCCTGGGTCTGGTCGTAGAGGTTGCGGAGCGTGGCGTTGTACTGCTCGTAGGTGACCGGAGTCCCGTTCACGCTGCCCAGCACGCCGCCGCCGGCGGACCTCCCGGAGAGGTCCATGCCCCATTCGAATACCATGAGAGCCACGAAGGCCAGTGCCGTGATCAGCATGATCCACTTCGTGTTCTCCCGCATCTGACGCATCATACGCCTGCGACTCCTCGGCCCTGGGCCGGCCTCTGGGCGTCCGCGCCGGATGGGCGGACGGCTGGGTGGAAGACCCGAAAACTTAACGTCTTACGTGGGGAGCCTCAACCGGAATCCGCGTTGACACCCCGAGCCGACGAGGCCTATCTTCCCGGCGACTTTTCCGCCGAGCCGCGCCGTGTTCCGCGGCTCCCGCCGCTTCTCCAGCCCGGCCCGACGTGAGCGACGCAGTGGACGAGGAGATCCTGGGACTCCGCTCCCGGTTCTGGTCCGAGCGCGATCCCGAGGGTCGCGGGTTCGCGCCCCTGGCCGACGCCTACCGGCGCGCGGGCGAGCTGGAAGAGGCCCTCGAGCTGCTCGAGGACGGCATCGACCGCCTTCCGGAATTCACGCCCGGCCACGTCGTGGCGGGACGCGTGCACCGGGACCGCGGCCGGCCCGACGACGCCAGGGGCGCCTTCTCCCGGGTCCTCGACCTCGATCCGGAGAACGTGGTGGCCCTGCGCGCCCTCGGCGAGCTGGCCGAGGAGGCGGGCCGCACCGACGAGGCGCTCGAGCACTTCCGCCGGCTCCGGGCGCTGGAGCCCGAGGATCCCGAGCTCGCGCGCCGGATCGAGGCGCTCGAGGCGGGGCCGGAGCCCGTCGAGCCCGCCGGGGAGCTCGGGGACGGGGCGGAGCCCGCGCCCTCCGAAGCCCCCGAGCCGGCCGTGGCCGAGGACGGCGAGATGGCCGAGGACGTCGTCACCGCGACGATGGCGGAGCTCTACGTCCGGCAGGGGCTCACCGGGAAGGCGGTGGAGGTCTACGGCCGGCTCGTGGAGAGGGACCCGGAGAACCCCCGGTTCCGGGAGCGGCTCGCGGAGCTCGAGTCGGCGGCGGAGGAGGCGGACGGACGAGCGGAGGACGCCGGAGCGGCGGCCCCGCCGGCGGGACTCGACCGCTCCGCGCGCACCCGGGCTTCCCACGAGGACGCCGACGAGATCGCCGAGTCCATGGCCGCCGGGCCCGCCGAGGACGACGAGGTGCGGACGCCCTTCGCGTGGCGGGAGGAGGAGCCCCGCGAGTCGGGCCCCGCCGCTCCCGCCGCTCCCGCCGCTCCCGCCACTCCCGCCGCTCCCGCCGACGAGGGAGAGAGCCTCGGCCGGTACTTCGACGTGCTCCTCTCCTGGGTCCCCGGAGCGGTGCCGATCGAGTCGCTCGCGCCGGACGGGGAGGGGGGGACGGACCGGCAGGGCGGCGCCGTCGGCGAAGGCGTGGTCCCGATCGAGTCGCTCGCGCCGGACGGCGAGGCCGTGGTGCCGGGCGAGGACGTGGTGCCGATCGAGTCGCTCGCCCCCGACGAGCCCCCGAGCTGAGCGGCCGTGCGCATCGCCGTCGTCCACGGGCCGAACCTCCGCCTCCTCGGCCGCCGGGAGCCGGACGTCTACGGCTCGACCACGCTGGAGGAGATCGACGAGGCCCTCTCCGGCCTCGCCCGTGAGCTGGACGTGGAGGTCGAGACCTTCCAGTCGAACGTCGAGGGGCGGATCCTGGACTTCCTCGAGGAGGCCTCCGGCCGCGTCGACGGCTTCCTCGTGAACGCCGGAGCGTTCACCCACACGAGCGTCGCGCTCCGGGACGGACTGGTCGGCGTCGGCCGCCCCTTCATCGAGGTGCACCTGAGCAACACGGCGGCCCGGGAGCCCTTCCGGCACGCCTCCCACCTGGCGCCCGTCGCGGCGGGGGTGGTGTCAGGCTTCGGGCCGGAGAGCTATCTTCTGGGCCTGCGGGGGCTGGTGCGCGTCCTGCGTGAGAGCCCCGCAGAAGACTGAGAGAACCGGACACGGTCCGCCGCCGCCGGCGGCGACTTCCGCATTCCACCCTCCTCGATGGCAGACACCTCCGACTTCCGCAACGGGATGGTCCTCGAGCTCGACGGCGAGCTCTGGTCTCTCACCTACTTCCAGCACGTCAAGCCCGGCAAGGGGGGCGCCTTCGTCCGCACCAAGATGAAGAACGTCCTCACCGGCGCCACCCAGGAGCGTACCTTCCGGGCCGGCGAGAAGGTGAAGGACGTGCGGCTCGAGCGCCGGCCGGTGAACTACAGCTACACCGACGGCCAG
>CAYPDV010000093.1:0-1160 GCA_964409525.1 uncultured Gemmatimonadaceae bacterium
AAACCACCCCGACGTTCACGTAATCCCACGAAAACGGCGCCAGCAAATGGACCCCGTTGGCCCACTTGATCTCGAGGGCGTCCAGAAGCAAGTGCGCCGCCGCATTCAGCGCGAGGACAAAAAACACCCGCAGCGACGCCCTGGCCAGCACGCCGACGGCACCACAGAGTAACAGTGTAAGTGCAAGCGAGCCTTGGGCATCTACGTAGTAGCGTAGAACGACAGGATCGACATTCGTGGTGAGCGCTAGCACCAAGCGCTGAAGAATCCACGGCACGTCGGGCAGGATGGATCCTACGTAGATCCACTTGGGATCCACGTCGTGCACGACGCGCCGCGTCGCCACACTCTGCAGACCGATGTGCACGAGCGTGTTAGGCATTCCTTCTTCCTGCCGGCACGCCCGTCACCTAAGCTTTCCGCGCTCGCAGGATGAGCATGTAACCGTCCGTAAAAAATAACAGTTGATCGAGCTTTGAAACTAGCGAGACGAATGGATACAGGATCGAATAGATGCGGAAGAGTATGCGGTTTGCATGCAGATCCTGCCCGGTCACGATCTGACCTTTTGGCGAATCTAGTTGCTTCGGAGAGTCCTGGTCAGGTGGTCCCTCCGAACTCTCCGGCGAATACCGGCTATCTGGCCCTTCCTGTCCCTCAGGCGAGTCCTGCCCCCCGCCCTTGACGATCGAGACACCGAACCGAATAATCGTATCGACCAGCTCAGAGAAAAAACGTGAATAGGTGTTGTGCGTCTCGATCACAAACTCCCCATCGAGCAAGTCCCGCAACGCCTCGAGCGTATAGCCTGGGCGCACGTGTCCGTGCTCCTCGTCCGTCTGGCCGATGGCGAGCCGTAGGCGGCGCAACGCGCTCTCCTTGTGATGCGGAACGTTGATCAAGATCCGACCTCCCGGCTTCACAATCCGGCCTAATTCATGGATGAAGGGCCGATCGTGCTGGACGTGCTCCAGATAATCGATAATAACGACCCTGTCAAACTCGTCGTCTGCAAAAGGCGCAGCGGCTCCGTCAGAGAGCTGGTGTACGTCCGTTTCGACCACGGCGCGGATCGCTTCGACGGTCTCACCCTCGAGGTCCGCGCTCGCCCAGCGGCCGCCGCGCTGCCTCAAAAGGTAGCTGATCACGCCGTTGTCACC
>CAYPDV010000093.1:1260-9401 GCA_964409525.1 uncultured Gemmatimonadaceae bacterium
GACATCTTGATCAGCAGGTCTTGCGCCATCCATACGCTGCAACACGTCTTTGTACTCCCCTCCATACTCAAGAACGAGTTGCTCCACAAAGTCGGCCCCCAAGTCCACGACGTCTTCCTCAAGCGCTGTGCGAAGAAATTCGTCGAAATCGCCAATCTCGCCGCCGCGGAGAGGCACACGATGCGATGGAGATGGAACCGGTTTTCGCCGCAAGTGCCGAAAAATTTTGTCGACGACTTCGACGGCGACGGCTCGGGCAGTCGTGTATTTTACCCCTTCGACGGTAAGTAGACCTTCAAGGCCGACGGATGAATGTTCGTCGACGCAGGGGCGCGAACGGAGCGTCACATCTCCATCCCTTTGAATCCCCGGCGTCATTGGCAGCATTCCGCCGTGCACGAAGCTTACGTCACTGAGACGTAAACTCAACCGAGGCAGGGCGGCATTGAAATCATCCAGAAACGTACTTACGTCATCGTCCGTCACTTCGAAGTCATCCGGGTCTCCGCGAAAGACGGAGTAGTGGGTGCCGATCAGCGAGTGGGCTCCCCAAGGCGCCACGAAATACAAGCGAGGGGCTTGCTTGTCGTCTGCTCTGCGATCTGCGATCCCAACAGAATATTGATCGACGAGCCGTTTCGTCACCACATTGATTGCCTTTGCCTGCGGACGATTGGTGGTCTCTGGGCTCGCGATGCCTTCCAACAACTGTGAAATCCAGGGACCGGCAGCATTAATCGTCATGCGCGACCGGATCTCGAAGGCGTCACCGGATAATCGATCCTCGATCCTCGCACCTGTGACTCTGGAACGGTCGCGTAGGAATTCAGTGGCAGCCGCATAGTTTGCGACGACGGCTCCGTATTTGGCAGCCGAGCGAACAAATGCCAACACGAGCCGCTCGGAATTGTGGACTTGTGCGTCGTAGTAGATCGCGCCACCGGTCAGGCCGCGGCTCTCGATTCCTGGCACCAGGTTGAGACATTCCTCTTTTGAAGCGAGTGCGCCCCGTGGGATGGATTTTGAAGGATCTATACCGGTGTTTCTATCGACTGTAAGCAGATCATTCAGCGTGAGAGCAGCAGCCATAACGGCTTTGCCTCTCATTCCGTGACCATACGTCGGAATAAGCGTCGCTAATGGATGCACGAGGTGAGGCGCTATTCGCATCAAGACGGACCGCTCCCGTGCCGATCGCCTGAGACGCCTGACGTCAAGCCGCTGGAGGTAACGCAGCCCTCCGTGGATTATCTTGAGGCTGTTAGCGGAGGTCCCGGATGCAAAGTCGTCTTTCTCCACCAATGCTACAGAGAGGCCGCGCACCGATGCTTCCCAGGCGATCGTTGCACCATAGATCCCACCGCCAACGATGAGCACGTCGAATTCACTCGACGCCAGCCTTCCCACATCTCTCCTCATGACTGCAAGGGCCCGCTCCGAGATATGTGCGCATGGAGGGGCGTAGACACGAGGCGATCCTGCAACCAGTCGAGGTGCTCGTTGAGCGTTCTGACATAGACGCTATAGCTATATCGACTATCGATCAGTTTGCGCCCCGCCTCACCAAGGCGCTGTCTCAGTGTGGCATCGTCGGCCAGGCGTCGCAAGGCATCTGCAAACGCCGATGGCTCAGGTTCCGGTAGCACTGATGTTTGATCATCGAGTACCTGCGTATGGGTCCAGAGTCGTGTGGCGACAACCGGCCGACCACTCGCGAGATACGAGTAGATCTTCATCGGGGTGTTGTACCCCTTGGTTCGAGGTGAAACGAGAATATCCGCCTGCTCGAGATACCCGTAGATGTCCTGTACGGGTCGCGGTCCTAAAAAATGCACTCGGCTGGAAAGACCCAGGCGATCGGCTTTGCGCCTGTAGGCCGCAACGTGATCGCTTTCACCACCAATGAGAACGAGCTGATCGGGCCCCTCGTCAGGACCAAGCAGTGCGACGCTCTCGATCAACAAATCGATCCCCTGGTAGGCCTCTAGGTTACCGACGTACAATGCGAGAACACCGTCGCCGCCGACAAGGCTTCGCAGGTCCTCCGCAGAGTGGCTGTCTTCATCACGCATCGGCACATCGTACAGCACGGTGATCCGCTGTGCTCCGTGGAGCTCCGCCCGCTCCGCAAGAGCGTCGCATACGGGTACTACAGCTGTGGCATGGCGCACGGCGACTCCTTCGCACCACCGCAATAATCGTTGAAGGGCTCGCAACGACGAATGCTTCTCAATCAGCTGATCCGCCAGTGACGAGTCCATGTCGTACACGTACGGAACGCGGAGAAAGAGCTTTATCAACAGTGCAAAGAAAACACCTTCTTCGACCGCGTGGACCACGTCGTAGCGCCTGGATGCCAGGCGGCGGATGATCGTGCCGATCATGAGAAAATCGCAGGCGAGTTTCTTGGCTGAAAAGCCCGGCGGAATCTGGCGGAGAAATGGTACCCTGGGTATGCGATATAGGTCTACGTGCTCATACGCAATGTCTCGACCCTCGTGATAGGTTATCACGTCGATTTTGTCGCCGCGCTGGTCCCAGACACCTAGCATCAGCTTGATCGCGATGGGAGAGCCTCGTTCGATGTAAAAGGGCTGCGGCGAGAGGTAAAGAACATTCATAGGCATCCCGCGAATCGCCGATGGCACAAACCAGAGACCGTTATTCGCGAACTATACACTTGGTCAGTGGAACGGAGGATGTCCGCCTGTTACGGCGATTTGCTGCCCGGTAGTGTACGATGACCAGTCGGAGGCCAGATACAGCACGGTGCGGGCAACGTCTATCGAAGAGGCGAGACGTTTCATCGGCGTTTCGTGTCGAATGCGCTCACGCTCCATTTTCGAGACGTTCGATGTTAAATCCGTCTCCACCATGCCGGGCATGACGGCATTTACACGAATACCTTTTGATGCGTACTCCACCGCCAGACTTCGGGTCAAGCCGAGCAGAGCGCTTTTCGCCACAATGTAGCCGGTATGTCCTCTGGTCGGGATCTCCACCGCGCTCGTCGAGAGGTTCACGATCCTTCCGTACTCGCGTTCAAGCATACTGGGGAGAACACTCCGGCAACAGTTGAAAGCTCCTTTAACGATGATGTCAATATCGTTCTGTACGTCAGACCATTGAACGTTCTCAAAGGCCTTCTGCTCATAATGGCCGACGGCGTTGTTGATCAGAATATCCACGGGGCCGAGCGCTTCAGCTGCTGCACCGACGAGCCGTTCGACCTCGTTCTCTTGTGACACGTCCGCACCTAGCGCAATTGCCGTACCTCCGGATCCTGCTATCTCATCCACCACTCGCTGTGCGTCGTCCCGGCCGCTGTAGTAATTGATGACGAGCCGGGCTCCTTGAGCAGCGAACGCCTTCGCAATCACTTCCCCGATCCCTCGACTCGCACCTGTGACCAGCACAACGCGGTCGCGCAGTCCCATATCATCAACCTCCCGTTGAATCTGGCCCATGGAAGGCATCGAGACCGGCGGATCACTCACGCGCACCTTAATCTGTCCTTTCGCCAACGACCCGTTCGAATGCGAGTCGGTAACGGAAAATTTTGCCACAGCGGTCTGTGTAGATGCGGACAAAAAGGCGACTTCTCCGAGGAATAAAGCTTCTATAGGAGATGACACCCCCGGCACCAGCTTAAGTGTTAGTTCGGTAAAGGTGGCGAAACGTCCCGGCATACGCATACCGACGTACGTCGACGAACACGCTGCGAGTAGTAGTGAGGCCGTCTGATGGTGTGCCTCCGAGCGGATTGCGCCGCGATCTTTGCCGAGCGCGAGGATTTGGTGCAGCTTCTCGATGTGAACGGAAGAGATTCGAACACCGAAGGACGACTCCTCTCCTTTGGAAAGCTCTCCGAAGACTGCGACGCGCTCCTCCACAAGCTCCGGTACGATCGACATCGAGGCATCACGTACTTCACCAATTGTTTGATCGGTACTCGCCTGCCGCTCGTTCCTCACGCGCAACGTTCCTACCGTGAGGTCTTCCCCGGAATTCCCCCGGCAAATCCGGTATTCGAAGAACGAATCCGTGCAGGAACCGGAAGACTCGGACTCTGAGGTTGTGACGTGAAGTTCCAACTCGTCACCAGGAAAGGCCGGCCTGTGAAAACGTGCCGATAGCTCTGTCAGCTGAGCAGAGCCGCTTTCAAACAGATCGGAACGGGCGAGATACATCAGGGGAAGGACGCCGTGTACTACGCGGCGGCGAAAGGGAGACCTTCGTGCAAATTTTGGATCGACGTGGAGTGAGCTTCGATCACCGATAAGCTCTGCGAAGCGGTCGACCATCTCTTCGGTTACTGCGAAGCGTAGGCGGGACATAAGAGCTCGATCGTCAGTCCTGCAACAAATCGACATGCGAAGGCACGGGATAGAGGTCACCCAGTACCCACGAAAACACATGCTCCGATGCACCGTTCGCGAATGCTGATCGCTTCCAGACCTCCAGGCATGGCGAATTTTTCTTCGTAGGAAGGTATTCAGCAACGACCCTCGCTGCCCCCATCTTCTTGGCCTCGCTCGCAGCCACGGCTAACATGGCCTCTTCGATTCCTCGGCCCATCACGCGGCAGCTCAGCACGAAATCCGTGACGTGTGCCTCGTCGCCGCGCTTCTCAATCGAGAGAATGCCCGTGAGTCCCGCCTCACCGAAGCGATCCGATATCCGAAATGTCAGCAGATTCCGGTCCGCACCATTCACCCATTCGATAAGTTCGGCTTCGGACAAGCGGCGCGTACGCAAATTCATTTGGTTCGTCTTGTTTAGCAGCTGAACCACACGAGCTAGATTGCCATCGCCTAGAGGCGCGACCTCAACTTTTAACTCGAGAGTCTGGAGCCACTGCTCAAGAGAACCTGCCTCCATCTTGGTCGACGTCCTCTTCCGCTCAGCGACATACATCGATGCGCGCTTACGGTCCTCACTGGTAAGGCTCGGCGAATCGAAGCACCGCATCGCAAGAAGTGCCTGCTGATAACGAAACGGCGATTCAGGCCACTCAGGGACCAGCACCTCCGGCAACGCCTCGCGTACACGCGCACGCTCAAAAGGATTATCGTCTATGAAAACCGTCGATTGCAGACCTAGATTAAGCTCATCGACGAGTGCGAGTACGTTCGCAGCTTTATCGTCCCAGTTGATGCGCCAACCCGCGACGTCGTCCAGGCCCAGCACCATTTCCGGATGCTTTCTCCAGACTTCCAGGGCGATGTCTTCCGTGTTCTTGCTGACAATGCCTACCAAAATTCCGCGGTTGGTCATCGCCTTGAGTGCATGCTGAAAGCCGGCATATGCCTCTCCCAGTGGGTCGTGACCACCGATGCGAAGGCCCTCCCACCCCTCGTCGCCGACGACGCCGCCCCAGAGCGTATTGTCGAGATCTACGATAATGAGCTTTCTGGCACGACCCTGCATGGCGCGGAGGGCGTCTTTGACCTCTGCAACCGCCGCCTCGAACACTCTCTTCGTGAACGGCACCTTGGCCATCGCCCACAGCTTCGGATTGTATGCGGTCTGGCCTGCCGCGAAGAGCCACCGCTGAGCATCAAGGATAAAGTATTCCGGATGATCCGCGAGCTTCTCGGCCAGTCGGAGATTCATTCGCGTCAGGGCGCTGCGAAGCCCTACCCCATGCCGCAGATCGAGCAGACCCAGCCCGTTCTCGTCAGGCGGTATGTTCCACGACGGGATCACGACGGTATCTGCCCGCCCCTTAAGGAGCAAGAGTTGTCCAGAGAATTCGTCGACCTCTGCAAGAGCGTCTCGGACGTCGACGGCTTCGAAGTTTCTCAGCCGTTTGAAGCTAGGTATTATCGATTCGGGACGGGTCCAAACGACGGCACAATCGGCTCGATCGCTCCAGCACGCTGCCTGCTCGTCGAAAAGGTATTGTCGTACCTGGCCGAAATCGGTACCTACTACGTCGATCGACGGCTCCTCCGGATCATTCGAGAGAAGCGCGTTGAAGTTCTCGACGTTAAAATCGGAAAGCGTGACGCAGCGAAGTGCCTGCGTGTTCATCGTCATTTAGCGAGTAGAGATTCTACGTACGCTGAAAAGGTAGCCACCGTCTCGAACAGTCGGTTTCCCTGCGCTACGGCAGCCTGATCGGCGAGGTTTATGGATTGACCAAACTCCTCCTCGATCGCCATTTCCGTTTCTACGACGAGATTCACCTTATCCATTGAGGTCAGTTCGTCGCCCAACGGAGTGTCCGGCGACTTACTGATGCGTTTATCTGGCGGCATCATCTGATTCAATGAATCGATTGCGCGATAAACGCTATCCAACGCCGATTTGCTCTCTACTTTCATAATGATATTCAATAGATTTGCAGCCAGATAGGAACGTAGCAGGTACTACGAGTCGGAGTTTCCGCCATTCTGCTCCGTCATGGTACGTGGGAGCATTACGAGCCGCTGGTGGGGGGTGACGACAGTGAACTCGGGTACGTCTTCACGGACGACGGCCCCGGCTCCAATGATCGATCCTCGACCGATCGTGACGCCGTCGAGTATGCAGACACCCGTACCAATCCAGCAGTCATCGCCAATCACGACCGGTCCCTCCGTATAGAGTTCCTGCTTCATCATAGGGATGTCCTTCCGATCGACGCGATATCTGCCACCGCCCAAATAGCACGTGTCGGCAATACCTACCCAATTTCCAATGCGAATACCACCTGTCGAACTAAAAATGCAGTCCTTGCCAATCGTGCAGTGATCGCCGATCTCGACAAAGCCGTGGTCCGTCTTCGAGGCAATTACCGTACCGCGTGCAATTAGGCAGTCCGAGCCAATATTGAAACCTGTGTTTTGGATTCCGCGGGCGTCAAGCATGCAGGCGTCGTCGATAGCCGATCGGTCCCCGATAGAAATCTTTCCCGGATGCCGAAGGACTACACCTCGCCCAAGCTGGACGCCCTGTCCTGCGTGCCGAAGCAATGGCAGCATGAGTAGCTTTCGCAGTACGTAGCCGGCAGCACCGGGGAATGGACCGGCCAACGTGTGCGCCATTTCATACTTCACCAGGTCGGCCATCGTGGAGGTTCCGACGAAAAAGTACTGATACTTCCGAAGCGGAGTTTGCGAATCCGCTACTCGCTTTAGGATGTCCTCCTTGTGTACGGTCTGATCTGTCATGTAAAGGCTCAACAGTATGTCTGTACGATACTCGATTAGATCCCGCACCCTGCCCCCTAGATTCGAAGAAGTCAGTGGCTCCGCGGACTCCGAAGCGGATGCGCCAGAGCGATGCGCACCTGCGAAGGAGATGCACAGCAGAGGATGTCTTCGACTAAGAGCATTCAGGTTTGAGTGGCGATTAAGATGAGTTACGACCGGGCGTCTTGACTCCGCTAATTACGGCGTTGAGGAGGATGACTGGAAGGGGTCTGCCACAAGTCGCCTGAACCACGCCTCTCACAATAATGGACTAACGATTGCTTCCGAGGTACGACGCTACAGGAGACGATCTGCTCCCAAGTATCGCTTTCATCACCCCAAAGCCTTACGATATCTGAATTGCGCCACTTCTCACATCAGGGCCCTTCGAGCCAACCTGCGGCTCAAGCGGGTGTGAATCAGCTTAGTGAACTGACTAGCTCTGTAGCGCTAAAGTGGGGTCAGGAGCGCATTGGCATGCGAGTTGCTAAAGCCGTGTACCGTTACGAGATCCGCGGATTCTAACACGTATCCGGTTGATGGTGATTCTGGCTGTCGCCTGTGGATCTCTCCAGGACGCCCTATGCGGCTCTGTACGTCAACCCGAACGTAATCTTTACCCAATGCGCTACATATTGAAACAGGACCTCCTGACACGCAACTTTCAACAGGCAGGACGACAAGCTTCTAGAAACCTCGGCAGCCCCTCTTTCCCAACGCTTCATGTTGGCGTCGTCTTGCTCTTAGTCACGTGTGGATTCAGCAATCATTCGAGCACAATCCGAGGCAATGATACATTAAGCACCCGGCCCCCTGACAGCTCCAGTGCTGTAGCCTCGACAGTGGTTGCGAGTTCGAATACCTTCCGTCCTATCAGGATCCCGAGTCAGGCGGATTTCACGGGCCGGGGTGTCGTTGTCGAGCCGGGTGAGTGTGGCGACTGGGACTGGTGGCTTCAGGGAC
>CAYPDV010000094.1:0-9230 GCA_964409525.1 uncultured Gemmatimonadaceae bacterium
GACCGGCATGAACGACGAGGTGATGGACCGCCTCGAGGGAGGGGAAGGAGAGCCGCGAGAGCCGGCGCCCCACGACTTCGACTCCAAGCCGCTCTGGGCGCGCGCCTTCGTGATCTCGGCGGGCGTGATCATGAACTTCCTCTTCGCCTTCCTCGCCTACGTGGCGGCGGCCGGGATCTGGGGCGTGCAGCTTCCCGACACCGCGCGGGTGGGCGAAGTGCTGGCCGAGCAGCTTCCGGCGGGTACCGAGGAGCTCGCCGAGATCGCCCCGGGCGCCCGCATCCTCCGGATCGGCGAGCGGCCGGTGGAGAACTGGCGCGACCTCCGGGCGGCGTTTCTCGGAGGCGACGCGGGACCGGTCCGTATCGAGGTGGAGGAGCGGAGCCGGCCGCTCGGGATCCGGATTCCCGAGGGCGAGGCGGACCGCCGGCGCCTGTACCGCTCGGTGGTCTACTGGATCCCGGCCACCATCGGGGCGGTGAACCCCGGCTCGCCCGCGGACCGCGCGGGCCTGGAGGCGGGCGATCGGATCGTGGCGGTCGACGGGACCCCGATCGACGGCTGGAACGACCTGCTCCGGGAGGTGCGCGCCCGGCCGGGCGAGCGGATCGAGCTCCGGGTCGAGCGCGACGGGCGGGAGCTCGTCCGCGCCGTGACCCCCGACGCGGTCCGGGAGACGGATCCCACGACCGGCGACCGCGTCGCCCGCGGCCAGGTGGGGCTCTATCCGGCCGGGGGCGAGATGATCACGCTGCGGCTCGGTCCGACGGAGGCCGTCCGGGCGGGCGCTTCCGAGACGGTCGGGGTCACCTGGATGATCGTCGATTTCCTGGGAGACCTGCTCACGGGGGGGATCTCCCCGCGGGCGGTGGGCAGCGTGTTCACCATCGGCGAGGCGTCGGGTCAGGCGGTCCGCGCCGGGTTCGACGCCTACCTCCGCTTCATGGCGCTCTTCTCGATCAACCTCGCCATCCTGAACCTGCTCCCGATCCCCGTGCTCGACGGGGGGCACCTGCTCTTCCTCGGCATCGAGGCGGTGCGGCGGCGCCCGCTCTCGATCGAGCAGCGGATGCGGTGGAGCCAGGTCGGCTTCCTTGTCATCGTGGCCCTGATGGTCTGGGCTCTCTCGGCGGACGTGCTGAGGCTGCTGGGGCTCTGACCCTCGGCCGGCGACCGGCGCCGGCCTCCTCCCCCCCCGCGTCGCGGCGCCGGCTCCAACGAGTGGCGTCAGAGCAGCGCGAGCTGCTCGGGGCCCCCCCGGAGCCGGAGGCGCTCCACGTCGATCCGGGGCGTGGGCTCGTCCTGGGCGGCGACCTCGAGTAGCCCCCTCCACCCCACCCGGTCGAGCGCCTCGCCGACGACGTCGCGCGCCAGCGCCGGGGTGTTCGCCTTCCGGGAGAGGTGCGCGAGCACGATCGCCCCCAGCCGGGAGTGGCAGAGCTCGGTCGCCAGGCGCGCGGCGGCGTGATTGGACAGGTGCCCGTGGCTGGAGGCGATCCGGCTCTTCACCGAGACGGGGTAGGGGGCGTCCTGGAGCATCACCTCGTCGTGGTTCGCCTCCAGGATCAGGACGTCGCACGCTTCGAGCGCGTGCCGCACCCCGCTCGTGGGACGCCCCATGTCGGTGGCCACGCCGAGACGGGCGCCGCTCTCCCGATCCACGACCGCCAGGGCGATCGGCTCCACCGCGTCGTGGACCGTGACGAAGGGGTCGATCCTGAGCCGGCCCAGATCGAAGGACCGCCCGGCGCGGTAGGGCACCACCCGTTCGTCGCCCCGGAGCAGCTTCCCGCACGCCTTCCGGGTGGCGTCGGTGCAGTGGAGCGGCGTCCCGAAGCGGCGGGCGAAGATGCCGATCCCGCGGGTGTGGTCCCGGTGGTCGTGGGTGACCACCAGGGCGTCCACGGACTCCGGCTCGACCCCGACCGCGCGGAGGCGGCGGGCCAGGTCGCGCCCGCTGAAGCCGGCGTCGACCAGGATCCGGGTGGTGCCGGCCTCGACCAGGACGGAGTTGCCCCGGCTCCCGCTTCCCAGGACGGAGATCCTCATCCGGCTCGCCTCTCGTCCCTGGTGGCGTCCCAGGCCCGCCGGAGCAGCGCTTCCAGGTCTCCGTCCAGCTCGATCTCGCGACGATCCATGACGGCCCGGGCCGTCTCGAGGAAGCGGTCCAGCCGGAACTCCGAGAGGTCGGCCCCCGCACCCCAGGAGAAGGGGGGGACGTACTTCGGAGGCATGCGGGATCCGAAGAGATTGCTCCCGGCGCCGACCACCGTTCCGGTGTTCAGGAGGGCACCGATCCCGGTCTTCACGTGGTCGCCGAGGAAGCACCCCACCTTCAGGAGGCCGGTGTCGTGCTCGCCCCTCGAGGTGGTGACGCGCACGGGCGAGTAGTTGTTCTTGAGGTCGCTGTTCGTGGTGAGGGCGCCGAGGTTCACCCAGCGGCCGACGAGGGCGTGTCCGAGGTACCCGTCGTGGGCCTTGTTCGAGTAGCCGAGGATCACGGACGCCTCCACCTCGCCCCTGACCTTGCATACGGGCCCGATCGAGGTGCCGGTGTAGGAGCCACCCAGGAGCACCGTGCCAGGGCCGGCGTGGAAGGGCCCCTCGAGCCGGGCGGAGCTCCGGACGACCACCCCGTCGCCGAGATGGATCGGCCCGTCGCGGACGTCGAGGATCACCCCGGGCTCGATCTCGAGGCCGTCGCCGAGCGACACGGCGCCGTCGCCCCGCCGCTCCACCCCGTGCGGCAGGAAGGCGTCGTCGCGGGGGTGGAGCAGCTCGACGTCGCGGGTGATCCGCCCCGCGTTTCCCGCGACGAGGCCCCACGGAGTCTCCAGGAGCTCGCCCGCGAGCTCGATCTCTCCGCCGACCGCCTCCCCGTCGTCGGGCTCGAGCAGGGCTCCGTCGTCCGGGGTGTCCCGCCCGGGGGGCAGCACCCAGCCGACCGTCCGGCCCCCCGAGCGGAGGGTCGCGCCCTCCGCCTCTTCCACCGCTCGGCGGAGCGGGTCGGGTGCCTTCCCCTCGGGCACGAACCGGCTCGTCAGGAGCACCCGCGTATCGTCGGCGCCGATCGAGCCGGCGTCGACGACGGGAGGGGCGCCGGGCTCCACGAAGCCCTGCAGGGCGGCGCCGGCGAGCGATCCCCGGCAGGGGGTGCCCAGCCACCGCTCCGCCCGCTCCCGCTGGAGAAGGCAGCCGTAGAGCACCTCGCCCAGCGGGCGGGTGAGCGCGAACGGCTCGAAGTCCCGCGCCACCGAGTCCTCGAAGAGGTAGAGGCGCACCGTCACACCTCGGGATCGTGGAGGGACGGGGGCAGGCGGTCGAGCAGCTCCTTCAGGCGGGGGGCTCGCGCTCGGTCCGTGACCAGGGTGACGCCCCGCGTGCGGATCGCCACGAGGTCGCTCACCCCGAAGAGCACCACGGGGCCGTCCTCGGCGAAGACGATGTTCCGCTCGCCGTCCACGACGTGGACCTCGCCGGCCCGCACGTTCCCGTCCGCATCCGCCTCGCGGGTGCGGGAGAGCGCCTGCCAGCTCCCGACGTCGTCCCAGGGGAAGGCGGCTTTCAGGGTCGCGACCCGGTCGCTCCGCTCGAGGATCGCCTCGTCCACCGAGATCTTCGGAGCCTCGTCGAAGAAGGCCTCGACGTCCGAGCGCTCCAGGTGGCGGAGCGCCCGGTGGAGCTCCGGCGCGTGCCGCTCCACCTCGGCCAGGAAGACCCCGGCGCGCCAGAGGAAGATCCCGGTGTTCCACAGGTACCCTTCACGGAGGTAGCGCTCGGCGGTATCGCGGTCCGGCTTCTCGACGAAGGCCTCGACCTCGTGCGCGCTCGCCTCCTCCCACCCCGCCACCGCCTCGCCCGTCCGGATGTAGCCGTAGCCGGTCTCGGGCCGGTCGGGGGGCGCGCCGACCGTCAGGAGCAGATCCTCCGATCCGGCGAGCTCGGCGCCGGCCCGCAGCAGCTCGGCGAAGGTGTCCGGATCGCCCACGACGTGGTCGGAGTGGAGCGAGAGGAGCACCGCGTCCGGATCCTCCCGGAAGAGGCTCCAGGTGGCCCACGCGAGCGCGGGTGCGGTGCCGCGGGCCCGGGGCTCGACCTGGAAGTCCGTCTCCTCCAGGTCCGGAAGCACGGAGCGGATCGGCTCGACCATCTCCCGGCCGGTGAGTACGCGTACGCCGGCTTCCGGCTCGAGCAGCCGGGCGCGGGCGATCGTGTCGACGATCAGGGGCCGATCGCTGCCGAGAGGGAGGAGCTGCTTCGGGCGGCTGGGCGTGCTGACCGGCCAGAACCGGGAGCCGATCCCGCCGGCGAGGACGACGACGCGGAGACGAGGCTCAGGAGGGGAGGGCGGCTCCGTCCCGCCGCTCGTGGTCGAGGATCTCGTCGATCCGTGCAAGGAGCTTCTTCGGGCTGAAGGGCTTGGTGACGAAATCGTCGGCTCCGAGCGAGTAGGCCTGGTCGCGGTCGGCGTCCTGACCCTTCGCCGTGAGGATCAGCACCGGCACCGATCTCCGGTGGTCGAGTGAGCGTGCCTTTCCCAGCACCTCGAGGCCCGTCGCCCCGGGCATCATGATGTCCAGGAGGACGAGGTCGTACTCGGTGTCGCTCTCGAGGAGCTCCAGGGCCGCGGGCCCGTCCGAGACGGGGTCGACCTGATAATCCGCCGACTCGAGGAGCGTGGTGAGGATGCGCCGGATGTGCGGCTCGTCGTCCGCCACCAGGATCCGGCCCTTCCGTTCTGTGGATGCGTCCCTTCCGGACATCTCCACTACCTCCTGCACCCCCGCTCGGAAGGTCCGGGAACCTACCTCGCTCATGGGGTAAAGTCAAGAAAAATGGCGGCTTTCCGGGCTTGACGCATCTCCGGATTCCCGACTAGTGTTGTCGGCCGTCTCCCCGGTCCTCCGACCTCCGTCTCCATGTCTCGTCGTCGATCCTGTTCCGCCTCTCCCGCCGGCACCTGCCGTGCGCGGACGTCGGCCCTGGCGAGCGCTCTCGTCGCCGCGGTGATCCTCCTCGCGGCCGCCGCGTGCGAGGCGGACGATCCGTTCGCGATCCAGTTCATCCGCGACATCGATACGACCACCGTCTTCTCGCTGGCCCGGCCGGATCTGAACCTCCCGTCCGGCTTCGACTTCGAGCAGCGGCGGACGGTCCGGATCCACACCCCGGGCGCCACCGACCGCTGGGACTTCGCGGTCGATACCCGTGAGGAGCAGCTCGTGCTCCTCCCGCCGGGCGCGCTCGGCATCGAGAACACCTCCGGGATCACGGTCCTGGAGGATCGCGACCTCGAGGAGGTCTCGGAGGCTCCCGCCGACTCCGCCCTCTACACCTTCGACGCACCCGTGCCCCTCCAGGAGGGAGCCGTGTACGTGGTCCGCACGCGGGAAGTCACGGACCGCTTCGGCATTCCCTGCGTGAAGTTTGCAAAACTCGGACCGGTCGACATCCGCGTGGGCGAGGGCGTCCTCACCTTCGCCTTCGACGCCAACCCCCGGTGCGACGATCTGACCCTCCAGGGCGACGAGGCGGATTGAGGGGTGCTCGATCTCCGGAGGATCCGTGATCGGCCGGAGGAGGTCGCGGAGCGACTCGGGCTCAGGGGCGTCGAGGAACCGCTCACGCGAGTGAGGGAGCTGCTGGAGCTGGACGAGGTGCGCCGGGGAGGGATCGGCGAGGCCGACGACCTCCGGGCCCGCAAGAACGACGTCTCGCGGGAGATCGGACGCCGGAAGCGGGAGGGCGAGGACGCCGCCCGCTCGATCGAGGAGATGCGAGAGGTCTCGGCGCGGATCTCGGACCTCGACGACGAGGTGGCGCGGTCCGAGGAACGGATCCGGGAGATCCTCCTCGAGACCCCGAACCTGCCGCTGGACGAGGTTCCGCCCGGAGGCGAGGAGGCGAACGAGGTGCTCGAGGAGTGGGGCGAGCGGCCCTCCTTCTCGTTCGCTCCCCGCGCCCACTGGGACATCGGAGAGGAGCTCGGGATCCTCGACCTGGAGCGGGGCGCGAAGATCTCGGGATCCGGTTTCCCGGTGCTCCGCGGACGCGGGGCACGCCTGCAGCGGGCGCTGATCGATCTCATGCTGGACCTTCACGTGGACGAGCACGGCTACGAGGAGCTCCGGGTGCCGTACCTGGTCACCACCGAGGCGCTCACCGGGACGGGCCAGCTGCCGAAGTTCGCGGACGAGAGCTACTGGACCGAGCGGGACGATCTCTGGCTGATCCCGACGGCGGAGGTACCGGTCACGAACCTCCACAGGGACGAGATCCTGCCGCCGGACGCGATCCCGGTCCGCTACACCGCCTACTCGCCCTGCTTCCGCCGCGAGGCCGGGGCGGCAGGGAAGGACACGCGCGGGCTCCTCCGGGTGCACCAGTTCGACAAGGTGGAGCTGGTCCGCTACGAGCGTCCCCAGGCGAGCCGGGACGCTCTCGACGACCTGGTCCGGGAAGCGACCGAGGTGATCCGACGGCTGGGCCTCGCCCACCGGATCGTGCGGATCGCGGCGGGTGACCTCGGCTTCTCGTCGGCGCTGACGCTGGACGTGGAGATCTGGGCGCCGGGCGTCGAGCGGTGGCTCGAGGTGTCCAGCGCCAGCACCTTCACGGACTTCCAGGCGCGGCGGGCGAACCTCCGCTTCCGCCCGGCCGAGGGGGAGAAGCCGGAGTTCGTGCACACGCTGAACGCGTCCGGCGTCGCGCTGCCCCGGCTGATGGTGGCGCTCCTCGAGACCTACCAGCTGGAGGACGGCTCGGTCGTCGTGCCCGAGGTGCTCCGGGAGCGTCTGGGGGCCGAGCTCCTGGAGCCCGTCCGGCGGGTCGGGGCACGAGGCTGAGCGGGCTCTGAGGAGATGATCCAGCGCGAAGGGCCGGTCATCCTCGCGATCCTCTTCGTCCTCCTCCTGGGATGGTACCTCGTCTATACCGAGCGCCTCGTGGAGGCGCTCCGGACGGACGCGGAGATCCTGACCCAGATCTTCGCCGAGGTCCAGTCCGGGCTCGCCGATCCGACGGAGGGGTCCGAGGTCCAGAGCCTCCTCGACCTCCAGGCCCTGATCAAGGAGACCGGGGTCCCGCTGATCCTCACGGGGCCGGGCGACACGGTGCTGTCGGCGGAGAACCTCCCCTTCGAGGCCGACCTCTCGACCCCCGAGGGCCAGGAGCGGGTCCGCGGGTACGTCCGCCGCCTCGACGCCCGGCATCCGCCCGTCGGCGACCCGACGCTGACCCACCTCCACTACGGCGACACGCCGGAGATCCGGCGGCTCCGCTGGGTGCCCTGGCTCCAGGCCGGAGGGCTCCTGCTGACCGTGGTGGTGGGCTTCATGATCGTCCGGTACCAGCGCCGTGCCGAGGGCGAGCGCGCCTGGACCGCCATGGCCCGCGAGCTCGCGCACCAGCTGGGAACCCCGATCTCCTCGCTCCAGGGGTGGCTGGAGGTGCTGAAGCTGCCCCGGCCCGAGCGTCCCGGCGACCTCGGCGAGCGCGAGGTCGCCGGAGAGATCGAGGAGGACCTGCGGCGGCTGGAGCGCATCAGCCACCGCTTCGAGTTGATCGGACGCGAGCCCGAGCTGGAGCCGCTCGACCTCCGGCGGGTGGTGGGCGACCTGGAGACGTATCTCCGGACCCGCCTCCCGCGCCTCGGCTCGGGCGTGCAGCTGCTGGTCGACGTCCCCGCCGACCTTCCCCGGATCCGGGGAAGCGACGTCCTTCTGGCCTGGGCGCTGGAGAACCTGGTCAAGAACGCGCTCGACGCGATGGCGGGCAGGGGCGGCAAGATCACCATCTACGCCAGGCCGGGTGACGCGGGCTGGGTGCTGCTCCGGGTGAAGGACACCGGTCCGGGGGTGCCCCCGGAGCTCGGAAAGCGGATCTTCGAACCGGGCGTGAGCACCAAGGACGGGGGGTGGGGTGTGGGCCTCGCGCTCTCCCGCAGGATCGTCGAGGGCGTCCACGGGGGGCGCCTCGAGCTCCTCGACCGGAGGGCGGCTGGCGCGACCTTCCAGCTCACGCTCCCGGCCGCCGGGCGCTGAGCCCTCTCGCTACGAATGCCTCTCGCACATCCGGAGACGACCATCCCCGAAGAACCTTCCCATCTGGACTCCCTGAACCCGGAGCAGCGGATCGCCGCACGGCATTTCGAGGGTCCGCTCCTGGTGCTGGCGGGGGCGGGCTCGGGGAAGACCCGGGTCCTCACGGTCCGGATCTGCGAGCTGATCCGGAGCCGGGGTGTCGCTCCGGACCGGATCCTCGCCATGACGTTCACCAACAAGGCGGCGGGCGAGATGCGCGAGCGGATCCGGCGGATGCTGGGCGAGGAGCCGGCGGGGCTCTGGATGGGGACCTTCCACGCCGTCGGCGCACGGATCCTCCGCCGTCACGCCCCGCGCCTGGGATTCGATCGCACCTTCACGATCCTGGACGCCGAGCAGAGCCTCCGGGAGATCAAGCGCACGCAGGAGCTGGTCGACGTCGATCCCAAGCGGTTTCATCCGAAGGCGGTCCGGGCGCAGATCAGCGACGCCAAGAACCGGCTGGTGGGGCCCGCACGCTTCGAGGAGGACGTCGAGGGAAGCTTCGACCTCTTCACCCGCCAGGTCGCGAAGGTCTATCCGCGCTACCAGGAGCGGCTGAAGGAGCAGAACGCGATGGACTTCGACGACCTGCTCGTGAAGCCGGTCGAGCTCCTGCTCGCCGATCCGGAGGTCCTCTCGTCGTACCGGGAGCGCTTCGCCTTCGTGCTGGTCGACGAGTACCAGGACACGAACCATGCGCAGTTCCGCTTCCTGGAGCTCCTGACGTCCGAGCACGGCAACCTGATGGTGGTCGGCGACGACGACCAGTCGATCTACGGGTGGAGGGGAGCCGACATCCGCAACATCCTCGACTTCGAGGAGACCTTCCCGGACGCGGAGGTCGTACGCCTCGAGCGGAACTACCGCTCCACGGCCCGGATCCTCGACGCCGCCAACGCCGTGATCGCCCGCAACGTCGACCGGAAGGGCAAGACGCTCAGGACCGATCGGGCGGGAGGGGAGCCCGTGACCGTGGTCGAGTGCGCCGACGAGGTGGACGAGGCGCGCTGGATCGTCGGCGAGATCGAGAGCCGCTACACGGAGGGGCCCGACCTCCACCGGTACCGCGACTTCGCGATCCTCTACCGCACCAACGCCCAGTCGAGGGCGCTCGAGGACGCCTTCCGTCGGCGGGGGGTGCCGTAC
>CAYPDV010000095.1:0-9200 GCA_964409525.1 uncultured Gemmatimonadaceae bacterium
GGGCCAGCGTCTCCTCGATCTGCCCCGGCTCGCCTCCCGCCTCCTCGATGAGTCGCTGCACCTCCTGGAGGATCCGCGCCAGGCGCTGCAGCTTCGCGGCATTGACGATGACCACGGCTCTACCCGCGCTGGAGGGTCGAGGAATGCACGATCGGGTGGGCCGAGCGCGCCGATCCCGGGAGCCGGGAGGCGCACGGCGCATGCCATCGGCGCCCTGGCCGGTTCGATGCATCTCGGTCGTCACACGCGACGACGAGAAGCGACCCCTGCACCGGAGAAGGCGATGTCGGGACCACGAGACCAGCCGATCGATCCGAAGGTGAACATCGGACACGTCCACCTCAAGGTCTCCGACCTCGAGCGGGCGCTGGACTTCTACTGCGGCGTGCTCGGCTTCCGGGTCCGGCAACGCTGGGGGACCGAGGCCGCGTTCATCGCGGCGGGCGACTACCACCACCACATCGGACTCAACACCTGGCAGAGCCGGGGCGGCCCGCCGCCCCCGGCGGGAACGACGGGCCTGTTCCATCTGGCGATCCGCTATCCCTCCCGCGCCTCTCTCGCCGACGCCCTGCGCCGGCTGCTGGACGCCGGGGTCCCGCTGGACGGCGCGAGCGACCACGGCGTGAGCGAGGCGCTCTACCTGCGGGACCCGGACGGCAACGGGCTCGAGCTGTATCGGGACCGTCCTCGCGAACGCTGGCCGGAGGACGAAGGGGGTGAGCTGGCCATGGGGGCGCGACGGCTCGACCTGGACAGCCTGCTCGCCGAGGCGCCGGATCCGTCGGGCGGGGGCTGAGGCTCGACCTCACGCGGTCGAGCCGGGTACGCACCCGCCCCGTCCAGCGAATCCGAAGACGGAGCACCACGTCATGCGACATCCGATCGGCTCTCTCGCCGCGCTCGCCGTCATGGCGACGGCCTTCCTCCTTCCCCCGCCGAGCCTGGCGGCGCAGGACGCCACCGAGCGGCTCTTCTACTACGTGGACCGCGAGTCGTCGTGGGAGAGCCTCGAACGGAACGCGGATCGGATCACGCTGGTCGCGCCCGCCTGGTACTCCGTGGACGCCGAGGGCGTGGTCTGGGGCGAGGCGGATCCGCTGGTCCTGGAGCTGGCCCGGGAGCACGGCGTCGGGGTGATGCCCCTCATCGTGAACCCCGGCTTCGACCAGGAGATGCTCCACGAGCTCCTCGTGGACGACGAGGCCCGCCGGCGGGCGGTGCGATCGTTGGTGGAGCTCTGCCGGCGCCACGGGTTCCAGGGGATCCAGTTCGACTTCGAGAACGTGGCCATGACCGACCGGGACGCCTTCACCCGCTTCTTCCGGGAAACGGCCGAGGCCCTGCACGCGGCGGGCTTCCAGCTCAGCGCGGCCGTGGTGCACCGTCCCGACGAGCTCCCGGGACCCACGCGGTACCACGCCTGGCTCTTCGAGAACTGGCGGGCCGGATACGACCTGGAGGAGATGGCCCGGATCGGCGACTTCCTCTCCATCATGTCGTATTCGCAGCACACCCGCCGGACGCCCCCGGGCCCGCAGGCCGGGCTGGAGTGGCAGCGCGAGGTGGTGGAGTACTTCCTCCGCTTCGTGCCGCCGGAGAAGCTCTCGCTCGGGATTCCCACCGGCTCCCAGCACTGGTCCACCCACTACGACGAGCGGATCCAGCCCGAGATGGCCCGCTCGTACTCCGAGGGGGTGAGCCACGCCTGGGCGCTGCACCTGGTGGAGGCGCACGACGCGGAGCTGCGGTGGAGCGAGGAGGACCAGGTGCCGTACGCCTTCTATCCGGTAGGCGGCACCTTCGAGTGGATCTTCCTGGAAGACGCCCGGAGCTTCGAGGCGAAGCTCGGCCTCGTCGACGAGTACGACCTCCGGGGGTTCTCGGTCTGGGTGCTGGGCCCGGAGGATCCGGAGATCTGGCAGGTGCTGGAGCGCCGATCGCGGTGACGGCCGGCGCACCGGGTCGCCCGAGCATCGATCCCGATCGGCTCGGCCGGCCCGCGGATCGGCCCGTCGCCGTGCGCATCCTGCCGCGGGCGGAGCGCGCGCTCCGGGACGGGCACCCGTGGCTCTTCGAAGACAGCGTCCGGTCGATGAGCCGGACGGCCGATCCGGGCGACGTGGCGGTGGTGTTCGACCGGAAGGACCGCTTCCTCGCCGCCGGGCTCCACGACCCCGAGGGTCCGATCCGGGTCCGCGTCCTCGTGCACGGCAGCCCCGCCGACATCGGCCCGGGGCTGTTCCGGGACCGGATCCAGGCGGCGCTCCGGCTCCGGAGCCAGGTCGCCTCCCGGCAGACGACGGGATTCCGGGTCCTGCACGGCGAGAACGACGGGATGCCGGGGCTCGTGGCCGACCTCTACGACCGCACCCTCGTCCTGGAGATCTTCACCACGGCGTGGCTCCCCCACCTCCGGAGCGTGGTCCCGGCGTTCCGGGAGCTCCTCGCCCCCGAGCGGATCCTCCTCCTGGCGGCGAAGCGCGTGGCGGCGAGCGCCGGGTGCCCGGAGCAGGTGTCCGGAGGGGCGGTCCTGTACGGAGATCCCCCGTCGGACGGCGTCCCCTTCCTCGAGACCGGCCTCCGCTTCGAGGCGCATCCGTTCGTCGGGCACAAGACGGGCTTCTACCTCGACCAGCGGGCGAACCGCCGCACGCTCTCGACGCGGACCTCCGGGTCCCGGGTCCTGAACGTCTTCAGCTACACCGGCGGCTTCTCGGTGCACGCGGCCCGGGGTGGGGCCCGGGACGTGATGAGCGTCGACCGCGCGGAGCCCGTGCTCGCCCAGGCGAGGCGCCACTTCGAGCTGAACCGGGACGACCCCGCCGTCGCCGCGTGCCGTCACCGCACCGTCGTGGGAGACGCCTTCGAGGTGATGGCCGACATGAAGGGCACCGGCGAGCGCTTCGACGTCGTGGTCGTCGATCCTCCGTCGTTCGCCAGGGCCGCCCGCCACCGGCAACGGGCGCTCGGCGCCTACGGACGGCTCACGACGCTGGCCGTCGCGCTTCTCGGGCGAGGCGGTCTGCTGGTCCAGGCGTCCTGCTCCACGAGGGTCCCACGAGACGACTTCTTCAGGACGGTGAAGACGGCCGCGGAGAAGGCGGGACGGCCTCTCGACGAGGTGGAGCGGACGGGCCACCCTCCCGACCATCCGGTGACCTTCCCGGAGGGAGAGTACCTCAAGTGCCTGTGGGCGCGGGTGCCCTGAACGGGGGGTGCCCCGATCCCGGAGGGCCGGCGTCAGCGGCCGACCGGCCGCTCCGCCAGCTGCTCACCGCCTGCGTCGCACTCCTCCACCAGCCGCTGCGGGGTCCCCTCCCACCGGTGCAGCGCGTCGCGGGCGCGCTCGATGAGCGGGGCCGCCGGCTGCGGGCGACCCTGGCGGGCCAGCGCCATACCGATCCGGCATTCGGCCACCGCGGTCGCGAAATGCCCCGGCGGCAGGGCCGGGCGCAGGATCTCGAGGGCGCTCCGGGCCACGGCCTCGGCCCCCGCGTCGTCGCCCGCGGCGAGCCGGATCTCGGCCTGGCTGAGCAGGGGGAGCGCCGGGAGGTGCGAGCCCTCCGGGGCGAGGTCCCGATAGATTCGGTACGCCTCCCGGGCGAGGGAGTCGGCTTCGGCGTGGCGGCCCGCCCGCAGGAGCGCCGCCGCCAGGTTCTGAAGCGAGCTGGCCACGTCCAGGGTTTCCGCACCGTCGGGCCCCCGACGGATCGCCAGGACGCGCCGGTGGACGCGCTCGCTCCCCTCGTGGTCGCGCATGGAAGAGAGCACGAGCCCGAGGTTGTTCCAGGAGTTCACGGTGTTGAAGTGGTCGGGCCCCAGCGTCCGCTCGAGCGCCGGAAGCGCCCGCCGGTACGCCGCGACCGACTCCTCGAGCCGACCCGTGGCGTGGTACACCTGGGCGAGGTGCACCCGCTGCATCGCGGTGCTCGGATGGTCGGGTCCCCGGAGCGCCTCCTCGATCGCCAGCGCCTCTCTCGCGGCCGCCTCCGCTCTGGACATGCGACCGACCTCCCGATAACTGTCCGCCAGCATCGCGAGGGCCTCCGCGAACTCCCCCCGAGCCCCGACACGGTCCGCGGAGCGGTGGATCTCCACCGCACGCTCGCGGCCCTCGAGCCCGGCGCGAAAGTCGCCCCGGTTCACCGCGTTGTTCGCCCTCTCCAGCAGCGCTCCGGCCAGGCGGAGGCTGTCGGAGCCGGCCAGCTCCGCCTCGCGCGCCACCCAGCGATCCATGAGCGCACGGGCGGAGTCCGCCCCCTCGCTCCGGGCGGTGTGGCGGGCGAGGGTGCCGAGCGTGCTCGCGTAGCCCGGCGTGTCCTCTGCCCCGGCCACCGCGTGGATCTCCATCGCCTCGTCGATCAGGGGGCCCGCCGACTCCTCTAGCGCCATGTTGTGGTAGACTCCGGCGATCGTCGTGAGCATGGCCGCCTGGAGCTCCGGCCGCCCGTCGAGCTCGCTTCGCACCCTCCCGGCGCCCACCTCCAGAGCCTCCACCACCGTCATCTCCCGGCTGCGGTCGGGATCCGGTGCTTCATAGGGGTCGGCCGTGCGGAAGAGGCCCACCATGAAGGATCGGAGCTCGTCGGCCCGCTCGGCCTGGGCGCGCGCCGCGTTCCGCTCCGCTTCGAGCTCCCGCGAGTGCCGGTCGAGCGTGAAGACGTACCCGCCCGTGGCCAGCAGGAGCGCGGCCGCCAGGGGGCCCACCCAGGGATTCCGCGCGTGGAACTTCCCGAGCCGGTAGAGGGCCGAGGCCGGTCGCGCGGCGATGGCCCGGCCCGCCAGGAACCGGCGCACGTCGCTCGCGAGGGCCTCCGCCGACGGGTAGCGATCGTCCGGATCGCTCCGGAGCGCCTTCCGCACGATCGTGTCCAGGTCGCCCCGGAGCGAGCGGCGGAGAGCGGCGACCGTCGTCGCCCGCCGGTCGGCGACCTCGCGCGGGTCCGGACCGGATCTCGCCTCCGCCTCGCCCCCCGTTCCCGTCGGCGCGGAAGAGTGGCCCACCGACCGGCTCGGACGGATGTCGGGCTCCGATCGCGGGTCCCGCTCGACCTTCGCCCCGGGAGGACGGCGACCGGTCAGGAGCAGGTGCAGGAGAATCCCGAGCTGGTACACGTCGGACGCCGTCGTCGCCGGCTCGCCCGCGAGTTGCTCGGGGCTGGCGAAGCCCGGCGTCAGCGGCCGCGGGCCGCCGATCCGGGTGAGTGGCTCTCCGTCGGATCCCCCTTCCAGGAGCCTGGCGATGCCGAAGTCGAGGAGATGGGCGCGCCCCTCCGCGTCCACCAGGACGTTCGACGGCTTCAGGTCGCGGTGCACCACGAGGCGGCGGTGGGCGAAGTGGACGGCGTCCGCCAGCTGGAGGAAGAGGTCGAGGCGCTGCTCGACGGTCAACCGCCTTCGGTCCGCCCACCGGGTCAGAGGGGTCCCCTCGACCCGCTCCATCACGAGGTAGGGGCGCCCGTCCTCCGTGGCTCCCCCGTCGATGAGTCTGGCGATGTTCGGGTGGGAAAGTCCGGAGAGGATCTGCCGCTCCGCCAGGAAGCGCCGGACGACCGCCTCGGTGTCCAGCCCGCGCCGGAGCACCTTGATCGCCACCCGCCGGCGGAAGGACCCGTCGGCCCGTTCGGCCTCGTACACCGTGGCCATTCCGCCCCGACCGATGATCCCGACGATCCGGTAGCGCCCCACCCGGTCCCCGGCGGCGAACGCGAGGGGCTGCGCGTTGGCCCTGCCTTCTCCGTCTCCGAGCGCGGCATGCAGGAGGCCGGCACCGGGGGCGTCGAACATCCCGTCCGAGGCGTCCAGCGCCCGGAGGAGCCCGACGACCGCTCGGAAGAGCTCCGTATCTGCCTCGCAGGCGCCGGCGAGGAACCGCTCCCGGTCCTCCTCCGGACGGTCGAGCGCCCGGCTCAGGAGGCGATCCACCTCCTCCCAGCGCCTCCACGTCGGATCCGTCTCGTGCTTCATCGCCCCCCCGGGCACGGCCGGCCCTCTCTCTCCCCCCGCGTCCGTCCGCTACGCCCCTCCGTGCGCTCCCTCCGCTTTCTCGTCCCTCTCCTCCGCGGCGCCCCCGCTCCCGTCCGGGACGAGAGCGTGGTACAGGTACGCCCTCGCCCTCGCCCAGTCCCGCTCGACGGTTCGGCGGGAGGTCCCGAGCGCCTCGGCCGTCTCGGGAACCGTGAGCCCCCCGAAGAAGCGGCACTCGACGACACGGCCGAGGCGCGGATCGCGCTCGGCCAGGAAGTCGAGGGCCTCGTCCACGGCCAGCAGCTCGGCCGCCTGCGACTCCACCGCCGCGGCGTTCTCGGTCAGCGGCACGCGGACACGGGTGCCGCCCCGCTTCTCGGCGTGCCTGCGCCGGGCGTAGTCGATGAGGATCCGCCGCATGGCCCTGGAACAGAAAGCGAAAAACTGCGCCCTGCTCCGCCAGGTGCCGCCCCCGACGCCCGCCAGCTTGAGGTACGCCTCGTGGACGAGCCCCGTCGTGTCCAGGGTGTGGTCGTGGCGCCCGCGCCGGAGGTGGTGTCGGGCGATACGCCGGAGGTCGTCGTAGACGATCTCGACCAGCCGGTCGAAGGCGTCCTCGTCACCATCGCTCCAGCGGTCGATCAACCGTGTGATCTCGTCGGTCGCCGGGCTCATGCGTCGGACGATGGCTCCTCCGGAGGGGTCCTCGAGTCGGGCCGCCGCCCCCGACCAGAGACCGGAGCGGACCGATTCGGACAATAGGTCCTTCCGGTGACGGGAGGAAACGCTTCCGTCGCCGGGCGCCGATTGGCGGCCCGGCGACCCGTCTTGCGTTTCGTGAAAGGAGAGGCCGTCTCCGGTCGGACGATCCCGCCTTCATCGGAATGAGGTGAACACCATGCCCAAGCCCATCGCGTGCAATGGGTTACGAATCGGCGTCCTGCTCCTGGTCCCCGCATTCCTCGCCTGCGCGGGGTCGGCAGATCGCCTGGTGGACCGGGCGGGCCAGGCCATCGAGAGGGAGGCCGGAGAGAGGATCGATCGGGGCGCCGACGCCGCCGCCGACGCCGCGGAGGGCACCGTCACCGCGGACGGTGAGGAGGAGGGCGGAGCGGCGGCAGGAGCCGCACCGGGAGGGGATCCGGCTACCGACATCCCCCGCGCCGGCGAGGGCGCCGACACCAACTACGACTTCGTCCGCGGCGACCGGCCGATCTTCATGGAGGACTACTCCCGCGACAACGTCGGCGACTTTCCCCGCAACCTCACCCTGATCGACGGCAACTGGGACGTCGTCGAGTGGGAGGGCCGCCGCTACCTCCGGGGGACGGGGGGCCGCGGCTCGGCGTTCGAGGTTCGGCTCGCGGAGACGCTGCCCGAGCGGTTCACCGTAGAGTTCGAGGTGATGTACACGCACGGCAACCAGCGGATCATCATGCTCACCTCTCCGCTGGAGCAGGGGGGGTGGAACCGCCACGACGCGGCGCTCGTCCACGTCCGGAGCATCGAGACGGGCATCCGGATCCCGTCCGAGAACCGGGAGATCGGCGCCCGGATCGTCGACCACGCCACCGACGTTCTCGACCGGCCGACCCCGGTCCGGCTGATGGTGGACGGAGATCACGTGAAGGTCTACGCGGCCGGCAGGCGCGTCGCCAACGTGCCGAACGCGGTGGTGCGCCGCTCCGACCGGCTCCGTTTCCAGGACGTGTACATGTCGCGACCGGACAACCCGATCTTCATCGGGTCGATCCGCGTGGACGCGGGAGGGCGGGACCTCTACGACGAGCTGGCGCGGGAAGGAAGCGTCACCCTCCGGGGCATCCTTTTCGACACGAACAGCGACCGGATCCGGCCGGAGTCCCGCTCTGCGCTCGAGGAGATCGGACGGATGCTACGCGAGCACCCCGACCTCCGCCTCTCCATCGAAGGCCACACCGACAGCGAGGGTGCCGAGGAGCACAACCGCGACCTGAGCCAGCGCCGGGCGAACTCGGTCCGTCGGTGGCTGCTCGAGGAGTTCGGAGTCGACGGAGACCGGCTGAGGGCCGTCGGGATGGGCGAGTCCGCCCCGGTGGCCTCCAACGACTCCGAAGCCGGCCGCCAGGAGAACCGGCGGGTCGAGCTCGTGCGGATTCCCTGACCGGAGCCGGACATGAACGCTCAAGCCGTGAGCACCACCGTCCCCGTCCTGCTCCTCGCCGCCTGTGGCTCGGGGGAGGACGGGCCGGGCGCCGGCTCGGACGCGGCCGCGGAAAGCGCCCCCGCGGCGCGTGCCGCGGTGCCTGCTCCCGCCGAGGAATGCACGCTGCTCGAGCGGTTTCCCCCGGAGACACCGACCCCGAGGGACGCCGACTCCGCGACCGACATGCGGATCCAGTACGTCCTTCTCTCCTCCTGACGCGGAACCGCGGTCTCAGGAGCCCACCGGAACGGAGGAACCCCATGCAGACGCCGGTCGCCGGTATCGCCCTCACGGTCCTGGTCCTGGCGTTGACCGGCTGCGGAGAAGGAGGTGACGATTCTGCCGAACGCTCCGCCGTGCCGACCGACGGCGCCGGATCCACCGCGTCGACGAGCGGAGCGGGCTCGGCCACCCTCGAGATCGACGGCGAAACCTACACGTTCGACCGCGTCCTGTGCGCGTTCGGGTCGGACGAGACGCAACGGGACGACACGGAGTTCGTCCTCTCCGCAATCCAGGACGGCATGCAGCTCGACGCGACGATCGACACCCGGTTCGGACACGTCGTGAGCCTCGACGACATCGAGGACTTCGAGAATCCGAGGGTCGCCTGGTCGGCCGGCGAGCTCGGCAGCGCGACCGCGGGCTCCGAGGAGATCATCCACGTCGACGGAAAGCACGTGGAGGTCGAAGCCACGTTCACGGACCAGACCACCGGAACCAACGCGGACGGTACGCTGGACGCCGTCTGCCCGTGATGGTGCCGATGGGATCGCTCGACGGTCGGATCGGGGCCGGCGATGCGGGAATCGCAGCGTGTCGCCGACGTCATCATCGGACGATGGGGCAGATGGGGCGGTAGGAGGATCTGGCCGCCCGCATCTTCAGTCCACTCGATGGTCCGGTTCGGGCGAGTTCCGGAGCCACAGCGTGAAGCAGGATCCTTCTCCATCCGCGCTCCGCAGCGTCAGGTCCCCGCCCATGCGGCGGGCGAGCTCGAGACCGATGGAGAGCCCGAGGCCGGCGCCACCCTGCTTGCGGGTGC
>CAYPDV010000096.1:0-8681 GCA_964409525.1 uncultured Gemmatimonadaceae bacterium
GAGCTGGCGCAGCGGCGGGAGTGGGGGCACGACGAGGACCTCCAGTGGGAGCTCCTCGAGCATGACGCGCACCGGGGCGTGCAGCGCTGGGTCGGGGACCTGAACCGCCTCTACCGCTCCGAGCCGGCCCTCCACGAGGCGGACTTCGAAGCGGGCGGCTTCCAGTGGGTGGAGGCGAACGACGCGGCCCGCAGCGTCTTCGCCTTCCTGAGGAAGGGCCGCGTTTCCGAGAAGGAGATCCTCGTGGTGCTCAACTGCACGCCCCTGCCCCGCGAGAACTACCGGATCGGGGTGGACCGGCCCGGGGTATGGAGGGAGCTCCTGAACAGCGACGCGCCCGCCTACGGCGGCTCCGGCCAGGGCAACCTCGGCGAGGTGGAGAGCGCCCCCGTGGGCTCGCACGGCCGCACGCACTCGCTCGTCCTGACGCTCCCGCCGCTCTCCGCCGTCTTCATGAAGGGCCCCCCGTCCTGACCTCCACCCGCCCGCGATGACCCTCCGCTACGTCTGCACCCACGGCCACTTCTACCAGCCCCCGCGCGAGAACCCGTGGATCGAGGTGATCGAGCGGCAGGACTCGGCCTATCCGTACCACGACTGGAACGAGCGGATCACGGCCGAGTGCTACGCGCCGAACGCCTCCTCGCGCATCCTGGACGACGAGGAGCGGATCGTCCGGATCGTGAACAACTACTCCCGGATCTCCTTCAACTTCGGCCCGACCCTGCTGAAGTGGCTGGAAGACGAGGAGCCGCGGGTGTACGAGGCGGTCCTCGAGGCGGACCGGGAGAGCGCGGAGCGCTTCGGCGGGCACGGCTCGGCGATGGCGCAGGTCTACAACCACATGATCATGCCTCTCGCCTCGGAGCGGGACCGGCGCACGCAGGTGGTGTGGGGCATCCGCGACTTCCAGCACCGCTTCGGCCGGGATCCGGAGGGGATGTGGCTGGCCGAGACGGCCGTCGACACGGCGACGCTGGAGACGCTCGCCGCCGAGGACATCCGCTTCACTGTGCTCGCTCCCGGCCAGGCGTCGTCGGTGCGCCGCCCGGGCGAGGAGAAGTGGCGCGACGTCTCGGGCGGGCGGGTCGATCCGACCCGGCCGTACACGGTGCCGCTCCCCTCCGGACGCGAGATCGACGTCTTCTTCTACGACGGCGGCCTGGCCCGGGCCGTCGCCTTCGAGGGGCTGCTCAAGGACGGCGCCCGCTTCGCCGAGCGCCTCCTCGGCGCCTTCCCCGACGACCGGCCGGACGACGAGCCCCTGCTGGTGAACTTCGCCACGGACGGCGAGACGTACGGCCACCACCACTCGCACGGCGAGATGGCGCTCTCCTACGCGCTCCGCGAGATCGAGGAGCACGACGAGGTGCGCCTGACGAACTACGCCGAGTACCTGGAGCGGCATCCCCCGCAGTGGGAGGCGCGCATCGTCGAGAACACCTCGTGGAGCTGCGCGCACGGCGTCGAGCGGTGGCGGAGCGACTGCGGGTGCCACACCGGGGGCGACCCGGGGTGGAGCCAGGACTGGAGGGCCCCGCTCCGCGACGCCCTCGACTGGCTCCACGGACGGCTCGAGCCCGTGCACGAGGAGAAGGCCGGCGAGATCTTCCGGGACCCGTGGGCCGCACGGGACGACTACATCGACGTGATCCTGGACCGGGACGACCCGAGCCTGGACCGCTTCTTCGAGGAGCACGCCCGCGACGGGACCGATCCGGCCAGCCGGGTGCGCGCCCTCCGGCTGCTCGAGATCCAGCGCCACGCGATGCTCATGTACACGAGCTGCGGCTGGTTCTTCAACGAGGTCAGCGGCATCGAGACGGTGCAGGTGCTCCAGTACGCCGGGCGCGCGGTGCAGCTCGCCGAGGAGTTCGGCGAGCGGGTCGAGCGGGGCTTCCTCGAGCGTCTCGAGCGGGCGGTGAGCAACCTCCCCTCCAAGGGAAACGGACGTCGGCTCTACGAGGAGGCCGTGCTCCCGGCGCGGGTCGACCTCGAGAAGGTGGGCGCCCACTACGCGGTGAGCTCCCTCTTCGAGGAGTACGGCGACGAGGAGCGGGTCTACTGCTACCGCGTGCGCCGCGAGGAGGTGGACGTGGAGGAGACGGGCACGGCGAGGCTCGCGCGGGGGCGGATCCGCGTCTCGTCGATCATCACCCGCGAGACGGCCCACCTGAGCTACGGGGTCGTGCACCTCGGGGGCCACACCGTCGTCGGCGGGGTGCGCGTGTTCCAGGGAGAGGGCCGCTTCCGGGAGCTCGGTGACGAGCTCGACAAGGCGTTCGAGCGTGCAGACTTTCCCGCGGTCATCCGGCTCCTCGACGGCGCCTTCCGGGCGTCGATCCACTCGCTGCGCTCCCTGCTGGGCGACGAGCAGAGGCGGGTCCTGGAGCGGATCCTCGAGGACCAGCTCGCCGAGGCGGAGAGCACGTACGCCCGGCTCCACACCTCGACGGCCCCCCTGCTCCGCTTCCTGAAGGACCTCCGGATGCCTCCGCCGCGGCCCTTCCGCATGTCGGCCGAGTACACGCTGAACCTCCGGCTCCGGCGCGCGCTGGAGAGCACGGTGCCGGACGTGGAGGAGGCGCGATCGGTGCTCGAGGAGACGGAGCGCCTCGGGGTCGAGGTGGACGCCCCGACCGTCGGCTACGTCGCCGGCAACGCGCTGGAGCGGGTCGCCGTCCGGCTGCTCGAGGCCCCCGAGAGCCTGCAGCGCCTAGACGAGGCGGCGGAGACGACCGACGTCGTGCTCGCGCTTCCCGCGGAGGTCTCGCTCTGGGGAATGCAGAACCGGTTCTGGGAGGCCCGCGAGAGGACGTACCCCGCGATGCGGGCGCGCGCCGCGGACGGCGATCCGGAGGCCGCGGCGTGGGTCGAGGCGTTCCGGAGCCTGGGCGAGCGCATCCGGGTCGCGGTCGACGAGACCTACGGGCGCGATCCCGCGAGCGACGCGCGCGAGCCGGCCGAGGTCGCCGGCGAGTGATCCGCGGCGGCGTCCCCCGGGGACGTGCCCCTGCCACGACGTGCAGGGGCGGCGCGCTCAGCCGTCGCCCGCCGTCGCTCCCGCCAGCCGCCGGACCGTCTCGACGGCGCTCCCGGTCACCGCGGCCATGAAGTCCGGGTCGAGCGTGGGGGCGCGGTCCGACCGGCTGTGGTAGTGCGGGTTCCGGAGGAAGGCCGTGTCCGTGATCATCAGGGCCGGATACCCCGAGGACCAGAAGGAGGCATTGTCGCTGAGGCGAGTCTGCCAGACCGGCCATCCGCGGAGCGGCACCGCCAGGGTCTCCACCGGAAGGTCGGGCGCCGCCGTCAGTGCGGCTTCCCGGAACACCTCGAGCAGGTGCCGCGACTTCCCGTCCGCCACCGCCCCCACGAAGTCGCCGGTCCGGGACAGGTCCATCCAGCGCACGACGAGGGGGATCCGCTGGCTGCCGGGATGCCGATTGCGGTATCCGATCATCTCCAGGATCAGGGCCCCGGCGTACTCCCTCCCCTCCTCCCGGGCGCGCGCCACCCACGCCCGGCTCCCGACCCGGTAGGTCCAGCGCTGCTGCTCCTCCAGGTTGAACGCTACCAGCTCCACGGTGGCCGCGGGGCGCTCGGAGGCGAGGATCCGCGCCGCCTCGAGCAGACCCGCCACCCCGCTCGCGTTGTCGTCGGCCCCGTAGGTGCAGCGGACGGTGTCCACGTGGGCGCCCAGCAGCACCCGCGGGCGCGCGGGCTCCACGCCCCCGATGCGGGCGACGACGTTGGACCAGGTGCGGCCCCGGTGGCGGAAGGAGTCGCGGACCGGATCGAGGCCGGCGGCCGAGAGGTGCCGCTCGACGTATTCCACCGCCCGCCCGAGCGCCTCCGGCGAGGTGACCGGGTGGCGCTCGCCCTCGAGGGCGCGGACGTGGGAGAGGAGCCGCTCGGGGTCGGCCGGGCGGGACATGAGCGGAGCGGGCGGCGAGGGCGGAGCGGACGGCGGGCGCGGCGCGGGCCCCGGCCGGTCAGCGGGTGCCCGCCTCCTCCATCCGCCAGAAGTCGACCCCACCCGGCTGATGGGCGAGCTCGATCGTCTCCACGAGCTCCAGCGTCGCGAGATCGAAGACGTCGAGCGTGCCGGGCGTGCTCCCCACCGCCTCGTTGGTCACGAAGGCGTAGCGCCCGTCCGGAGAGACCACGACGCCGTGGGTCACCGGCTCGGAGGTGTCGAGCCGGGCCCGCTCCTCGCCGGTCTCGAGATCGAAGACCGCGATCTTCTGCTCGCCCTTGAGCGTGGCGACGAGAAGGGTGCCGTCGGGGGTGATCTCGAGGTTGTAGGGGCCCTGACCCGTGGCGAAGCGGCGGCTCACCTCCCACCCCTCCACGTCGATCTCCAGGATCTCGCCGTTCCGGTTGCACGCCACGTAGAGGAAGCGGTTCGCGCGTTCCCCCTCTCCCGGCTCCGCCCAGGTGGGCGAGCAGGCGTCGCGGTGCCGCATCTCCGTCTCCCGGGGCTCGCCCTCCTCGTCCACGCCCGTGCGGCGGATCAGGTCCTCGCGGTCGACCTCGTCGGCGCGCTGCGGCTCGCCCCGGCGGGGGTTCGGCTCGTCGTGGCGGATCGCATCCGGACCGCCGGGCCGCGGGGCGACGTGCCCCTCCCCGTGCGCGGCGCCGGTGTCGGCGGCCGGGAGCGGCCCCTCCCCTCCCGGCGTGAGGTCGAAGCGCCGGGAGACCTCGAAGCTCGAGAGGTCGAGCTCGACGAGCTGGTCGGAGTGCATGCACGCCGAATAGTGGCGCGCACCGGAGGCGTCCACCCGGCTCCCGTGGGGCATCACGCAGGTGGTCACCCGGGCCACCTCGGTCATGGTCGGCGTGTAGACCACCGACACGTTCGAGGGAACCGGGTCGCCGTGCAGGTTGAAGTTCACGACTCCCAGGAACTGGCCGTCCGGCGTGAGGCCCATCGTCGCCGGGAAGAGACCGAGCGTCGTGCGGTCGATCAGCGTGTCGGCGCCCGCGGCGAACTGCCACACCGTGCCGAAGGGCTGGCCGTGGGCGATGGTCACGTAGAAGCGGTCCCCGTCGGGCGAGACCGTGAGCCCGTGGGCTCCGTCGATGTCGCCGGGCATGAGCCCGACGGGGATCTCGTTGTCGACGCGGCCGCCCTCGCCGGGCGTGAAGACGACCCGGCTCACCAGGTCGGACGACTCGTTCGCCACGTAGAGCCGGTAGGTGCGCTCCGGCGCGGCGTCGGACGTGCGGGCCGCGCGGGCCTCCGCACGCGCGTCCGCCGTGTCCACGCCGCCGTCGGTCCCCGGCTCGGCCGTCGCGCACCCGGTCAGCAGCAGGGCGGCCGCGGCGACCGCGGCGCGGATCGTCGGGGCCCCGTTCATCGGAGATCCCCCTCACCCGGCACCAGTCGCAGCACCCAGAGACCCGAGTTCAGGTCGGAGACGTAGATGTTGCCCCGGTACGGCTGCGGGCCCCACGCCAGCGGCGCGTTCGGCTCCAGCCCCTCGGGGTGTCCGGTCGGGTACCAGGCGATCTCGCGGCCCTGCCGGTACAGATCGCCCCGCAGCTCGCCCGAGACGTCCACCACCCTCAAGCCCCCCTGGTAGTAGGCGGCGTAGAGCAGGTCGTCCTCCACCCAGAGGTTGTGCACTCCGGCCTCGGGCACCTCGTACCGGCCCACCTCGCGCGGATTCTCCGGGTCCTCCAGGTCGAGCACGTGGACGAAGCCGCGAGGCCCGTCGACGTGCGTCCCGGAGCGGGCGATGCACTCGTCGCACCCGAAGATCTCGTCGCCCACGAAGACGTAGCTGTGGCCGTCCGCGTTCGTGTAGGGGAAGGCGACGTGCGTCTGTCCCTCCGGATACGCGAGGCTACTGACTTCGACCGGCTCGGTCGGCGTGCCGCCCCAGCGGCCGTCGCCCACGTCCAGGATGAAGAGCCCGTCGTCCCAGTACGAGACGTAGGCGAGCCCGTCGGCGATCCAGATGTCGTGGAGGTACTTGCCGGGGCGGTCGATCCCCCACTCGCCGACGTGGCGGGGCCGCTGTGGATCGGAGATGTCGACGATGTGGACGTCCAGGTCGCCGTCGTGGATCGCGTAGACGAGATCGCCGGCGATGAAGGTGTTGTGGACCCCCCCGGTGAGGTTCTGCGTGAACTCCGAGAGGACCTCCGGATGGGCCGGGTCGGCGAGGTCGAGGATCACCATCCCGTTCCTGCGGTCGGACGCGCCCTCGCGGGTGATCACCGCGAGGCTCGCGTCCTCGTTCACCTTCACGTCGTTGACCACCCGGGCGTCCACGACCACCGAATCGGTCAGGACGGGATTCGCCGGGTCGGTCACGTCCCAGGTGAACATCTTCTGTCCGCCCGCGTGTGTCCCGTGGTAGGCGTAGTCGCGCCCGTCCACGCCCCGGAAGACCCACAGGTCGGAGGTCGGCGCATGCGAGACGAGGCCCTGGCCCACGCGCTCGACCCGCCCACGAACCCCGCGCGGCCGGACCTCGACCAGCGCCTCGGCCGACACCGGGCCCGCGGCCGCGACGACGGTGTACGCGCCGGGCTCGGCGGCCACGAAGGCCCCGTCCGCCCAGACCGAGGCGCCCACCTCGTCCCGCGCCTCGCCGCCTCCGACGGTGTACGTCAGCGCGACGTCGTCGACGAGCGCGCCCGCCTCGTCGAGCGGCCGGGCCTCGAAGCGCACCACGTCTCCGGTGCGCGCGGTCTCCGTCGAGGGGGTGAGCTCGATCCGGTGGACCGGGTTCTCCCTCACCTCGATCTCGACCGAGCCGGTCACGCCCTCCGACGTGGCGGCGATCGTCGCGCTCCCCGGGCGCACGGCCCGGACCCACCCCCGCTCGCTCACCGTCGCCACGTCGGGATCCCGGCTCTCCCACGCGAGATCGGTCCTCCTCCGGCGCTCGCCCTCCCCGGTGAGCGCCTCGGCCGAGAGCGGGATCGTGGTGCCGGTGTAGAAGGCCCGCTCGGGCTCGTCGATCCGGACGGACGCGACCGGCTGCCCCCGCACCACCACCGGCACGTCGAAGACCCGGACCTCCGGATCGTCCGCGGGATCCTCCGGGGCCGCCCGGATTCCCACGACCAGCTCGGTGCGCCCCTCGGCGCGGGCGGTGAGGACGCCGTCCCTGACCACCGCGACCCGGTCGTCGAGGAAGGTGAGGGGCTCCACTCCCTGGACCGGCTCACCGCCGAGGCCGACCGGGACGATCTCCATCTCGGAGAGATCCATCGTCTCGCCGACCCGGAGCTCGATGACCTCCGGCCGGACCAGGATGTCCTCCACCTCCGCCCCCGCCAGGAGCGCGGGCGGGAAACGATCCATCCGGGGCGCCTCGGCGGCGTCGGCGGGGTCCGCGGGCTCGTCCGGACGCTCGGCGTCCTCCGGCTCGACGGCGCGCTCCTCGTCGGCGGGAACCGGAGCCGGGCCCGCCGGTGGCTGCTGCGCGCAGCCGAACACCGCCAGGAGCATCGCCAGGAGAATGGGTCTCGATCCGCTCATGCCGTTCCCGTGCGTGTGAAATGCCACTCTTGGATCCCCTGTTTTATAGCGGGCCCGGGCCGTGCGGTTCCGAGCGGAGAGGGGCGCAGAGGACCGTCAGTCCTCCCATTCGTCCCACTCCTCCTCGTCCCACTCCTCCTCCTCCTCCTCGTCCTCCTCCCAGTCGTCGTCCTCGTCCCACTCCTCGTCCTCCTCGTCGTCCCAGTCGTCTTCCTCGTCCCACTCCTCCTCGTCCTCGTCCTCCCAGCTCTCACGGGCGCGCGGATCCCCCGGCGCTCGCGGATCGAGGTCCCCTCCGGCATGCGGCAGCTCGTCGACCCTCATCTCTCCTCTCCTCGGTTGGAGCCGTTCTCTCGTGGAACCATCCCCGCCCCCCCTACCTGCGGCGCCAAAGTAGAGGGGGGTGGGGGCAAGTCAAGGCCGTTCAGGACGCGACCACCTTCACGGCGACCCGGCGGGTGCGGGGCCCGTCGAACTCCACGAGGAAGACGCCCTGCCAGCGGCCGAGGAGCGGCTCGCCCTCGTCGAGCAGGAGCGTGAGGCCCGGGCCCACGAGCGTCGTCTTCACGTGGGAATCGCTGTTTCCCTCGGCATGCCTGTAGAAGTCCTCTCCGACGGGCACCATCCTGCGCAGCTTCCGCACCATGTCGGCGGCCACGTCCGGATCCGCGTTCTCGTTCACCGTGAGCCCGCAGGTGGTGTGGAGCGCCCAGAGGTGCACCACCCCCTCGCGCACCCCGCTCTCCTCGATCGCGTCGCGGACCGCGGGGCCGATGTCGACGAGCTCCTCCCGCTCCCGGCTCGAGACCTCGAGGACCTTCACCGCGTCCCCTGCGGGGGATCCCGCTCCGGGCACAGCGCCTCCGGATGGAGGGTGTAGGAGATCGCGACGATCCTCCACCGGCCGCCCGCCCGGATCAGGTCGAAGGAGTCCGATCCGCAGTGGCTGAACTCGCCGTCCCGCCAGAAGTCGTACGGTGCCCAGACGTGGGCGAGCGGACCGTCGATGCGGACGAGCGGATCGAACATCCGCTCCAGGAGGTGCTCGTCCGCGGCGAGGACCCGTTCCACGAAGTCCTCTCCCGACATCCAGTCCTCCGGCCCCTCGAGATCCGGGACGGTCAGGATCCTGGCCTCCGGCAGCAGGACGGAGCGGAGCAGTGCGGGGTCCTTCTCGCTCATC
>CAYPDV010000097.1:0-8369 GCA_964409525.1 uncultured Gemmatimonadaceae bacterium
ACCACAGGTCGCGATCGCGGCAGATGCGGGCAATCTCCTCGAGCGGATCGATCGCCCCGACGTTGATCGAGCCGACCTGCCCGACGACGCAGAAGGGCTGGTCACCTCGGGCCCGGTCCGCGTCGATCATCCGAAGCAGGGCGCCGGCGTCCATCGTGAAGTCGTCGTGGCTCGGCACGCGGCGGATGGCATCGCGGCCGAGATTCATCAGGTCGGCAGCGCGGAGGATGGATACGTGCCCCTCGTGATCGGCCATGTAGACGAGGTATCGGCCGGAGCGAGCGGTGTCCTGCAGCCCGTTCGGGGTCATGTCGTAGGAGGCCTTGTGGCGAAGGGCCGTTTGCAGGGCCGTGAAGTTGGCCATCTGACCGCCGCTCGTCAGGAGTCCTCCGCAGGACGCATCGTAGCCGATCAGCTCGGCGAGCCAGGAGATCGTGCGGCGCTCGATCTCCGTGGCGGCGGGCGAGGCTTTCCATCCTCCCAGATTCATGTTGACGGACGCTGCCAACGCATCCGCAAGAATGCCCATCATCGATCCCGACCCGTTCACAAAGCCGAAATAGCGCGGCGAACCGATATTCGTTGAGTTGGGCACGACTTTCTCCGCCCATTCCGCCAGGATCTCACCCGGCTCCTGGCCCGCCTCCGGCAGCGCTTCGACGAATTCCCGTGCCACGTCCTCCGACGGGCGGTTCGGGAAGACGGGGGCATCCCGAACGTCGCTCAGGTATTCAGTTATCGCGTCGATGACCTGGTAGCCGAGCGCCCGGAATTCCTCCGGCGGCAGATCTCCGGCAAACCAGTCGCCGGCGACGTCCTCATCACGGGTATCTCTTGAGTGACTCTCCACGGCCCGGCATTCGATGTGTTCATGGCAACTTCCGGGCACATATTATACAAGATTCAGAGGGTCACCTGCTCAGATGCATACCCGCAAATTCGAGATACCGCTCCCAATCGTAGAAGGTGATGTCGTGTGGGCCGGGCCGGATGTGGTATCCGAGCCCTCCCATCGCCGGCTCATTGACGCTCGGCATGTCGTCGACCGGCAGCCCTTCGGTCCCGAGGAGCCGATAGACCGGGTCGGCATGCTTCGCAGCCAGGAACTCCCCGCGCGGATCCGCCCAGCGGTCTTCTTCAGCGCTCGCGATGTAGACCGGTCGCGGCGCGATGAGCGCGAGCAGCATGTGTTGGTCGACCGGAAGCGCGCCTTCATTCTCGTTGTACGCGTTGAAGTTGTCCGCAAACCAGTGCGGAAAGGAGGTATTGATTCGCTGCACCGTCTCGCCGAATCGCCGCCGGGAGAGCGCCGCCCCGCCACATCCTGAATTGTTCGATACGACGAGTGCAAAACGAGGGTCGCTTGCGCCGGCCCACAGCGCCGCTTTTCCGAGACGCGAATGGCCGATCACGGCGACGCGCTCCGCATCGACGTCCGAATCCGTCGCGAGGTAATCGAGGGCGCGGCTTAGGCCCCAGGCCCAAGCGGCAATGGATCCCCACTCGTCGGGCGCGGGGTGCGTCTGGCCGGCTTCATAAAAGAGCGGATGGACGCCGTTCCGAAAGCCGTCGTCGAAATCCGGATCGACGTCGCCGTAGTAGAGCGTCGCGAGGGCATAGCCTCGCCGGAGGAGCAGTTCTACCGGCCAGCGGCTCGTTCGAACACCACGCGAGCGGGGTGTCGCACGATTACCCTCGATACCGAAGCTCGACGCATCCCTCATCCACTGGTCGGAGATCGTAATGCCGGCATCGGGATAGATGCTCTGATTGCCGTAGTAGTTGAGGCCCAGGAAAGCGGGGACCGGTCGGTTAACGGCATTCGGCACGTACAGCAGGACGTCCAGCCGCGGACGCTCCGCGCCGGTGAGATAGATGGAGACTTCCTTGCGCGTCGCCAATCCGTTCAGCGCCGTATCATCCACCGACGTCAGCTCGAATCGCATTCCGTCCGGCGGCGCCGGCGCCCGGCCGTATACTTCGCTTTCGAAGCGCGTGAAGATGTCCGGCCGCCGCTCATTCCACCACGTCTCTTCGTCGGCGACGACGGTCCCGTCTTCGAGCACCAGCGGGTCCGGGAGGCTGTATTCGGGCACCCGGCTTTCGTCAAGAAGGGGCTCGAAATCGTCCTGGCCGTAGGCCCTGGTTGGCGCGAGCAGGAGTACCAAGGCGACGAAGAGCAAGAACCAGTGGATGGTCATATGTTACCGTCGATAACGACAATTTCGAAGGGCAAGACATGAGGCATACCAAAATAACCGTCGGCCGTACAGTAATGACAGCGACGCTGGACAAAACTCGGATTTGTCATGCGGCAATCAAGGCGGCAGTCAAATAAGGATCACTTCCGTGTCTGAGTGAGATGCAGCGGTTCTTCGCGGGAATACCTACCGCTACCGAATTGTTTTTGATACATTCCGTGGTGCCGGCAGTCGTGCTACA
Organism: uncultured Gemmatimonadaceae bacterium; assembly: GCA_964409525.1. Taxonomy (GTDB): domain Bacteria; phylum Gemmatimonadota; class Gemmatimonadetes; order Longimicrobiales; family Gaopeijiaceae; genus CAYPDV01. The sequence continues at coordinate 2,443 of CAYPDV010000097.1, forward strand.
GGCCGGCATGCTCTCCGGACTGATCGCGCTCCTTCGCTTCCATAGTTCGCATCGTCGATGGCCTACGACTACCGTATCATCGCGGATGAGAACCTGGTGCTCATCTCCGGTTCCGGCGTGGTTTCCTCCGAGGACATCCACCGGGTCGTCACCTCTTTCCAAAAGGATCCTGCCTGGAATTCTACGATGAACATGCTCGTGGACTGGCGGGGCGTGACGGAATTGCACATCGACGAGGAACAGGTGGCGCAGTTGGCGGACGACGCACTCGGCCCCGACCAGATGCAGTTGGGAACGCCACTCGGCCCAAGCGCAGCCGTCGTGCTGGCCCGCCACGATCAATCGCGGGTGCCGATGATGTACTACACGTACCTCCGAAAATCCGGACTGAAGGCCAAGATCTTCTTCAGCATCGACGAGGCCGCGACGTGGCTCGGGATCTCACCGGACCTGTTCCACGATAGCGATGAATCGTCGGAGTGAGATCCCGGCCATAACCCATGATCCGACCCGTGCGGCGTCGAATGGCATCACGAGTCCCCATCGGCACGAACTTTAGGCGCCGAGTGGCACGCTGAACCGGCCAAGCCGAAAAAGGCTTAGTCCGGCCCTGCGGGATTCCTCCTTGAATGGGACGCGTATTCCGACGGGGGCACGCCGAAGACCTGGTGGAAGAGGCGCGAAAAATGGTCGGCATTTTTGAAGCCGACCCGGAAGGCCACTTCAGAGACCAGCCCCGCCTGCTGCTCAAAAAGCTGCGCCGCTCGCTCGAGGCGCATCATTCGAATGTAGGCGGCCGCCGAGAGATCCGCCGCCGACCGAAGCCGTCGCTGGAGCTGCCGCGCACTGAGGCCCACTTCGTTGGCGAGATCGTCAACGCCAAAGTCGCTTTCGCCCATCTTGGCTTCTATCACCTCTCGTACCTGCTCCAGAAACGCCGCATCCTCCGAGGGTACCGTAATGTCGCTCGGACCCAATCGCACCTGGCCGCTGAAGCGCTGTTTGAGGCGCCGACGGAGGTCGATCAGGTTCTCCATTCGCGCGAGTAGCTCATCCGTGCGGAAGGGCTTTGCAACGTAGTCGTCGGCACGCGTTTCCAGGCCTTCCAGCCTTCCCTCGTGGTGATCCTTTGCCGTCAGGAGGACCACCGGGATGTGTCCAAGTACGGGATCTGATTTGAGCTCTCTGCACAGCGTGTAGCCGTCCTTCTTCGGCATCATCACGTCCGCCAGGATTAGGTCCGGCCGGAGAGTCTTCGCCAGTTCCAGCCCCTCCTCCCCGTCACGAGCTTCAACAACGCCGTATCGGCGTTGTAAACGGCTTTTCAGATAGGCTCGCATGTCGGAGTTGTCCTCCACGATGAGGATCACAGGTGCTTCAGGCGGTGCGAAAGCGCCGTTCGTGGCGCCTCCCGGATCCTCTCGCTCACCTACAGCTCCGGCTCCGTCGTCGAAATGACCTTCGAAAAGTGTCTCATCCATGTGGGTAGAGCCGGGATCGCTCGCCTCATCGGACGCATCCCCGTCCGGCAACGGTCGGATTGGCAGCCGGATCGTAAATGTCGTTCCGAACCCGACCGTGCTCTCGACCGCAATGGATCCGTCATGCAACGCGACGAGCTCTTGAGCCAACGCCAATCCGATACCCGTCCCCTCGTGGTCTCGCACGGCCGAACCGTCGACTTGATAGAACCGGTCGAAGACGTTGGACAGCTCCTCTGCTGGAATGCCTCGTCCTGTGTCTTGTACGGCAATATCCACTCGTCCATTCTGTTCTGCGACGCTCACGTGGATCTTGCCGCCGGAATCGGTGAACTTGACCGCGTTACTGAGCAGGTTTGCGATCACCTTTTCCAGCTTTTCCGGGTCGAAGACGAGGGGGAAGGACTCTGCATCGGCGGAGAAGCTTAACGATACGCCATTTCGTTCGGCACGTTGCGAAAACGAAAGTACGATGTCCCTGAGAAAGGCCACGAGGTCCATTCGCCTCTCGTTCAATGACATGGCACCGGCCTCCAGCTTCGAGAAGTCGAGGAGCTGGTTGATGAGACGGAGAAGGCGCCGCGCATTTCGGTACATCATCGGAACGTTCGTCCCCAGTCGCTCTGACTCAACGTGTCCCTCCAGCGCGTCCCGCAGGGGCCCGAGAATAAGGGTCAGTGGCGTGCGGATCTCGTGCGAGATGTTGGCGAAGAATCGACTCTTCTGCGCATCAAGTTCGACCAAATGCTGCTTCTGTTTTTCAAGCGCATCTTTCTGGCCCTCTAGCATCAGGTTCTGGGATTCGAGCTGAGCCTCATGCTCACGCAGCTGATTGTTCACCGCCTCAATTTCGCGGGCATGCTCCAACTCGCGCTCCCGCGCACGTTCGCGTTCCTTTCGAAGGATCCGTCCTTGCTGCATACGGAGCACGCCGAAGACTCCTGCAAGAGCCAGCAGTCCATAGACCAGGTAGGCCCACGCGGTGCGCCACCACGGATTGAGAATCGTGACCCTGACGGAGGACCCATCCCTGTTCCATACGCCGTCGCTATTAGCCGCCCTCACACGAAAGGTGTACTCTCCCGGCGGCAGATTCGTGTAGGCGGCCCTGCGCTGCGTGCCCGATTCACTCCAATCGTTGTCAAATCCATCCAGTATGAAGGTGTATCGATTCTGCTCGGGACGCGTAAAGTGGAGCGCAGCGAATTCAAACCCGATACTGTTTTGGCTGTGGGCGAGAGTGATCTCGTCGGTATCGGTGATGCGCCGCACGAGCGGACTCTCCGGGCCGGGTGTCACGGTGCGATTGAAAAGCCGAAAATCTGTCAAGACGACCTGCGGCGGTTCGGCATTGACGGGGATTGCATCCGGGACAAATCCGTGCACGCCTCCAAACGATCCGAAAAAGAACTCGCCGCGCTCGCTTCTGAAGCTCCCCGGGGAGCCGTTCAGGCTGACGAGGCCGTCGTCTATGCCGTACACCGTACAGCTTGCCTGCTCGGAATCGAACTTTATGACACCCTTCCCGGAGTTGAGCCACAGAAAACCGTCGTCGTCCTGCAGGATACCTAAGATGCGGTCGTGGGCCAGACAGCTATTGCGCGCGTTGAACCGCTGTACGGCTCCCGAGCCGGGATCCAATCTGTTAAGGCCGCCATCGAAAGCTCCCACCCAGATAGCCCCGTGAGCATCCTGGAGAAGCGGATTAAGATCATTGCTGCTCAACGTTGTCGGATCGTTCGGATCATTCATGAAGCGGCTGAACGAGCCCTCCTCCCGATCCATGATGTTCAGCCCACCGGCACTCGTAGCGATCCAGAAACGGCCCTTACGATCCTCAAGGATATTGTTGACGACGCCTCGACCGATGCTCTCCGGATCGCCCGGATCGTGAACGAAATGCGTAAAACGACCCGTCTTGCGGTCCATGAGGTTCAGCCCGCCCGACCATGTACCGATCCAGAAACGACCCTGACGATCTTCATGGATGGACCGAATAGTGTTCATGCTGAGCGAACTCGAGTCTCCCGGATCGTGGCGGAAGTGCTCGAACGTACCCGTCTGCGCGTCGAAGCGGTCGAGCCCGCCGCCTGTGCCGACCCATAAAACTTCCGCGCGATCCTCGTAGAGGGCACGATAGATTCCCGGGCCCAGAGAGGACGGATCGTTTGGATCGTGAACGAAGCTCGTCCACGTGCCCGAGATTCGGTCAAACCGGTGGATCCCAACGTCTGAGGTTACCCAAAGTCTTCCGGATCGGTCCTCCATCACGGCCCAAGCCGCCAAATCATTAGCGGGCGGCAAATAGGGCGTGAAGAACGGAGTAGTATGCCTAAGCTTGTCTAGTCCGCCCCCGAACGTCCCGATCCACAGCACACCCGAGCGATCCAGGAGGATGCTCTGGACATTGTTGTTGTTGAGACTTCCCGGCTGTGTGGGATGGTGAAGGAATCGATCGAACGTGCCCGATGCGGGATCGAATCGATTAAGTCCCCCTGTACCTGTCGAAACGCTTGTACCCACCCAGAGCATCCGCGAGGCGTCCTCCACAATAGCCGTGACGGCGTCATCGCTCAGGCTCGTCGGAGCACCCGGATCGTGCTGAAGACAGGTGAACGTACCCTCCCCCCGATTCATCCTGCAGATCCCGCCTGCCGATGTGCCGATCCAGAACCGGCCCTCCGTGTCTTCGAGGATGGTCGACACGCCCCCACCTCCTAAGCTCGTCGCGTCGTCCGGGTCGTGTACGAAGTCTTTGGAGCGCCGACCCTCTCGGTCAATACGGGTGAGTCCGTCGGTCGTACCGATCCATAACGTCCGGGCCTGGTCCTCGTAAATTACACGAACGCCACTACCGTTCGGAATCGTCGCCTGGTCCGACGGCCGCGCAAACTTTTCCCGGCCGCGATCGAACCGGTACAGGCCTTCGTCCGACCCGACCCACAGCGTGCCCGCTTGATCTTCGTGGATCGCCCTCACAGGTGAGGCGCTAGACCTGTCCGGGTGACGTACGAATCGCGTAAAGTTATCCGTCTCGCGATTATAGCGATTGAGCCCAGGCGCTCCGGGAGACGCGTCGGTTCCGAGCCATAGCGTTCCTTCACTGTCTTCGAAGATGATCTTGACATTGCTGCCCGACAGTGAGGTTGAATCTTCAGGAACGTGGGTATAGCTCCTAAATCCGTGGCCGTCGTAGCGGTGGAGACCTTCCCCGGCGATCCAGATGAAGCCTTCCTGGTCCTGATGCACGTCAAATACGAAGGGATTTACTTCCCGAAGGTGCTCGAAACGTGGAACCGAGCTCTGGGCGTACAGGGTGGAGACACAGCTCAGGCCCAGCAGAACGATGCATGAGAATCCCTTCATGGCCAGCCCTCCGACAGGAGTATGGGGGCATACGAGGGCAGACACAATGCGGCGCGCCGTGGCTCTGTCGATGAGGCGCTACATGCGATGCCGACACTTCATAGAACGGATTTTCCGGATCTTGCGCAATGAGAGCGGCGACTCCGGAACCCACACCGCCGAGCTCACAACGAATCTCCGCACGCGGACAAGCGATGCGACAACTGCAGGCACTTCGAACCACCGGAGGATGAGGAGCCGTGCGGCGCCCGCCAGGTCGTGCCGGGGGCCCATCCATTCGAAAGCATACTGCGCAGCGTGGATCCCTGCGGACTGAACGTCCGCTCGCTCTCCTCTTGGAAGACCGCGGGTCGGCGGGTGATGCGTTTCACTCGCTTCGCGTTCTTCCAGACGGAGGCCGTACACGTAGGCGATCACGTCGCCGGGCGCGATCTTCGGCGCGGATCTCTTGACTCTACGAACTTGTGTACCGATCGTACCGTATCGCAAAGATCAATCGGGACGCACCAAGAGTGAAGCACGTCTTGATGACCGCAAGTAGCCGGACCGCAGATCATGAAACATCTTGACGCCCTCACGCTTCTTGCCATCGCCTTCCTCCTAGGGTCTTTGGGCGACACCGATCAATCCTTCGCCCAATCGCCTCCCACTTCGGACGTTGAGTTTAAGTATCTCACGCCGAGGGACGGCCTCTCTGCCCAATATACGTGGGCAATGCTTCAGGACAGCAACGGATATATCTGGATCGGCACCGCGTTCGGCCTCGATCGGTATGACGGATACGCTATTACGAACTTCACCCACGACCCGCGCGACTCCACGTCCATCCGTGAAGCACGAGTGATTGCTTTACTGGAGGACGAAGACGGAGACCTTTGGATAGGAACAGGCGAAGGACTCGACCGGATGGATGTCGAGACCGGTCACTTTACGCACATCGCCCTCGATCCGAGCCTACCCGCCGATAGCCTGTCGAACTTGTTTAGCTTCGCGCTTCACATGGCGTCGGACGGCCGTCTGTGGGTGGGTACCGGAAACGGGCTCTATCTTCTGGAAGACCGCGAGGGCCGCAGCATCAAG
>CAYPDV010000098.1:0-8263 GCA_964409525.1 uncultured Gemmatimonadaceae bacterium
TCCGATCTTCATCCCTTCGTCGCCTCCGTCCACGCCTCCGTCACCCGCGCCGCCTGCTCGTCCAGCGGGCGGGACGCGTCGATCCGCACCGTCCCTTCGGGGAGCTGGTGCCGGAACCAGGTGATCTGCCGGCGGGCGAACCCCCGAGTGGCCGCGCGGATCCGCTCCGCCGCCTCCTCGAGGTCCGTCTCGCCCGCCAGATGCGCCGCGATCTCCCGGTAGCCCGTCCCGCTCAGGCCGGGGTCGTCGACGTCGAAGCCTTCGTCGAGGAGGCGCCGGACCTCGGCGACGAGCCCCTGCTCGATCATGGCGTCGACGCGCCGGTCGATCCGCCGGTAGAGCTCGTCACGGGGCCGGTGCAGGAGGCACACCACCCCTTCCATCGGATCGGCCTCCGGCTCGCCGTGCCGGTGCCACCACGAGAGCGGGCGGCCGGTGAGGAGGGCGACCTCGATCGTGCGGGCCATCCGCTGGCCCCCCCCCTCCGCCGCCACCTCCGCACGGTCGGGGTCGAGCCGGTGGACCCACCGCTCCAGCTCCCGGGGCGTGCGCTCCGCCATCCACTCCCGGAGCGCCTCCCGACGGGCCGGATCGGTCTCGGGCTCCCGGAAGACGGGGTCCGTCAGCGCCCGGAGGAAGAAGCCGGTCCCGCCCACCAGGAGGGGCACCCGCCCTCGATCCCGGATCCGCTCGATCCAGCGGCGAGCGTCGCGCGCGAAGCTCCCGGCGCCGTAGCGGCGGTCCGGATCGAGGAGGTCCAGGCCGTGGTGGGGGATCTCCGCCCGCTCGGCCGGGCTCGCCTTCGCGGTCCCGACGTCCATGCCCCGGTACACCTGCCGGGAATCCACGGAGACGACCTCGCCTCCGAGCCGACGGGCCACCTCGAGCGAGAGCGCCGTCTTCCCCACCGCCGTGGGTCCCACCAGGGCGAGAAAGCGGGGGGTGCTCACCTCCCGAACTTCCGCTCCAGCTCGTCCCGGCCGAGCCGCACGATCGTCGGGCGTCCGTGCACGTCGTGGTACGGGAGCTCGGTGGCGAAGAGGTGGTCGAACAGCTCCTGCATCTCTTCGGGCGAGAGCGTCTGGCCCGCCTTCACGGACCCCTTGCAGGCGAAGGTCTTGGCGATGCGCTCGTGCTGGTTCCGTGCCGAGCGGACGAGCTCGGAGCCCTCGGTGAGCTCCGCGATCATCTCCCGGAAGCAGCGCTCGGGATCGAAGTACGGATGCGGGTCCGGCACGGCGTGGACGATGACGGTGTCGCCCCCGAAGCCCTCCACCTCGAAGCCGGCACGCTCGAGCACCCCTCCGAGCTCGTCCACCTGCTCGAACTCGGCGGGCTGGAGGCGGAGCGTCAGGGGAAAGAGGAGCCGCTGGCCCGTCTGCCCTCCCTTCTCGAAGGCGCGCATCAGGCGCTCGAAGAGGACCCGCTCGTGCGCGGAGTGCTGGTCGATGATGAGGAGTCCGTCCCGGGTCTCGGCCAGGATGTAGGTGTCGAGAACCTGCCAGAGGCGGGGCGGGAGCGCGGGAACCGGCGGCGGCTCCTCCGTCTCGGGGGCCGCCGAAGCCTCTCCGGCCAGGAAGAGAGCCATCTGCGACTCGCCGTCCCGGGCCGCCGCCCGGCCCCGATCGCCACCACCGCCCTTCCTCCCCTCCCCCGTCCGCGGCGGGTCGTCGGCCCGACCCCCGCCGTCGACGGCTCCCGCCCCCTCTCCTCCGGCGCTCCATCCGGGAGCCGGCTCTCCCACTCTCGGCGGCGGCGGTCCGGAGCGTCCGAAGAGCGCCGCGCTCCCCTCTCCGGCGAGGGCGGTCCGGACCGAGTCCTCCACCAGCTCCTCGACCGGACCCCGATCCCGGAAGCGGACCTCCGCCTTCGCGGGGTGCACGTTCACGTCCACCGCGCCTCCGGGGACCCGCAGGTAGAGGAAGGCCCACGGACGGACGCCCTCCGCGACGGTGGTGCGGTAGCCGCGGTCGACGGCTTCGAGGAGCGCCGGCTCCCGGAACGGGCGTCCGTTCACGAAGAGGTGGCCCCGCCGCATCCCGGCGCGGGCGGCGTCCGGGCGCTGGATCAGCCCCCCCACCTCCAGCTCGTCCCTGCTCCCCGCGACGGGCAGGAGAGCGGAAGCCGCCTCCTCGCCCCAGATGCCCGCCACCCGGTCCGCCACCTCGCGCGATCCGGAGAGGTCGAGCAGCGTGCGGTCGTCGGAGGTGAGGAGGAAGGAGACGGAGGGGTTGGCGAGGGCGAGGGAGGTCACGGTCTCGCTCACCGCCCGCGCCTCCACGGCCACGGAGCGGAGAAACTTCGCCCGCGCGGGCGCGGTGTGGAACAGGCGCTCCACCTCGACGGTGGTGCCCCGTCGGCGGGGGCGCTCGGCGACCTCGGCGATCCGCCCGGCCTCCACGCGCACGAGCGTGCCCACGTCTTCGCCCGCGGCCCGGCTCTCGAGGCGCATGCGGCTCACCGCCGCGATCGAGGGAAGCGCCTCTCCGCGGAATCCGAGGCTGCGCACGCCGCGCAGGTCGTCCGCCGAGCGGATCTTGCTCGTCGCGTGTCGATCGAGGCTGAGGATCGCGTCCTCGCGCGACATTCCCACGCCGTCGTCGCTCACCCGGATCCTGCGCTTCCCGCCCCGCTCGATGGCCACCTCGACGCGGGTGGCGCCCGCGTCGAGCGCGTTCTCGACCAGCTCCTTCACCACGGACGCCGGCCGCTCCACCACCTCGCCGGCCGCGATCTGGTTCGCCACCGCGTCCGGAAGGACCTCGATCGTGCGACTCACGGACGGAAGCGGACGGGACGCCGGAGCGGAGCCGGAGCGTGGAGCGGCGGCACGTCGGTCAGAGGAGCAACGCCCGCAGGGCCAGGAAGCAGAGCGCGCTCAGCAGCGCGGCCGCCGGGAGCGTGGCGATCCACGAGTTCACGATGTTGCGGATGGTCCGGAGGTTCAGCGCGGCGATCCCCTGGGCGAAGCCCACCCCGACGACCGCGCCCACCAGCGTGTGCGTGGTGGAGATCGGCAGGCCCAGCCGGGAGGCGATGAGGACGGTGGAGGCGGCGCCGAACTCGGCCGCGAAGCCCCGGGTCGGGGTGATCTCGGTGATGTGGCGCCCCACGGTCGCGATCACCTTGTAGCCCCAGGTGGCGAGCCCGATCACGATCCCCAGACCGCCCAGGGCGAGCAGATACCGGGGAACGGGGATCTCCGTCGGCACGGACGCGAAGTCGACCTCGGCGATCCCCCACACGGCGGCGAGCGGGCCCACCGCGTTCGCCACGTCGTTGGCGCCGTGCGCGAACGCCACGAACGCCGCCGTCACGATCTGGAGCACTCCGAAGACCCGCTCCACGTAGCGGTAGGGGTCCGCCGCGTCCTCTGCGGTGGGAGCGCGGATGAACTGGCGGCCGACCACCGCGGCGAGCCCCCCGAATCCGAGCGCCGCCAGCCCCGTCACGATCGGGTGAGGGTCGCTGATGACGTTCGAGAGCGCCTTGAACGCGAAGGTGAGCGCCAGGATGGTGCCCACGATCCAGAGGAGGTAGGGCGAGATGCGGATCGTGGCCTCGATCGGATCGTCCTTCTCCAGCACCAGGCGCCGCACGATCCAGAACGCGCCGAAGGCGATCACGCCGCCCAGGAGGGGCGAGACGACCCAGCTCGACACGATCCGGACGAGCGTGCCCCAGTCGATCCCCTCCACCCCGACCGCGGTGACGCCGAACCCCACCACCGCCCCGATGATCGAGTGGGTGGTCGAGACGGGAAGTCCGAACATCGACGCACCCTGGAGCCAGACCGCCGCGGCCAGCAGCGCCCCGGCCATCCCGATGGCGAGCACCGCCGGGCCCTGGGTGCCGAACACCCCCTCCACCCCGAAGAGGGCGGGATCGAGGATCCCCTTCCGGACCGTCTCGGTCACGTGCCCGCCCACCAGGACCGCCCCGCCGAACTCGAAGATCCCGGCGACCACGATCGCACCGCCGAGGGTGAGCGCGCCGGAGCCGACCGACGTGCCCATCGCGTTGGCCACGTCGTTGGCGCCGATCGACCACGCCATGTAGAATCCGGCGGCGAGGGCGACCACGAGGATCGCGGTCTCGAACCCCATCACCGGCCTCCCGTCCTCTCGTCGTCTCCGGCCGCCGCCCCGACCTTCCCTCCGGCTCCGGTGCCTCCCTTCGCGTCCGGTCCCACCTTCACGCCCGCGCCAGCATCAGCCGGAGCCGCTCCGCCGTGTTCTCGCAGTGGTTCGCCACCTCGCCCAGCTTGCTCGCGATCCGCATCCAGAAGAAGAAGGAGATCGCGCCCAGCTCCTCCTCGTAGCGGACCATCGTCCTCGAGAGGTCGGCCTGCACCTTGTCCGCCTCCCACTCGAGGGTGTTGGTGTCCTGCACCATCTGGAGCACCTTCTTCACCTCGGGCCCGGTGAAGGACGACTCCTGCAGGCCCGGAAGCTCTTGCACCACCCCGTGCCATCCGTCGACGGTCCGCATCACGTGCTGGACGAGGTCCCGGACGCCCTCCCTCATCGCCTCGTGGGCCGGGGTCTCCCGGAGCGAGACGAGCACCGCCACGTCCTCCGCGCTGTCGGCGATCGCGTCCTGCTCCTTCAGGAAGTCGAGAATGTCGCCCCGGTCGACCGCCATGAAGAGGGATTTCGGCAGGTGATCGCGGATCTCCTGCTTGATCTGGTCCGCCTTGTGCTCGAGCCGGGAGATCTCCGCGTGGAGCTCCCGCGTGCGCTCCCAGTCCTCGGTCAGGAAGGCTTCGATGAGCGGCGGGAGCCGATCCGCCACCTCGCGGACCTTCTCGGCGTGCCGCATGAGGGGCTCGAAGGGCGAGCGGGCGAAGAGCTCGAAGAAGGTACGCATCGGAGTTCGGGGCGGAGGGTGCGGCGAATCAGTCGACGATCCCGAAGAACCGTCGGGCGTTCTCACGGGTGCGGCGGGCGAGGTCGTCCGGCGACTCGCCGAGAATACCGGCCACGGCCTCCACGGTGTACCGGAGGAAGGCCGGCTCGTTCCTCCCGCCCCGCTTCGGCACCGGAGCGAGGTAGGGGGCGTCCGTCTCCACGAGCAGACGGTCCGGCGGAACCTGGCGAAGCTCGTTCACGGCGTCGAACGAGCCGAAGGAGGCGATCCCCGAGAAGGAGACGTACCAGTCGACCTCCAGGGCCGCCTCGAGGAGCTCCCGTCCTCCGGTGAAGCAGTGGAGCACTCCCCGGACCGCAGGGCCGAAGGCACGCACCACCTCCGCCGTCTCCGACACCGCCTCCCTCGAGTGCACCACCACCGGCAGGCCCACCTCGCCGGCGAGCTCGCAGTGCGCGCGGAAGAGCCGGAGCTGGACGTCGGTCGGAGCGTTCATGTAGTGGAAGTCGAGCCCGGTCTCGCCCACCGCCACCACCGTCGGGTGCGCGGTCAGCACGCGGATGCCGTCCAGATCGTCCGCCCCGGCCGCCCCCGCCTCGTGCGGGTGGATCCCGGCCGTGGCCCGGATGGCGGGCGCCCCCGCGGTCGGGGTGGGGTGGGCCGCGGCGAGCTCCACCGTCAGGCGCGCGTCCGCGAGATCCGAAGCCACCGTGACCGCTTCGAGCACCCCGGCCTCGCGGGCCCGCCGGAGCACCCCGTCGCGCTCGCCGTCGAAGCGGTCGCTGGTCAGGTGGACGTGGGAGTCGAGGAGGGCCGGCGGCTGCGGCTCTTCTCCCTCCTCTTCCGAAGACGCGATCGGCTCCACCGCTACCGCTCCGTGCGACCCCGGACCTCTACACCCTGGCCGGCGGAGAGGAAGCCCGGCGGCGGCGGCGGCGATCCTCCGCCGTGCCCCAGCGCTCCTCGATCTCCAGGAGCGCCGGAGAGGCGGTGAACATCGACGAGTAGGTTCCGATCACGACCCCCAGGATCAGCACGACGGTGAAGTCGCGGATCACCACCCCTCCGAGGAAGAGGAGCGCGAGAAGGACCGCCAGGGTGGTGCCCGAGGTGAGCACCGTCCGGGGCAGCACCTCGTTGATGGAGCGGTTCACCAGGACGTAGGGATCCGCCTTGCGCGCGCCCTTCTTCCCCAGATTCTCACGGATGCGGTCGAAGACGACGATGGTGTCGTTCAGCGAGTACCCGACGATGGTCAGGATCGCGGCCACGGTCGGCAGCGAGATCTCGATCCGGAAGAGGGCGAGGAACCCGAGCGTGATCAGGATGTCGTGCACCGTCGCGATCACCGCGGCCACCCCGAAGCGGAGCTCGAACCGGATCGCCAGGTAGATGAGGGTGAGGAAGAAGGAGAAGAGGATCGCGAACGCGGCCTTCCTCTGGAGCTCCGCGCCGACCTTCGGACCCACCGTCTCGGTGCGTACCACCCGGAACGATCCGGCGCCGTACGACTCCTCGAGCTGCGCCTGGATGCGGTTCGCGGCCTCCTCGACCGTGCCCTCCGCCTCGAGCGGCACGCGGACGACGAACTCGTTCACGTCGCCGAAGCGGGTGACGGGCGGAGCCTCCCGCCCCCCGCCGAGCGCCTGGCGGATCTCCTCGGCCGTGGCCGGGACGTCGAACTCCACCTGGATCATCGATCCGCCGGTGAAGTCGACCCCGTATCGGAGCCAGCTGCCCTGGGAGAACTGGAAGAAGAGCATGGCCCCGATCCCGAGGAGGATCGCGGTGGCCGACACGACGTAGGCGGGTCGGCGCTTCTCGATGAACTGGAAGTCGGCGTCTCGGAAGAATCTCATGGATCAGATGCTGATCGGGTCCGACGCCCGCTTGTTCCGGAGGTAGAGCAGGAAGAACGTCCGGGTCACGTAGAGGGCGGAGAAGAAGGAGGCCACGATTCCGATGGAGAGCGTGATGGCGAACCCCCGCACGGGGCCCGTCCCGAACTGGAAGAGGATGAGGGCCGTGATGAGGGTGGTGATGTTGGCGTCCACGATCGCCGAGAGGGCGTGGCCGAAGCCTTCGTCGACGGCGGTGCGGGTGGCCCGGCCGGCGTCCAGCTCCTCCCGGATCCGCTCGAAGATGAGCACGTTCGCGTCGACGGCCATGCCGACGCTCAGGATCAATCCGGCGATGCCGGGGAGCGTGAGCGCGGCACCGATCGCCGCGAGCCCGCCCATGACGAGCACGACGTAGATGGTGAGGGCGCCGACGGCGAGCACGCCCGCCATCCGGTAGTAGGCGATCATCACGATCACGACGAGTAGCAGGCCCAGCAGTCCGGCCATCCTCCCCTGGTCGACCGACTCCTGTCCGAGCGAGGGCCCTACGGTGCGCTCCTCCATCACGCGGAGCGGAACGGGGAGCGCGCCGGCGCGGAGCACGAGCGCGAGGTCCCGAGCCTCCTCCATGGGGGCCTGGCCCATCTCGATGACGCCGCGCGCCCCGATGCGGTCGCGGATCACGGGCGCGCTCACCACCTGTCCGTCGAGCAGGATCGAGAGGTGATCGCCCACATGCTGGGCCGTGAACCGCTCGAACTGCCGCCCCCCGGCGCGGGAGAGCTCGAACTCGACCTGGGGCTGGTTGAACTGCGGGTCCCGTCCGGCGGTCGCGTTCACCAGCCGGTCGCCCGTCATGAAGGGGGTGTCCTCGAGGACGTAGACGTACCGGAAGGTCCGCCCACCCATCCCGACCGGCTCCGAGCCCAGGGCCAGGTCGACGTTCCGCGGGAGGGCCCGCTGGACCTCGGGCAGGGCGAGCATCCGCTCGAGCGCCGGCACGTCCTCGCTCGCCACCAGGAAGGTGCCCTCGCGGTCGCCCTCGAGAAGGAGGCGGGTGAAGGGACGGCGTCGATCCCCCGGACTCGCCTCGGCCCCGTCGCCCCCCCCGGCGGTGTCCGCCACGTCCGCGGCGTCCGCGGTGTCCGGCGCGTCCGCCGCCGGGTCCCGAGGGCCGTCCTCGGGTGCGTCCTCTCCGGTGTCGGGCTGCGCGTCGGGCGCCTCGGCCGGAGTGGTGTCGTCCCGGAACAGGAGATCCTCCAGCGTCGGCTCGCCGGCATCCCGACGGTCGGTCTCGTCCTCCTCGACGGGGGCTCCGAGCTCGGCCAGGCCCTCCTCGCCCAGCGCCTGGACGACGGCGCGGTCGACCCGCGCCAGCCCCGATTCCACCTCGGAGACGGGGAGCACCAGCTTGAACTCGAGGAAGGCGGAGCGGCGGATCACGTCCTTCGCCCGCTCCTCGTCCCGGATCCCGGGAAGCTCCACGATCAGCCGGTCGTTGCCGACCTTCTGGATGAGGGGCTCTTCCACGCCGAACTCGTCGATCCGGGTCC
>CAYPDV010000099.1:0-8047 GCA_964409525.1 uncultured Gemmatimonadaceae bacterium
CTCTCCACGCCCCCCACGATGAAGGCGTCACCTTCACCGGTCGCGATGGCGTGGAACGCCGACGCCACGGCTTGCATTCCCGATCCGCAGAGCCGGTTCACGGTCTGTCCGGGAACCGTCACGGGCAGGTCGGCCCGGAGCAGCGCCATGCGGGCCACGTTGCGGTTGTCTTCGCCGGCCTGGTTGGTGCAGCCGAGGATCACGTCGTCCAGACCGTGGGGGTCGATGCCCGTCCGGTCCATCAGGGATTCGATGGTGAGGGCCGCCAGGTTGTTCCGCCCCTTGGCCTGCCGGGGGGGGCGGGGGTGGGCGTACTCCCGGGGGGCGGCGGCCTTCTACATCCTGGCGTACGGAGTGCTGGGCATGGCGCCGTTCTACTGGATCGGACCGCGGGTGGCCGCCCTGGGCCGGCGCCACGGATACGTGACGCAGGCCCAGCTCCTCACGGGGCGTTTCCCCTCCCGCCTCCTCTCCGTCCTGGTCGCCCTCCTCACGGTGGTGGCCTTCGTCCCCTATGTCACCCTCCAGATGCGGGGCGCCGGGATCGTGCTGGAGGCGGTGACCGAGGGGCACGTTCCGCTCGCGGCGGGGGCCGCCCTGGCGTACGGGGTCGTCGTCCTCTACGTCCTCACCGGCGGCGTGAGCGCGGTCGGGTGGACGAACACCTTCCAGGGCGTGGTCATGCTGACGGTCGCGTGGATCTTCGGGCTGTGGCTGCCGCGCTCCCTCTACGGCGGCGTCGGCGAGATGTTCGAGGCGATCGCCGCCGCCCGGCCGGAGCTGCTCACCGCCCCCGGACTCCGGGGCGACGGCACCCCCTGGAGCTGGGGCGCCTACTCCTCGGCGATCGTCGTGAGCGCCGTCGGGATCACGATGTGGCCGCACATCTTCATGAAGGCGTTCGCTGCGAAGAGCGATCGCACGCTCCGGCGGATGGTGATCCTCTTCCCCACCTTCCAGCTCTTCCTGATCCCGGTCTTCCTGATCGGCTTCGCCGGGGTGCTCCACGCCGGGGTGCCCGGAGACCCCGACTTCATCCTTCCCTTCCTCATACTCGCGTCCGACCTGCCGGCGTGGGCGGTGGGGCTCTTCAGCGCCGGCGCGCTCGCCGCCTCCATGTCGACCGGCGACGCCCTGCTCCACGCGGCGTCGTCGGTGGCGGTCGAGGACGGGGTGCGGCCCTTCCGGCGCGGCCTCGGGGAGGAGCGCCGCAGACTCCTGATGCGCCTCCTCGTCCCGACGGTGGGAGGGGTCGCGTACGTCTTCGCCGTGTGGGGCGGCGGCACGCTCGTGGGGCTCCTGCTCGGATCGTACGGGATCATCGCCCAGCTCGCTCCGCCCGTGGTGGCCGCCCTCTACTGGCGGCGCGCGACGACGGCGGGTGCCCTCTCCGGCCTCGTCGCCGGCGCGGCGACCGCGGTCGTCTTCTACCTGATCCCGGAGTGGCGCCCCTTCGAGATCCACGAAGGGGTCCTGGGGCTACTCGTCCACGTCCCGGTGCTGGTGGCGGTGAGCCTGATCGGCACGCGCAGGGTGCGCGTCACCGGAGCGGCCGGATCCTTCGGCCCTCCGCCCTGGGGGGCGGAGACCTCCTGAGTCCGGTCCCGGTCGGCTCCGCGAGCTGGCTCCTGGAGCGCGACCGCGAACGGGTGGCTCAGTCCGCCAGCCGGGCTCCCTGACTCGCCGCGCCGCTGCCGAGCGTGGCCACCAACCGCTGCGTCTCGCCCTCCGGAATCCGGAGCGGGTACGTCTCTCCGGGCGGGGTCGATCCGCGAACGAGGTGCGGGTTCATGTCCCGCAGGAGCGAGCCGTCCCATCCCATCGCCCGGCCCAGTCGCGCGAGCGACGTGGAGCCCGGCACCCAGACGCGGTCGAAGGCGTAGGGCTCGGACGGAGTGAAGGAGAAGCCGTACTCTTCGGCGTTCCTGGCCAGGATCGTGGCCGCGAGCAGCTTCGGTACGTAGTTCCGGGTCTCGAGCGGGAGGTGGTCGATGATCTCCCAGTAGATCCGCTCGTCTCCGTACCGTCCGTCGGCGTGGGAGCGGAGCACCCGCGAGACGCGTCCCGGACCCCAGTTGTACGCGGCCGCCGCCAGATACCAGGAGTCGTAACGGCCGTGCAGGTACTCGAGGTAGTCGAGGGCGGCGTCGGTCGCCTCGACCGGGTCCCGCCGCTCGTCCACCCAGCCGTCCATCCGGAGCCCGTACTGGCGGGCCGTGGGGCCCATGAACTGCCAGAGCCCGGTCGCCGACACGGGCGAACGGGCACGCACCGAGAAGCCGGACTCGATCATCGCCAGGTAGAGGAGGTCCTCCGGCATGCCCCGGTCCCGGAGCTTCTCGCGGATCATCGGACCGTAGCGGCCCTCCCGTGACAGGAAGGTCTCGAAGGTCTCCCGCTGGTCGGTGAGGAAGCGGTTCATCCACCGCTCCACCCGGGTGTTGACCTCCACCGGGAGCTCCACCGCGCCGCCCGCCCCCGGCGCGGTGGAGACGACCGCAGCGCCGTCGCCTGCCGCGTCGCCCTCGCCCGGGCTCCACTGGCTCACTCCGATCCAGGCGAGCGCACCCACCGCGAGGAGGGGGACCGAACGGAAGCGCGAGAGCCGGTGCGAGGAGGTGGGCCGGTCGGAGAGCCCGGTGGAGGGCCCCCGTGTGAGGGACCGGAGCACCCGTCCGGCGAAGGACCGGCTCTCGCCCGGGCGCTGTGGGTCGCGATGTCCCTTCATGTGCTCCTCCTCGGTCCGCGTCCTCGGTCGGGTGCGGATCACCCGGACATCCGGTCGCGAGAGGGGGGCTGCAGACGGAGGCCGATCAGCGGCCCGTCGGGCGCCGGAACGGAGATCCCGTCCCGGGTGGTGCTTCCCTGCTACACCCGCTCGCCGGAGATGGGTCCCCGGGGGCGGATCGTCCTGGTAGGGGGCTCGATCCGGTCAGGCGCTACCCGGGGTAGACCGAGATCACCTTCCGGTTCCGCATGCGCTCGAACTTCACCACGCCGTCGACCACGGAGAAGAGGGTGTCGTCGCCTCCCTTCCGCACGTTCCGGCCGGGGTGGAAGCGGGTGCCGCGCTGACGCACGAGGATGCCTCCGGCCTTCACCGGCTCACCTCCGTAGCGCTTCACGCCGAGGAACTTCGGATTGCTGTCGCGGCCGTTTCGGCTCGAGCCGACGCCTTTCTTGTGTGCCATCGCTCCTGCTCCTTCTCCGGTCCCCCGCTACAGGAGGATCTCGTCGATCTCGATCTCGGTGAACTGCTGCCGGTGTCCCTGCTTCCGGCGGTAGTTCTTCCGCCGCTTCCGCTTGAACACGATGACCTTCCGGTCCTTTCCGTGCCGGAGGACCTCGGCGGTGATCCGGGCCCCCTCGACGGTGGGCGCGCCCACCGACACGTCGTCGCCGTCCGAAGCGAGGAGGACCTCGTCGAAGGTCACCGACTCACCCGGCTCCGCGTCCATCGATGGGATGCGGATCCGGCCTCCCGGCTCCGCACGGAACTGCTTTCCGCCTGTCCTGAAAACCGCGTACATGCTGTGATCCCGGCGAGAAGTCGGGTGGGGTCTCCACGATTCGTGGGCCGGCGTCGAAACCGGCTACTCAGCCTCCAAATGTGGGCGGAGCGCCCCGGCACGTCAAGATCGCGGCCGGGGTGGCGGTCTCGGGCGGCAGCCGTGCCGTCTTCAGTCGGCAGCGGGGGAATAGCGCTCCGTCACGTCGCGGTGCGCCGGCCCGGAAAGGAGCCGGTACTCGTCCTCGCGCAGCAGCGGGTCGTCCTCGAGGTCGAGGTCGAGCCCCGTCTCCTGTTCCACGCGGCTCAGGAAGTCCGGCTCCCGCTCGAGGATCTGGAGCGCGACCTCCGGGTGCACGCGCACGAGCAACGAGCGGTCCTCGCCGGACGCCGAGACGCGGTGGAGCGTCCGGTCGATCCGCCGCACCACGGTCGCGGGCGTGAAGAGACGCCCCGTTCCGCCACAGTGGGGACACGGCTCGGAGAGGGAGTGCTGGAGCGAGGGCCGGACCCGCTGGCGGGTCATCTCCACCAGACCGAGCTCGGAGATCTCGAAGGTCCTCGTCCGGGCACGATCCCGCCCCAGGTGGCTCCGGAGCTCGTGGAGGACCCGGTCCCGGTTCTCCTGCGACTCCATGTCGATGAAGTCGCAGACGATGATTCCGCCGATGTCGCGGAGACGGAGCTGCCGCGCGATCTCCATGGCGGCGTCCAGGTTCGTGCGGAGGATCGTATGCTCCGGATCCTTCCGCTTCCGCCCCGTGAAGCGGCCGGTGTTGACGTCGATCGTGACGAGCGCCTCGGTCGGCTCGATCACGATGTGCCCCCCCGAGGGAAGGTCCACCCGCCGCTGGAACGCCGCCTGGATCTCCTCCTCGATGCCCGCCTCGTCGAAGAGCGGCCCCGGGCCCTCGTGGAGACGGACCCGCTCGACCAGGTCGGGATCGACCCCCTCGAGGTAGCGGCGGACCTCCTCGTGGATCTCCTCGGAGTCGACGGTCAGGGAGTCGAACTTGTCGCTGAAGAGGTCCCGGATGACGCCGCCGATCAGGTGCGCCTCGCCGTGGACCAGCGCCGGCGCCTCCGCGGCGTCCGCCCTGGCACGGATCTCCTTCCAGAGGCCGTGGAGGCGCTCGAACTCGTTCTGGAAGGTTTTCCGGTTGAGCTCCTCGCCCACGGTGCGGATGATGACCCCGCCCTCGCCTTCGGGCACGATGTCGCGCGCCAGCTTCCGGAGGCGCGCGCGCGCGCCCCGTTCCTCGATCTTGCGCGAGACGCCGATGTGCGAGGAGAACGGCATGTAGACGAGGAAGCGCCCGGGAAGCGAGATCTCCATGGTGAGACGCGAGCCCTTGGTGCCGATCGGCTCCTTCGTGACCTGGACCAGGACCTCCTCTCCCCGGCTCACCACGTCCTGGATCGGAGGGGCCTTCCGCGACGGAGAGGGGGCGTCGTCGTCCTCCTCCTCCTCCTCTTCGCCCTCTTCGGGCCACCCGGTATCCGAGGCGTGGAGGAAGCCGGCCTTCCCGGTGCCGATGTCGACGAAGGCGGCCTGGATGCCCGGAAGGACCGCCTCGACGCGTCCGAGGAGGATGTCGCCTACCATGCGCCCCTGATCGGGGCGGTCGAGCATGAGCTCGGCCAGCCGGCCGTCTTCGAGGAGCGCCACCCACGTCTCCTGTGGGGAGGCGCTGATCAGGATTTCTCTTTTCAATTTCGTGTCCTCGCGTCCCGGCCCCGCCGGCCGGAAACGGCCGCGACCCCCGCCCCCTCCACCGGCAGGTGCCGGCGGAGCGGACGGGCGAAATCGCGTCGCTCCCGGGCCCGGGGCCCGGTGTGTCCGTTCGTCAGTCAGGCAGTGCGCGCCCGGCGCTCAGCCGACCGCGGCTTCTTCCATCTCCTGCACCAGGTGCCGCGCGATCACCAGGCGCTGCACCTCGCTCGTCCCCTCTCCGATCTCACACACCTTCGCGTCGCGGAACATCCGCTCGACGGGGTATTCGGCCGTGTAGCCGGCTCCGCCCATGACCTGGACGGCGGCGGTGGTGGCGCGCATGGCCAGCTCCGAGCAGAAGAGCTTGGCCATGGCCGCCTGCTTCGTGAAGGGCTCGCCTCCGTCCTTCAGCCAGGCCGCGTGATAGACCAGATGGCGGCCCGCCTCGATCTCGGTGGCCATGTCGCTGAGCTGGAACTGGACCCCCTGGAACTCGAACACCTTCCGCCCGAACTGCTCCCGCTCGTTCGTGTAGCGGAGCGCCGTCCGGAAGGCCCCTTCGGCGAGCCCCAGCGAGAGCGCCGCGATTCCGATCCGTCCGGCATCGAGGGTCCTGAGGAAGTTCACGAATCCCTCCCCGACCTCGCCCAGACGGTTCGCGTCCGGCACCCGCGCGTCCTCGACCAGGAGCTCCCGGGTGTCGGAGGCCCGCCACCCCATCTTGTCCTCCTTCTTCCCGGCCCGGACGCCGTCGATGAACTCCAGCTCGTCGACGTGCCCGAAGCCGACCTCCCGGGCCCGCTCGGGATCGGTGGTCGGCTTGGTCACGATGAAGCTCGTGATACCGCGCGATCCGGCCTGGGGATCGGTGAGCGCGGTCAGGACGAAGATCTCGCCGACCCCGGCGTGGGTGATGAAGATCTTCGAGCCGTTCAGCACCCACTCGCCGTCCTCCCGCACCGCACGCGTCCGGCTTCCGGCGGCGTCCGAGCCCGCGCCGGGCTCCGTGAGCCCGAAGCCGCCCAGGGCCCCCCCGCTCGCGAGGAGCGGCACGAAGCGTTCCTTCTGCTCACGGCTCCCGAACTGGAGGATCGGGGAGGTGCCGAGGGTCGAGTGCGCGGACACGGTGATGGCGTGGCTGGCGTCGTGCTTCGCCAGCTCCTCCACCACCAGGATGTAGCTGAGATAGTCGCGGCCCATCCCCCCGAGCTCCGTCGGCACGGACACGCCGAGCCAGCCCCGCTCGGCCATCGCGGCCACGTTCTCCCAGGGAAACTCGGAGCGCTCGTCCAGATCGCGGGCCACCGGGTCGATGGCCCGGCGTGCGAAATCGCGGACGTCGTCCCGCAGGCGGCGGTGCTCCTCGGTGAGGTATCGGTCCATGCCCACTCGTTCTCCGGGAGATGCATCCTTCAGGCGCGGATTCCGCACCGGTCGCAGGCACCGCAGCCGCCCGCCGGCGACGCCTGGCCGAAGTAGGCGAGGAGCCGCCGCTTCCGGCAGCCCCGTCCCCGCACGAATGCCTCGACCGCCCGCAGGCGGTCCCGGGCACCCCTCCGGAGGAGGTCGGCCCGGCACGCGTCCCAGCGGGAGGGAAGGCCGATCGTTCCTGGAAACCCGTGACTCTCGCGAAGGATCCTGTCGGCCTCGTCCCGGGGCGCCTCGATCCAGCGCTCCAGCGCCTCCCGGAACGTCGGGTCCGCCCACGCCCCCCGGGTGCGGACCAGGGCCGCGAGGAGGTGGGGCAGGTCGTCGACGACCGGGTCGGGCCGCCGCCACGGGAGCTTCCGGAGAAGAGGGAGACGTCCGGACACTCGCCCGTCCCGAGCGGTCGAGATCCGCGCCGCGACCGCGGCCGGCTCGAAGGATCCCCTTCTCTCCTCTCCGAACTCCTCCGCGAGGACCTTCCTCAGGAACCGGAGCGCGGGCACGGCCGGGTGGCTGCGATCGAGGAAGCGACGGTGGACCGCCCGGTCTCCGCGGCCGGTGAGCCCGACACAGCGGGCGGGGGTGCCGTCCCGGCCGGCCCGCCCCGCCTCCTGGTAGTAGGCCTCGAGCGTTCCCGGGAGCTGGTAGTGGACCACCAGGCGTACGTCGGCGCGATCGATTCCCATGCCGAAGGCGTTCGTCGCGACCACCACCGGTCGGGGCAGCGACAGGAAGGCCTCCTGCACCCGGGAGCGCTCCTCCGACGGGAGCCCGGCGTGGTACGCCTCGACCGGCAGCCCCCGCCGCGAGAGAGCCCTCCGGACGGCCTCCACGGCGCGCCGGGTGGATGCGTAGACGACCACCGCCCCCGGACGCCCCCGCAGGAGGTCGCCGAGGCGGCGCATCTTGCCCGTGTGGTCGCCCGCTCCGACCACCGCGAGCGAGAGGTTCGGACGGTCGAAGTCGCCCACCACCTCGAGCGGCTCGTGGAGCCGGAGGGAGGAGCGGATCTCCGCCCGCACCCGTGGGGTGGCCGTCGCCGTGAGGGCGAGCACGGGTGGCGTCGGGCGGACCGCC
Organism: uncultured Gemmatimonadaceae bacterium; assembly: GCA_964409525.1. Classification (GTDB taxonomy): domain Bacteria; phylum Gemmatimonadota; class Gemmatimonadetes; order Longimicrobiales; family Gaopeijiaceae; genus CAYPDV01. The sequence continues at coordinate 7,728 of CAYPDV010000099.1, forward strand.
CCGGCCGAGGGCTCGTCCGGCGAGCGAAGGAGCGGCCGCACCTCGCCGAGGCGCAGGTACTCGGGCCGGAAATCGTGTCCCCACGCCGAGATGCAGTGAGCCTCGTCCACGGCGAGGAGCGAGACCCGCAGCTCCGGAAGGACTGCCCGGAAGGCGGGAGAGGCGAGCCGCTCGGGCGAGAGGAGCAGGAGCCGGAGCCCGCCCGCCCGTGCCCGCTCCACGATCTCCGACCGCCGCGCCCGCTCCAGCGTCGAGTCCAGCACCTCCGCCTCCAGGCCGACCTCCCGCGCCCGCCGGAGCTGGTCGCGCATGAGCGACAC
>CAYPDV010000100.1:0-7947 GCA_964409525.1 uncultured Gemmatimonadaceae bacterium
GGGGGGCGCCGTGAGCCGGACGGTCACCCCTGCGCCCCCGTGATCATCGTCTCCAGGCGGTCCACGTAGCGCCCGAACGCCTCCCGACCCTCTCCGGTCAGGGTGTAGCGGGTGACCGGCTTCCGGTCCTCGAAACGCTTCTCCGCATCCACGTATCCGGCCTCCTCCAGCTTCCGAAGGTGCGCTCCCAGATTCCCGTCGGTCGCGCCGGTACGGTCCCGGAGATAGGTGAACTCCGCTGCGTCCACGCCGGCCAGGATCGACATCGCCGCGAGTCGGATCCGGGAGTGGATGACGTCGTCCAGCCGCTTGTAGTCGAACGCGCTCATGCCGGATCGGTGTGGGGCGCCGACGACGGCTCCCGCCGCGCGCGCAGGAAGAGCACCGCCCCCGGCAGCGCCATCCCCGCCGCGGCCATCGCCGCCATCGCGAGCAGGGCCCGCGGACCCGACCAGACGAGCATCGCGCCGCCGCCGAGCCACCATCCGGCCGCGATCCATGCGAGCCACCGTTCCCCGATGAGGAGCGAGGTCACCATGAAGGCGGTGGCGACCACGATCGCGAGGAGTCCGGGCAGCGCCCGGACATCGACCACCCCTGCGAAGAGCCCCGCAATACCGATGAGCGTGAGGCTCACGCCGGTCGCGACCCAGACGGCCGAGAGGAGCCGCCGTCCGACCGTGCGGACCCGCGCGCCGCGGCCCTCCCGCCGACCCACCCCGATCGATGCGAGCCAGCCCGCTGCGAGGAGCCCCGCCCACATCCAGCGCGGATCGAGATCCACCATGCCCCCGACGATCGTCCAGGTCATCCCGAGCCCCACGGTCGAGATCACGCCCCAGATCAGCAGGTGCGTGCCGCGGTCGACCACCTCGCGACGGGTCTCCTCCATGAACCGCCGCACCAATGCCAGGTCCTCCCTCGCCTGATCCTCCATCGGATCCTCCGGTCAAAATTAATAGAGCACTCTGTATAATAGAGTAAATTGGCGGAAAGTCAATACGGATCACCGAGCCGGGTCCGCCATGGGTTCGCCCGCGCGCGGAGTCTCAGATTATCTTGCCGTCCATCCGTCCTCTGCCCCCTCCGCTCTCCGACCGATGATCTCCTCCCGATTCCGCTCTGCCCCCACCGCCGCACTCTCCGCCGGCATCCTCGTCCTGCTCGCCTCGTTCGCGGGCCCCGCCACCGCGCAGGAGAGCCCGGAGGAGGTGGCGATCGCGATCGCCGAGGCCGGACGCTCGATGGACACGGAGCGGATCGCGGAGCTCATGCATCCGGCCGAGATCGACCGTTTCCGGAGCGCCTTCTCCGCCGGCCTGGGATCCCCCGAGCTGGAGCCGTTCCTGGTCGAGGTGCTCCAGGTCGAGAGCCCCGCGGACGCCCGCTCGCTGACGGACCGCGAGTTCTTCGCGCGGATCGTCGGAGGGTTCCTGGAGGCGGCGGGCGGAGCGGATGGGGCGTTGATGGACGTGATCCGCGGAAGCGAGGCCGCGGTCGTGGGAAGCGTGGTGGAAGGAGCGGACACGATGCACGTGGTCCTGCGGGTCCGCATGGAGGTGGAGGGCATCCCGATCTCGGATGTCGAGGTCCAGAGCCTGGCCCGCTCGGACGAGGGATGGCGCGGGCTCCTCGGCGCGGAGCTCCATACCATCGCGGCGGTGATGCAGCAGGGGGTCAACGAGCAGGTGGACGGTCGGATCAAGTAGGGGCGTGCCGCGGCAGGAGCACCCGGAAGGTCGTTCCCGCTCCCGGCTCGCTCTCCACCTCGATCGTTCCACCGCTCTGCTCCACGATCCCGAAGACGGTGGCGAGCCCGAGACCCGTACCCTCGCTGCCCTTCGTGGTGAAGAAGGGCTCGAAGATCCGATCCTGCACCTCCGGCTCGATACCCACCCCGTCGTCCCGGACGTCGACCTCGACGTAGCGATCACGGAGCCGGGGGTCGTCCGGCCGTCGGAGCACGATCGTCACCGTGCCTCCCTCGGGAAGGGCGTCGCGAGCGTTCACGACGAGGTTCACGAGCACCTGCTGGATCTGCATCGGATCGGCGTGCACGGGATCGACCGTCTCCTCGATCTCCGTCCGTAGACGGACACTCTCCGGGAGGAGGCGCAGGAGCATGGATTCCGTCTCGTCGATCACCTCCCTCAGGTCGAGCACGCGCGGCTGGAAGACCTGCTGCTGCCCGAAGGCGAGAAGCTGCTGCGTCAGGCGGGCGGAGCGGCGCGCCTCGTCGCGGATCGCCTCGAGGTCGTCCCGGGACGTGTGCTCGACGGGCAGGTCCAGCAGGACCAGCTCGACCAGAGAGAGGATGGTCGTGAGGTGGTTGTTGAAGTCGTGGGCGACCCCGCCCGCGAGCTGGCCCACGGCGCGGAGGCGGCGGGCGTGGCGGAGCTGTCTCTCCATCTCGCGGCGCTCGGTGACGTCCTCCGCGATCGCCATGGAGCCGGAGATGTCGCCGGTCTCGGAACGGAGCGGGGCCGTCCAGAGCTGGAGGATGATCGGGGTTCCGTCCTTCCGTAGCCGACGGACCTCCTCTCCGCGGAGCTGCCCGCCTTCCATGACGTGGGCCATCTTCGCTTCGTAGTCCTCTCGCTCCTCCTCGGGAATGTACGGGTTCCTCCCGCCCAGCACCTCTTCGGTGGACCATCCGAGGATCTCCTCGGCGGCCGGGTTCCAGATGGTGAGCCGGTTCTCCCGGTCCGCGCCGATGATGATCATCGGGGCCGCCTCCAGGAGGGCCTCGAGCCGGGCGTTCGTCTCGCGGAGCGAGCTCTCGATGCGCCGCCGCTCCCGCACGTCCCGGCAGCTCGCGAGGATCGCGCGCTCGCCCTCTCACTCGAGGGCCGCGAGCTGAACCTCCACGGGGAACTCGCTGTCGTCCTTCCGACGATGAACCGCCGAGACCCCCTCGATCCGCTCTCCGACCGGGAGGTCCCGGACCCTGGAGGTCCGCTCCGGCGGCCCCGGATTCCGCACCACCTCGGGGATCGACATCGAGAGAAGCTCGGCACGGGTGTAGCCGAGGCTGTCGCACGTCTCCCGGTTCACCTCCAGGATCCGGCTTCCGTCCGGCGTGTGGAGGACGAGCGCGTCGGCGGCCTGGTCGAAGAGGTCCCGGAAGCGCCTTTCGCTCTCGAGCAGGCGGTGCTCGAGCGACGCGTCTTCCGGGACGGGACGGAAGACGAAGAGCACGCCTCCCGCGCCGTCCTCCGGGATCTCGAGTGGAGCGGGGAAGACGAGGGTCGGCACCTCCTCGCCGTCGCTGCGGATCTTCCGGACGCGGCGGCCACGAAGGGGGAGCCCGCGGAGGAAGTCCTCGGTCCGGCGGAGGAAGGACTCCCGATCGTCCGGGTGCACCATCGGGGCGATCTCGCCCTCCACCTCGTCCGCGCTCCAGCCGAAGACCCGCTCGGCGCTCCGGCTCCAGAAGAGCACCGTCCCCTCCGGGTCGACGGCCACGACGGGGTCGGGCTCGGCGTCCAGGAAGGCCCGGAGCAGGGCCGCAGGCGGAGTCCTCACTTCGGAACCGGGAGATGGAGGAACGGAAAGGGCCGCCGGACGGCGGCGCGTGCGGATACGAGGGGGAATCGTGGGGGCTCGGGTGCGCCGGAACAAGCAGAGCGGCCGGGCCCTCGCTCGATCCTCCCCCCGTCCCGCTCCGATCGGCGAGGCTCCCCCCCTTCGTCGTGGAAGCATGGAAGCAGGATCCAGGGTTCCCCGGGATCGCTCATTTTCTCCTTGCCTCGCCGCTCCGTTTGAGCGTAGGGTGGAGCGGCCAATTCCCCTCCAGGCTCTCCGGAGCAGAGATATGCCGCGCCGAATCCTCGCTGTTCTCCTCCTGACCATCGCGCCTGCCGAGCCTGGAGCCGCGCAGGTGTTCCATCTGCCGCCGACCGCGCCAGGGCAGCAGCTCGACGGGGAGCCGATTCTGGAGCTGACGATCATGGACGGCTGTCGGGAGGTCGGGGGACCGAGCTGGATGCCTCTGGGACTCGAGGCGAGCTCTGGGTCGCCAGCTTCTCGACCCGCCGATCGTTCCGAAGTCGATCCGATGACCCTTCCGTGCTCGTCGCACGTGCGGGCCACGCGCGACGCCCTCGTCATCCAGACGGATTCGGGTACCGTCACGATTCCTTTCGGGAATCGATCCGCGGTGGAGCTCGCCGAGGACCTGAGACGGCGCTACACGAATCTGCGGGTTCGGGCGCCGGTCCCGGAAGTCGAAGCGTCGCGCCTGGCCGCGGGGACCGCGACCCGGGATGGCGGCAGGTTTATGCTCGCGGGGGAGGACCGCTCGAGCTGGGTCACACTCGGGTTCGGGGCGGTGCTGGGCTCCGGGAGAGGGGGCGAGGGAATCCTCGAGAACGCCGGCGTGCATCTGAACGCCACTGGCAGTCATCGATCCACACGGTTCCGACCGATGGACTGGCGGGTGCGCATCGGACTCGCCGTCGACGAGCGGGTCGCCCAGTTGGAATCGGATCTCCCCTCGGTGGAAGGATTCATCGATCAGGCAGACCAGGTGTTTTTTTCCATCTCGAACGATATCCACGTGACTACCGGACCTTTCCGGCTCCTCATTTCTCTCGAGAGCGCGGTCGCCTGGAACCAGTTCGATGGCGGCGAGATCGATCTTCCGCCGTCCCTCGCTTCCCTCCCCCCGGATGCTCAGGAAGTGGCACGTTCCGAGATCGACGCCTTTTTCTCTCGGGCCGAGCCCGCCCTCCAGCTGGGAACGACGATCGTCCTCGCCGACTACGACTCCGAGGGATACCGCTTCTACGGTGGGGGAGGAGTCGTCTGGACAGACGTGATCGAGAGGCAGGTACGAGTGCCCCCTTCGGCACCTGAGGACCGACGGGTCGACGAGCATTGCTCGACCTTGATCTGCGGGGAGATCGACGGGGATCTGAAGCCGATGTGGCGTGCGATGGCCGGGATCGACGTCGGGGGCGTGGTCGACCTCCGGATGGATGCGGTCGGGGGAATCGGAACCCGACTGACGGAGCCGGTTCTCCGCTTTCTCGTGATCAAGCCCTTCACCGTCACGGCCGGAGGGGGCTGAGCAGGGTCGCGCCAGGATGGCCGGTTCGCCGGCCCGCCGTCGTTGCGCGGGAACATCGGAGCCCTTCGATTCGGTGATCCGAGACAGGCACCGCCTCCGACAGAGCTGAACGATGGCTTCGATCGCCCCGGTACACGCCCGCCCGGCGGGAATCCTCCTCGTCCTCCTCGTCGCCGGCTCGCTCCACGGGCCGGCGCCCGCCTCCGCCCAGGACCGGGCCCGCGCCCCCGACGCGGAACGGGCCGCGCAGTCCGACGACCGCTTCCGCCCGATGGACGTCTTCGGACTCGAGTGGACCAGCGATCCGCGGATCTCCCAGGACGGAGAGCGGGTGGCGTACGTGCGCAACTTCATGGACGCCGACACCGATCGGACCCGCTCGAACCTCTGGATCGTGGGCTTCGACGGCTCCGGCCACCGTCCGCTGACCACGGGCACGGCCTCCGACGGCTCGCCCCGCTGGTCCCCTTCGGGAGACCGGCTCCTCTACTCCTCCGGCCGCGAGGGGGGGAGCGAGCTCTGGGTCCGATGGATGGACACGGGGCAGACGCTGAAGGTGACCGATCTCGAACGCTCTCCGGGGAGCGCCACGTGGTCGCCCGACGGCAGCCGGATCGCCTTCACCATGTTCGTGCCGGGCACCCGCTCGCCCCTCTACACCCGGCCGTCTCCGCCCGAGGGGGCGGAGTGGGCCGAGCCCGCACGCGTGATCGAGTCGCTGAACTACCGCGCCGACGGCCGCGGCTACCTCGAGCCCGGCCACCGGCACGTCTTCGTGGTGCCGGCGGAGGGCGGCACCCCGCGGCAGGTGACGGATGGTCCCTTCGACCACGGGAGCCCCACCTGGACCCCGGACGGTCGGCACCTGCTCGTCGTCGCGAATCGGGTGGAGGAGGCCGAGCGCACCGATCCGAACGAATCGGAGATCCACGAGGTGGACGTGGAGACGGGCGAGACGCGCCCGCTGACCGACCGGGACGGGCCCGACCGCTCGCCGACCGTCTCGCCCGACGGGCGCCGGATCGCGTACACGGGCTATGACGACCGGATGCAGGGCTACCAGATCTCGAGGCTGTACGTGATGGAGCGGGACGGCTCCGGCTCACGCCTCCTCACCGGCGAGCTGGACCGGAGCGTCGCCTCGCCTTCCTGGGCCGCCGACGGGAGCGGGATCTACTTCCAGTACGCCGACGAGGGGGAGGGGCGGATCGGCTTCGTCGACCTCGACGGCCGCGTACGGGAGGTGGCGGGCGACGTGGGCGGCACGACGCTCGGCCGGCCGTACGCCTCCGGCTCGTTCACCTCGGGGCCGGGCGGCCGCTACGCCTTCACGCACACCACGCCGGACCGGCCCGCCGACGTGGCCGTCGGGCGGGACGGGCGAGGCGATCCGCGGGTGCTCACCGCAGTCAACGAGGACCTGCTCGCCCACCGCGAGCTGGGCCAGGTGGAGGAGATCCGGTGGGAGTCGTCCTTCGACGGGCTTTCCATCCACGGCTGGATCGTGAAGCCCCCGGACTTCGATCCCTCCCGCCGCTACCCGATGATCCTCGAGATCCACGGCGGCCCCTTCGCCGACTACGGGCCGCGCTTCGCCGCCGAGATCCAGCTCTACGCCGCCGCCGGCTACGTCGTGCTCTACACGAATCCGCGCGGCAGCTCGTCGTACGGTGAGGAGTTCGGCAACGAGATCCACCACGCCTATCCCGGACAGGACTACGACGACCTGATGTCGGGCGTGGACGCGGTGCTCGAGCGCGGGTACGTGGACCCCGACCGCCTCTACGTGACCGGCGGGAGCGGAGGCGGTGTGCTCAGCGCGTGGATCGTGGGCACCACCGACCGCTTCCGCGCGGCCGTGGTGGCGAAGCCGGTGATCAACTGGACCAGCTTCGTCCTGACCGCGGACGGGCCCGCCTTCTACCACCGCTACTGGTTTCCCGTCCCGCCGTGGGAGGACCCGATGCACTACTGGGAGCGCTCACCGCTCTCCCGGGTCGGGAACGTGACGACCCCCACCATGCTGCTGACCGGTGAGGAGGACCACCGCACCCCCATGTCCGAGACGGAGCAGTTCTATGCGGCGCTCCAGATCCAGGGGGTGCCGAGCGCGATGGTGCGGATCCCGGGCGCCAGCCACGGGATCGTGGCGCGCCCCAGCAACCTCGTCTCGAAGGTCGGCTACGTGCTGTCCTGGTTCGAGCGCTACGGGGGCGAGCCGACCCCGTAGGACGGCGGAGGAGGCGGCGGCCGTCACGCTTTCCTCCGGCCGGGCGCGGTGGACGTCGGAAGCGGCCACCGTCACCCCCTCCCCGGGGCCGCGCGCCCTGCCTGCCGGAGCGATGCCACGGGTCGCGCTGAGCGACGCGGCGCGTCCTCGGCCTTCTTTCCGCAGCCTTCCCGGGCTGCGCCGCCTCGATTGCCCCGGAGAGGGGGTGACGGCACCCGCTTCCTTCCGGTCGGACCCAGGAGGTGGTGACGGAGGTCACGCTGTCATGCGGCTACGGGGGCCCCTCGATCCGTTCAGGAGGGGGCTTCCGCCGTCGCCCGATTCCAGGGCTGATTCACACCCGGAGGGAGGCCGCGCCGTCACGCGGCTCCAGGGGCACTCGGTCCGTTCACGAGGGAGCTCGCGCCGTCGCGCCGCTTAGCGCGACCCGGAGCAAGCTCCCGGCAGGTAGGGCGCGCGGCCCCGGGAAGCGCGCGACGGGGGGAGCTCCCGACACCCGACCCGAGGGGCCCCGGGAGACGCGTGACGGCGTGGCCTCCCGCTGTCCACGCGAGCGCCGGGAACGGTCTACGGCAGCGCCGCCTCCAGCGCGGCCCCCAGCCCCGCCAGCAGCCCCGCGTACACCTCGATGCCGCGCCAGAGGTTC
>CAYPDV010000101.1:0-7833 GCA_964409525.1 uncultured Gemmatimonadaceae bacterium
GGACGACGCCGTTGCCGAGCAGGCAGCGCTTGTCCGGATGGAGGATGCCCGAGGGGATCTGGTGGAGGATGAACTCCTCCTCGCCGACGACCACGGTGTGCCCGGCGTTGGCACCGCCCTGGTAGCGGGCGACGACGTCGACGTCCTCGGCCAGCACGTCGACGATCTTGCCCTTGCCCTCGTCACCCCACTGGCAGCCGACGACGACGGTGCAGGGCGCGGTATGGCGGGTGGGCGGCACGGAGGGGATCCGCTGGAGGGAGTCGTCTCGGATCAGGATCACACGTCGGGGATACCGACGTGAAAAAAGCCCGTTCCCGGGGGAAAGGGCTTCTCGCTGACGGCTCCTCTGGAGGAAGCTAGAGGGGGCCGGAGGGGGTGTCAATCGGGGTGGGCCGCCCCTTCCGCCCGGACGGCTCGTCCGCTCTCTTTCGGGAGCGACGCTCCCTCCCTCCACCCGTGGCGAAGCCGATGCCGATCCCCCCCGGAAGACCCGGCATGTCGCCCCTCGGCGCGGGTGTGGCGCTTCTCGTCCTCCCGGCGCTCTGGGCATGCCACTCCGGGGCCGTCTCCCCGGAGGCCCCGGGGCCGGGGACGGAGCGCGTGGAACCGACCACCGGGGACGCCCGCGCGGCAGAAACCGCGACGAGCGAGCCCGCGGAAGATCCGACGGACCACGTGCGGGTGAATCAGCTCGGCTACCTGCCGGAGGGTCCGAAGGTGGCGGTCGTCTGCTCGCTCGAGCCCGCCCGGATCGCCGACTTCACCGTGGTCGACGGCGAGAGGGAGGTCGCCTTCGGGCCCGCCCCCGCGACGGCCGAGCCCGGCTTCGGGCCGTGCGTGACCACGCACCGCCTCGACTTCTCCGGCCTCGAGGAGGAGGGCGAGTTCACGATCGTGGCCGGAGACGCCCGTCCGGTTCGGGTGCGCGTGGCCCGGGACGCCTACGCCGGGGCGGCGGACGCCGTGCTGGCGTACCTCCGTCAGCAGCGCTCCGGCTTCAATCCCCTCTTCGGCGACTCCGTGCACACCGAAGACGGGATCCTGGTGGACCACCCCCGAGCGGGCGAGCGGCTGCCGGTGAGCGGCGGGTGGCACGACGCGGCCGACTACCTCCAGTACGTGGCCACCTCGGCGCACGCCACCTACGGCATGCTAGCGGCGGCGCGCGACCACCCCGACGCGCTCGGTGACCGGCACGACGCCCGGGGGCTCCCCGGCCCGAACGGCGTGGCCGACGTGCTGGACGAGGCACGTCACGGGCTCGACTGGCTGGTCCGGATGTATCCGGAGGACGACCTCCTACTGAACCAGATCGCCGACGACCGCGACCACACCGTCTGGGCCCTGCCCACGACCGACACCGTCGACTACGGCTGGGGCGCGGGCGGCCCGCGGCCCGTCTACCCGTGCACGGGCGAGCCGCAGGGGCTGGGCGAGCACCGGAACCGCTCCGACGGCCTCGCCTCGACGGCCGGGAAGTTCGCCTCGGCGATGGGGCTCGGCGCGCGGCTCCTCGGCGAGCGGGAGCCGGCCTTCGCCGACACGCTGGCCCGGAAGGCCCGGGCCGCCTACGAGCTCGGGCGCGAGCACCCCGGCGTCTGCCAGACGGCCCCCATGCGCGCGCCCTACTTCTACGAAGAGGAGAGCTGGGTCGACGACATGGAGCTCGCCGCCGCCCAGCTCCACGCCCTCACCGGCGAGGAGCGCTACCTGGCCGAGGCGCTCGAGTACGCCGGCGCCGAGCCGGTCAGCCCCTGGATGGGTCGCGACACCGCACGCCACTACGAGTTCTACCCCTTCGTCAACCACGGCCACTACGAGGTCTGGCGCGAAGGAGCTCCCGGCGAGCGGGAGCGGATGGAGGGCTACTACCGGGAGGGGATGGAAGCGGTCGCCGCCCGCGCCGATCACGGATTCCGCGTCGGGATCCCCTTCATCTGGTGCTCGAACAACCTGATGGCGGCCTTCGCGACCCAGGCGTGGCTGTACCGGCGCATGAGCGGCGACGAGCGCTACCGCGAGTACGAGACCGCCGCCTTCGACTGGCTCTTCGGGACCAACCCCTGGGGGATGTCCATGGTGATCGGTCTGCCGGAGGGCGGCAGGACACCGCGGAATCCGCACTCGATCGTCGCCCGCGAGATCGGCCCCGAGACCCAGGCCGGCGGCCTCGTCGACGGGCCGGTCTACCGCACGATCTTCGAGAGCCTCCTCCACGTGAGCCTCGAGGAGGAGGACCGCTTCGCCGACTTCAACACCGGCCGCGTGGTCTACCACGACGACTTCGGCGACTACTCGACGAACGAGCCGACGATGGACGGGAGCGCCGGGCTCGTCTACCTCCTGGCCGCGATGGCGGGATCGAGGTGATCCCGCCTCAGCCTCCCAGCCGCGGATCCTCCAGCGTCCGGTAGCGCTCGTAGAGCCGGTCCTGGCGCGAGTCCCTCGGCACCTCCCGGCCACCGATGAAGACGTGCTCGGCGGTGGTCGAGAATTCGAAGGGGTCGCCGGACCAGACGACGAGGTCGGCGACCTTTCCGACCTCGACGCTGCCCATGCGGCCGTCCACCCCCCAGACGCGGGCGGGGGCGAGCGTCACCGCCTCGAGGACGGCGGCGTGGTCCATCCCGTAGGCCACCGCATGGCCGGCGGCGTGGGTGAGGTTCCGCACCTGGTGGCTCGAGAAGCTCGAGATCACGACCTCCACGCCGGCCTCGGACAGGATCGCCGCATTCTCGTAGCGGGCCTGGAGCGCCTCGAACCCGGGCAGGTTCACCAGCGGGTTCACGACCACCGCGACGCCCGCCCGGGCGATCTCGTCGGCGACCCGCCACCCCTCCCGGGCCCCGATCACGACCATCGGGACGTCGAACTCCGAGCGGAGCCGGAGCGCGAGGCGGATGTCGCTCGCGCGATCGGCGCTCACCGCGAGCGGAAGCTCGCGCCGGAGCACGGCGCCCAGGGCGTCGAGCTGGCGGTTCGAGAGCGAGGAGCGGTCGCCCTCGGCGCGGGGATCGTCGCCGTCCCCGTCATCGTCGTCGACCCTGAGTATCCGGGCGCGGGCGTCCCACAGCGCGTCGTGGAGCATCTGGTAGTTGGCGGCGCGCGAGCCGCCCGCCTCGCCGGCCCCGCCCTCGCCCATGCGGGCGTAGACGGCGACGGATTCCCGGCGGGTCATCTCGTCCACGCTCCCGCCCGCGAGCGCGATCAGCGCCCCCTGTCCCGGAAAGAGGTGGCCGCCGCCCGGCCGGAGCACGGCCGAGGTCACGCCGAAGATCCGGTTGTTGGGAATGAGCGTGTTCTCCGGGTTCACGCCGAGGAGCGGGTTGAATACGACCTGGAGGGCGTCCTCGGAGGTGGAGTGGTCCACGGTGCCCCGGGCGCTGAGGCCGATCTCCACGAGCCCGATCTGCGAGTAGGAGTCGGTGAGGCCGGGCGTGACGACGCGGCCCGTCCCGTCCACCACCCGCGCGCCTCCGGGCACCTCCACGTCGGCCCCGACGGCCGCGATCACGCCGTCCCGGATCAGCACCGTCGCGCCCTCGAGCACGGGACCCGAGACCGTGTGCACGGTGGCGTTCGTCACGGCCACCGTCTCCTGGGCCGCCGTCGGCCCCGCCGGAGCGAGCAGGAGCGCCGCCACGGCCGCCACCGCCGCGGCCGCCGGCACCCTCGCCACGCCCCTCATCGTCCCTCCTCCTCGATCACGATGCCGTGCATGAAGTCTCCGAAGAGGTGCGGGTCGGGGGCCGCGCGGTCGTAAACGAGCGCGCCGTCCACGAAGACCCGCTCCGTGCGGGTGTAGACCGAGAAGGGATCGCCCGACCAGAGCACGACGTCGGCTCGTTTGCCGACCTCCAGCGAGCCGGTCTCGCCGGCGACGCCCAGCGCCCGGGCCGGGTTGAGCGTGATCCAGCCGATGGCGTCCTCGGGCCCGATGTCCAGGCCCCTCCTCCACGCCGCCGCGAGCGACTGCGCGGCGTGCTGGTTCAGCCGCTGGATCTCGTGGCCGCTGTCGGAGTGGACGATCGCGCACCCGCCGGCCTCGTGGACGAGCGCCACGTTCTCGGGAATGCCGTCGTACGCCTCCAGCTTGAAGCCCCAGTTTCCGCCGCCCCACATGGAGGCGCAGATCCCGTTCTCGGCCAGGTGGTCGCGGATCTTGTACGCCTCGACCGCGTGGTGGAAGGAGGCGACCTCGTAGCCGAACTCCCCCGCGACGTCGATCATCGTCGCCATCTCGTCGCCCCGGTAGCAGTGGTTGTGCACCAGGACGTCGCCGTTCAGCACCGCCGCGAGCGACTCCATGCGGAGGTCCCGCTCCGGCCGCTCGTCGGGATCGGCGCCGCCCCGGCGCCACTCCCGCCATTCCTCCAGGTACTCGGAGGCATCGATCCAGCCCATCCGGTAGCCCGCCACGTTCGCCATGGCCGAGGCGGGGAACTCGTCGCGGCTCCCGTAGACCCGCTTCGGGTTCTCGCCGCACGCCATCTTCAGGCCGTGCGGCGCGCCCGGGAACTTCATCCCCTGGTAGGTGCGCGAGGGCACGTTCCGGAGGGTCACCCCCCGTCCGCCGAAGAGGTTGCCCGAGCCCGGCAGCACCTGGAGCGTCGTGACCCCGCCGGCCAGGGCATGCCCGAAGCCGGGATCGTTCGGCCAGACCGCGTGCTCGGCCCAGACCTGCGCCGTGTTCGGGTCGGTCAGCTCGTTCCCGTCCGCCTGCGAGGCGATGCCCGGCGAGGCGTAGTTGCCGAGGTGGGAGTGGGTGTCGATCAGGCCCGGCGTGACCCAGCGTCCCTCCGCCTCGATCACCCGCACCCCCGCCGGTGCGGCGAGGTCGGTCCCGATCGCCTCGATGACCCCGTCGCGGAGGAGGAGCGAGCCGCCTTCGATCCGCTCGCCGGCGCCCGTGAGGATCGTCGCGTTCCGGATCAGCACCGGCTCGGACGGCAGCGGCTCGTAGGTGGAGGGGAAGGGATCCGGGAAGAGAGGCTCGCCCGGCGCCTGCGCCGAGGCGGCTCCGTCGAGCAGGGGCGAGGCGGCCGTCGCGAGGGCCGCGAGCAGAAGGACGGGTCTCACCGTCGACCTCCATCTCTGTTCGGGAGTGGCAGCGGATCCGAGGCGGGCTCGCCGGAAGCGGGCGCCTCCCTCGGGGGATTCCCGGTCCGGTCCCGCGGCCGGGGTCGGCCAAGATGGGGCACCGGCGGCGGCGGGGAAAGCGGAGGGGGGCGGTCGGGGGCTCTCCCTATCGCCTCGCCGAGAGCGTGGTCATCCTCACTCCGCCGACCAGCGCGCCCTCCTGCACGAAGTCCTCGCACCGGTCGGTGAAGTCCCGCTCGAGGGCTTCCAGGCGCTCCTCGTCGACCTGAGCGACCACCGCCGCCATGGGCGTGCTGTGGACGTACTGCCAGAGGAAGTCGGCGGGGGGCGGCAGGCGGAGGGGCACGAGCTCCGATCGGACCTCCACCTCGTCCAGGCCGGCGTCGGTCGCGAGCGATCGGATCTCGTCGGCGTCGTGCAGAGAGAAGACCGCACGGACGAAGGAGGCGCTCTCGGGGCTCACGTGGCGGGCGAGGGCCTCGGCCATCGCCTCCAGCGGAGGGGGGGCGGGCCCGGGAAGGTTGGCGAGGAGGCGGCCGCCCGGGACGAGGACGCGGCGCATCTCCCGCAGTCCGGCCTCCCGGTCGGAGAAGAACTGGAGCCCCATGCCGCAGAGGACGACGTCGAAGCGCTCGTCCGGCAGAGGCATCGACTCCGCCGGGGCCTCGTGCCAGGCGATGGAGGAGTCCGACGGCGCACCCTCCCGGGCGGCGGCGAGCATGGCCGGATTGGGGTCCAGGCCCTCGACCGCGCCCTGCGGGCCCACCCGCTCGGCGGCCAGCCGCGCGACGATGCCCGTCCCGCACGCCACGTCCAGCACGCGCTCACCCGGACGGAGGGCCGCGGCCTCGACCAGGTCCGCGGCCACCGGACGACCGATGGACGGGACGAAGTACCGCTCGTAGTTCTCGGCGGCGTTCTGCGAGTAGGAGTCTCCGTAGGTCGGACCGGTCATGTCGGCATCCCCCGTTCTCGGGTTCGGCGTGCGGAGCGCGGCGTGGAAGCCACGCTCCGCCTCAGATCAGCGCTGCCCGCTCCAGGGTGGCGCGCACCTTCTCACGGTCCTTCTCGTCGAGGGGGCGGAGCGGCGGACGCGGAGGGCCCCCGTAGCCGCCGAGCATGTCGAGGGCCACCTTCACGCCGGCGATGCCGAAGCGGCCGACGACCTCGACGTGGATCGGCCCGATCCGCTCCTGGAGCCGCCCCGCCTCGGCGGCGCGCCCGTCCTCGAAGGCGGAGTGGAGAGCGGCCGCGTCGGCCGGAGCGAGGTTCGCGACGGCCAGGATGCCGCCGTGCGCGCCCACCTCGAGGCCGCCGTAGAGGTGCGCGCCGCTCCCGACCAGGATGCGGAAGCCGTCGCCGGCCACCTCCACCAGCTCGCCCAGCCGGCCGAGGTCGCCCCGGGAGTCCTTGATCCCGATCACGTTCTCGTGGTGGCCGAGCTCGCCCACGAGCCCCGCGGACAGGTCGACCGAGCAGAGCCGGCCCGGCACCTGGTAGAGCAGGATCGGCACGGGCGAGGCGTCGGCGACGGACCGGTAGTGTTCGACCAGGACGCCGGGGGTCATCGCCGGCCGGTAGAAGGCCGGCGGCTGGACGAGCACGGCGTCCGCGCCCGCCTCCGCGGCCGCCTCCGTGAGGCGGATGGTGGCGCGGGTCGACTCGGCGCCGGTGCCCGCCAGGAGCAGGCGCCCTCCGGGCACGACCTCCCTGGCCGCCTCCACCATCCGCCGGCGCTCGGCCTCGTCGAGGAGGACGGCCTCGCCGGTCGAGCCCGCGAGGAGGACGCCGCGGACGGGGTGCTCGAGGAGGCCCCGCAGGTGTGCGCGGAGCGCCACCGTGTCCAGCTCGCCCGTGACCCGGTCGAAGGGCGTGGGGACGGGGACGAGCACCCCCGTCGGATCGACGCCCCCGGTCATCGCCCGGCGCGGATTCCGATCGTCGGCCGGCCGGCGCGGATTCCGATCATCGGCCGGCCGGCGCGGATCCCGATCGTCGGCCGGCCGGCGCGGTCCCGACGGTCAGCCACCGAAGAGGTTGCTCATCTCGTCCGCCATCCCCTCTTCGCCCACGCCCGGAGGGGCGGCCTGGCCGTCGTCCTCGCCGAAGACGTTCATCTTCAGCTCGAAATCGCCGGGGTTGTTGGCGGCGGCCTTGGCGATCTCGAAGTCGACCTTCCCCTCCTTGACCAGCTCGGCCAGGTGCTGATCGAAGGTCTGCGAGCCGTAGTGGTCCCGGCCCTCGGCGATCAGGTCGTGGATCTCGTCGGTCCGGTCCGAGTCGCGGATGCAGTCCTTGATGGTCCCGGTGGCGAGCATGACCTCGGCCGCCGGCACCCGGCCCTCGCCGTCCAGGGTCGGCAGGAGCCGCTGGCTGATCACCGCCTGGAGCGACTCGGCCAGCCGGATCCGGATCATCTCCTGCTCGCTCGGCTGGAAGACGGCGATCAGCCGCGACACCGTCTGCACCGCGTTCTTCGTATGGACCGTCGAGATCACGAGGTGGCCCGTCTCGACCGCCTTCAGCGCGGTCTCGATCGTCTCCTTGTCGCGCATCTCGCCGATCAGGATCACGTCCGGGTCCTGCCGGAGCGCGGCCCGGAGGCCCGTCATGAACGAGTCGGTGTCGGTGCCGACGTCGCGCTGCGTGATCGACGACATCTTGTCGCGGTGGAGGAACTCGATCGGGTTCTCCAGCGTGACGACGTGGAGATGCTTGTTCCGGTTCATC
>CAYPDV010000102.1:0-7787 GCA_964409525.1 uncultured Gemmatimonadaceae bacterium
AGGCGTCGCGCCTCAAGAGCGAGTTCCTGGCCAGCATGAGCCACGAGCTCCGCACACCCATCAACGCGATGCTCGGCTACACCTCGCTTCTACGGGAGCGGATCTACGGCGATCTGAACGACCGCCAGGAGCAGGCGCTGTCCAAGATCCACACCGCGTGCGACCACCTTCTGGCGCTCATCAACGACATCCTCGACCTCTCCAGGATCGAGGCCGGGAAGATGCCGATCAAGATCGAGGAGGTCCGGCTGGAGTCGGTGATCGGCGAGCTGTCGCAGACGATCGAGCCCATGATCCGCGAGAAGGAGCTCGAGTTCGCGACGGAGCTGTACGAGAATCTTCCCCAGCTCCGCACCGACCGCACGAAGGTCAAGCAGATCCTGCTGAACCTGCTGTCGAACGCCGTGAAGTTCACGCCGGAAGGGTCCATCCGGGTCCGGGCGCGTCCGATCGACGAACGGAGGCGGGTCCGGATCGAGGTGCGCGATACCGGCATCGGGATCTCCCCGGGGCAGCTGGACGAGATCTTCCAGGACTTCCGCCAGGTCGACCAGTCCCCCACCCGACAGTTCGGCGGCGCCGGGCTCGGGCTCTCCATCACCCGCAAGCTCGTGCACCTGCTCGACGGGACGATCTCCGTCGAAAGCGAGGAGGAGCACGGGTCGACGTTCGCGGTGGAGCTCCCGGTCGAGGTCAGGCAGCCGAGCGCCGAGGAGCCGGGCAGTCCCGGGATGACCGCGGAAGGCGACTCGGAGCGCACCCGCGAGTCCGGTCTTCCGGACGAGTCGGAGTAGGAGCCCCACCGCCCTACGCGGACGGATCTTCGGGGTCCCGCCGGAAGCGCCCCGCCTCCTCGTCCCTCCCGAACGGCTCCTCCGCGTTCCCGTCGAACGGGTCCTCCGCCGCCCGGAGGCGAGCCATCGCCTCCCGGTCCCGCCGCCGCCGGATCCACGCGAGCACGATCACCCCGATGGCGAGGAAGAGCCAGAGGACGCTGGAGCGGGTGAGGAGGAAGAGCCCCCCGTACCGATCCTTCACGTGCCGGCGCCACTCCTCCTCGAGCTGACCTCCGGTGATGCCGTACACCCGTCGGAGCGCCCGCTCCATGCTCCCCTCCTCCCGCCACCGCTCCAGGAACGCGCGGAGTGCCCGCTCGCCGCCGTGCAGCGTCAGGTACTCCACCGCGCTCGCGGACAGGAGGTAGGCGAGCTCGGCCGACGCCCGCCCCCGGGGCCACGCCAGCGTGAGCGAATCGAGCGAGGGCACCCCGCCCCCCGCCAGCGCGAGGCGGAGCCGCCACGCCTCGCCGGCGTCCCACTGCCCCGACGCCCAACGGGCATACCCCTCGTCGAACCAGCGGGGGATCCGTAGCCCCTCCAGATACTGGTGGAGGGCGATGTGTGCCAGCTCGTGGCGGAGAGACTCCTCCGCCGGCCCCCACCGGGTCCGCTCCGAAGCGTACGCCGGCAGGACGATCCGGTCGCGGGACGGGATCGCGACCGCGGCTCCCCACTCCGGCACGGCGCCCCCGGTGAGGGCCGCGAAGGTCTCCTCGTCCGGTGCGAGGTAGGCGCGAACGGGGGAGGGCAGCTCGGCGGGAAGCCCGGGGAAGCGCGCCCGCTCCTCGATGGCACGGAGCAGCCGGCGCGCCCGCAGGCTCTGCCCCGGTGCGTGGAATACGCGGATCCGTCCGGCGACCACGCTGTCCAGGACCGGTTCGAAACCGGCCTCGGCGGCCTCCGCTCCGACGGTCGCGCCGTCCTGAAGGAAGGGCTCCGGCGCCGCAGCGTGCCCGCCGGACGCCGTCCCGAGCCCCAGCACGAGCGAGAGGAGGAGGACCACGAGGAACGACCGCCGTCTCACCCCTCGGTGGCGGCGAGCCGCTCCCGCACGGCGGCGTGATCCGGATCGAGCTCCCGCGCCCTCCGGAGCAGGAGCGAGGCGACCTCCTCCTCTCCGGAGCTCCGGGCGATCTCGGAAAGCCGGAGGTAGATCTCCGCGCCGAGCTCCGGATCGAGCATGACCGCACGCTCGTAGTGCGCCTTCGCCCCCTCGCGGTCGCCCGCCGCCAGATCGAGGTCTCCGAGGTTGCGATGCGCCTGCGGAGGAAACGGGGTCTCGGCGAGCGCCCGATCGTAGAGGGCGCGTGCGGCCTCCTCCTCGCCCTTCCGCTCCAGGATCGCCCCCGCATTCACGAGCAGCGGCCCGTGCTCGGGGTAGGATCCGAGCCCTTCGCGGACGAGGGTCACCGCCCAGCGGAGATCGTCGGCCATGGCGGCCGCGAGGGCCGCATATCCGTAGAACAGCGCCGGCGGGGTCTGGGGGCCGCGGAGCGAGCGGTACTCCCGGAAGAGCCGGTCGGCGTCCGCGGGACGGTCCGCCTTCATCTCGAGGATGCCCCGCGCCAGGAGCAGATCCGGATCCCCGGGTCGCCCCCGATCGGCCGCGCTCAAGGTCTCACGCGCCTCCTCGAAGCGGCCGAGCCGCTCCAGCGCCAGCGCGCGGTTCCGCAGGATCCCGTACGAGCTCCGCTCCTCCTCGCGGACCGCGTCGAGATGCTCGAGAGCGGCGTGGAAATCCTCCTTGCGGAGCGCGACGAGCGCCAGGTGGAGGCGCGCCCGCGCCTCGCCGGGCGAGTCCTTCAGCACGGCGCGGAACTCCCGCTCCGCGTCTTCGAACATCCCGGAGCGATAGAAGGCCTCGCCGAGTCTGATCCGCTGCGCCACGCCGTCCGGCTCGGCACCGGCCCTCGATCGCTTCCCGACCCGTTCCGCGTAGCCGGCCTGGATCAGGCCGTAGAGCGCCTTGGCACCCTCGAACTCCACGAGCCCGGCCTCCTCGGTGAGGTCGTGGACGGTCCGCTCTCCATCGAGCAGTGGGAGGATCCGGCCCTGCTCGTCGGTGAGCTCGACGTCCTCATCGTCCCGCGGATCCCTCTCGAGCCGGAATACCAGGTCCAGCGAGGGGATCTTCTTCTCGATCATGCTCCACTCGTCGACGCGACGGGCGCCTTCGAGGAGCAGGCTCTCGGGGTTGATCGAGACGAGGAGGGTGCCCTCCTCCTCCGGCCGCTGCTCGGGATCGAAGTGGAAGGAGCCCTGGCTCCACGTGAACAGGAAGTAGATCGCCTCCTCGATCTGGACCGTGATCCACCGCTCCAGCTCGTCCTGATCGAGCGCCCCCATCTCGATCAGGATCTGCCCGAGGCGGCGGCCCGGCGTGCGGGCCTGCAGGCCCATCGCCTCCGAGAGCGCCTCCCGGGTGATGACGTCGTTGCGGACCAGGAGCTCACCGAGCCGGTCGGGACGGTTGACGACAGAAGCGTGGATGACGCGACCATCGGCGAAGTAGACGTAGCCGAAGTTCGAGCGATCGGTCACGCTGAGGCAGCCGGTCTTCCCCCCCAGGGCGAGAAGCTGACAGATGTCCGCGAGACTGACGTCGGCGAGCGAGCCCTCGATGCCCATCTATTCGAGCTCCTCCACCAGGCGCTCCTCGACGTACGGCCACTCCCAGACGACCTTCTCGGGCGAGGGGCGCCACCCTCTTCCGGTCCGGCCTTCGAGCCCGGCGGAGGGATCCGGCACCCGCTCGGCCGCGTCCGGATCCATCCGATCGCCCTCCACCTCGACCACGAGCCCCCCCTCGAAGCGGGAGCGGAGGCGCTCATCGATACCCTCGATGCCGGTGGGGGGACGGTCCGCGGCGAACAGGCACAGCGACTCCCTCCGCTTCAGCGCCTCGAAGAGGTGGAAGAACTCGTCCTGCGCGCGCTCCGTCGCCGTGAGCCGCTCGATGTCGTGCACCACCAGGAGGTCGACGGCCCACCACCGCTCCCGCCACGCCCCGGCGACCCCCCGGCCGAGAGCGTCGATGAACTCCTCGGCGAAGGCCTCCAGCGAGGTGAGCGCGACGACCCCTCCCGGGTTCTCCTCGACGAAGGTCCGGGCCGCCGCGCCGGCCAGCTCACGAGCGGCCGGTCGACCCGCGCTCCAGAGGTAGAGCGGGTTGTACTCGGAGCGCGCCTCCCTCACCAGGTGGCGCGCCGCCTTGACTCCGAGCGGCGAGAGCCGGCCCTCCAGCTCGTCGAGGGAGGGGCCGGGAGGAAGCGCCGGGAAGGGACGGAGCCGCTCGCGCACCGAGGTGAGAAAGGCTTCCGCCTCCTCGAGCCGCTCCGGATTCCGCAGCACCTGCTCGGCGGTCTGGGGCCAGGGATTGCCCACCCGGGCGATCTCCGCCCGGATCTCCCGGAGGCGCTCGACCCCCGTGCGAAACTCCTCCACCACGGCGCCGGGGTCGTCCGGGGCACTGCCGGACTGGAGGACTCGCCGGAGACGGGACGCCAGGAGCCCCTCCGCCTCCGCCTCCTCGGCGGCCATCCGGAAGAGCGTCTGCCACTCCTCCCCGGGCTCACCGGCCGCCTCCTCGAGAGCGTCTCCTTCTCCTTCCGTCGCCGCTTCTTCCATTCCGAGGAGCGCAGGGACCTCGTCCGGCGCCACGGTGCGGTCCTCGAGCTCCTGGACGGCCATGATCCGGTTCAGAGCCCCACCCAGCTCCCGGACATTGCCGACCGGGAGCCGGGCGATCGCCTCGGCCACGCCGGGAGCGAGCTCCGCGCCACGCATATCGAGCTTCTTCCGGATGATCGCGACACGGGTTTCGTATTCCGGCGCCGAGATGTCGACGATCAGCCCGCCCGAGAAGCGGGACAGGAGGCGCTCGTCGAGCCCGTCGATCTCGGCGGGCGGGCGGTCGCTGGCGAGCACGATCTGGCTCCCCGAGTCACCGAGGGCGTCGAGAGTCCTGAGCAGCATCTCCTGCGCTTCCGGCTGTCCGGCGAGGAACTGCACGTCGTCCACCAGGAGCACGTCGAGCTCCCGGTAGCGCTCCCTCAGAGCCTCCCGCTCGCCGGATTCGAGGGCCTGTGTCAGCTCGTCCAGGTAGTCCTCGATCGTCTTGTAGACGACCTGCTGCCCGGAATCGTGGCGGAGCAAATGATGCGCGATGGAGGTCAGGAGGTGAGACTTCCCGAGTCCGGAACCGGCGTAGATGAAGAGCGGATTGTAGCTGGTCCCCGGCGAACCGGCGGCCCGTCGAGCCGCCGCGGAGGCGAGCCGGTTCGCCGGCCCGATCACGAAGGTGTCGAAGGTCAGCCTCGGATCGAGATCGATCGTGACCACGTGTCGGCTCCGTCGGTTGTCGGCAGTCAGCGCTCGGAACTCGCCGCGCCGGCCGTCGTCTCGCGGGCCCAGCGCGCCGGCTCGGCGAGGTCCGGTGGTATCGGCGCCCGGAACCGTGTCCGTTCGCCGGTGAGCGGGTGCACGAAGGAGAGGACGGACGCATGCAGGAACTGACGGGGAACCCGTCGTGCCAGCTCCCGCGCCCATCGCCGTCCCTCCCCACCCATTCCCCGCTCCCAGCCGGGCCCGTAGGTCTCGTCTCCGACCACCGGATGTCCGAGGTGGGCCAGGTGTACGCGGATCTGATGGGTGCGGCCCGTATCCAGCGCCACGTCGAGCAGCTCCGCGGCGATCCACCGCTCACGGATCCTGGCCCGGGTGACGGCCCTGCGCCCTCCGTCCTCGACCACGGCCATCCTCGTCCGGTCGGCCCGATGACGCCCGATCGGCGCGTCGATCCGGATCGGCGACTGGGAAAGATGGCCCCACGCCGCCGCGCGGTAAAGCCGCCGGACCTCCCGCCGCCGGAGCGCGTCGGAAAGCGCGCGGTGGACATCGTCGCGCTTCGCGACCACCAGGAGGCCCGAGGTATCCTTGTCCAGACGGTGCACGATGCCCGGTCGGAGCATCCCCCCGATGCCCGAGAGGTCGTCGACGTGGTGGAGGAGCGCGTTCACCATCGTCCCCCTCGGATGACCCGGCGCCGGGTGCACCACCATGCCGGCGGCCTTGTTCACCACGAGGAGCCCCTCGTCCTCGTGGACGACGTCGAGCGGCAGGTCCTCCGGTTCGGCGTCCAGCGGACGGGGGGGAGGAATCTCGACGACGACCCGCTGGCCGGCCTCGACCGGCTCCGACTTCTTCGGCACCGCGCCGTCCACCCGGATCCGGCCCTCCTCCAGGAGCGCCTGGATCCGCGTCCTCGAGAGCTCGAGCCGCTCGGCCAGCCACCGGTCCACCCTCTCTCCGCCCTCCTCCGGCTCGACGGTGAGCGCCCGGGTCCGGGTCTCCTCGGGCGCGTTCACGGCGGGCTTCCGGCCGAGGCGAGGCTCAATCCGCGGCCCGGCTCAGCGCGACCGAGGCGGATACCCCGTCCATGTCCACCTCCTGCTCGGACTCGTAGCCGCCGCTCCGATCCGGAGCCTCGACCTCCACGTCCACCGCCAGCGTCTCTCCCCGGATGAAGTCCCGATGCGCGCGGGCGGCCTCACGAACCGTACCGGGCCCGAAGATGCCGAGCCGGATGCGGTCGGTGACCTGGAGTCCGGTATCCTTGCGAAGGCGCTGGATGCGATTCACCAGCTCCCGGGCCACGCCTTCGGCGCGGAGCGCGTCGTCGAGGGCGGGGTCGAGCGCCGCGGTGGCGCCTCCCTCGGAGCGGACGGCCAGGTCGCCGCGCGCCTCCTCCACGACTTCGACCTCGTCGGGGCCGAGCTCGACCGTCTCGCCTTCGATCTCGACCGGAAGGACTCCGTCGTCGCGGAGACGGCGGAGCGCCTCCTCGCCCGCCTCCCGTACCGCGGCGGCGACCGTCTCGGTCCGCTGCTGGAAGCGGGGGCCGAGGGCGCGGTAGTTCGGGCGCGCGACGAGCCGGACCAGCTCGTCGGCGGAATCGAGGAAGGAGATCTCCTTCACGTTGAGCTCGCCCCGGACCAGATCGAGGACCTCCTCGCGGATCCTCCCCGCCCCGGGAAGCACCGCATGGAGCGTGCGGAGCGGCTGGCGCACCCGGATCCCCACCTCCTCGCGCGCGGCTCGGCCGAGGGTGGCGAGGGTGCGGGCCCCCTCCATCTCCTCTTCGAGCCCCGGGTCGAGGCGGGCGTCGACGGGCTCGGGAAAGGCACCCAGATGGACGCTCGATCCGGCGAGAGCGCGGTGGAGCCAGTCCGCGGCGAAGGGAGTGACCGGAGCCACCAGGAGCGCCACGGTGCGGAGGCACTCGTGCAGGGTGCGGAAGGCGGCCCGGACCTCCCCCGGCTCTCCCCGGCCCCAGAACCGGCTGCGGGAGCGGCGGACGTACCAGTTGGAGAGATCCTCGTCCACGAAGAGGCCGACGGCCCGGTAGGCCGGCGTGGTCTCGTACCGCTCCAGCGCGCCGCCGACCTCGCGCACCAGGCCGTCGAGCCGGCTCAGGATCCAGCGGTCGAGGACCGGGCGCTCCGTCTCCGGCGGATCCAGCTCGGAGGGCTCCCACGCCTCGACGTTCCCGTACAGGGCCAGGAATCGATACGTGTTGAAGAGGGTGTCGAAGAACTTCCGGGCCGCCTCGGCGACCCCCTCCTCGTCGTACCGCTTCGGCACCCAGGGATTGCTCACGGTGACCAGGTACCAGCGCAGCGCGTCGGCCCCGTGCCGCGAGAGGGCGTCCCAGGGATCGACGGCGTTGCCCCGGGACTTCGACATCTTCTGACCCTCGGCGTCGAGGATCATGTCGTTGACGATGACGTTCCGGTAGGGGGATCCGCGGTCCAGCATCGTGGCGATCGCCATCAGGGAGTAGAACCACCCGCGGGTCTGGTCCACCCCCTCGCAGATGAAGTCGGCCGGGAAGTGGCCCTCGAAGACGTCGGCGTTCTCGCAGGGGTAGTGCCACTGCGCGTACGGCAT
>CAYPDV010000103.1:0-7529 GCA_964409525.1 uncultured Gemmatimonadaceae bacterium
CGGGTAAGCCCGGACTCACAGCCGCACCGCGCCGGGAACTTTCGGGATAGTTACGGGTATCCATTCGTCGATCCACCTCGAAAGGGAGAGGCGACATGAGATACTTCGGTTCGACGACACTCCTGGCAGGCGCCGCGGCTCTCGCCATTGCCCTTCCGGCGACGGCACAGCAGGGCTCCGGAGAGGCCCAGTGGTGGCAGCCCATACTCTCCGACGTGGTCTCCTCGGTCGAGGCCATCGACCGGGACGCCCGTCGGGACGACCGCGCGCGGAGCCCCCGGGACGACCGGGCTCGGGACGACCGGGCCAGGGATGACCGCGGTCGCGACGTCCGCCGTGACGACCGCGGTCGGGACGCCCGGGGCCAGTCCGGAGCGCGTCAGGGCCAGGGTCCGCCGTTCTGCCGCAGCGGCAGCGGCCACCCGGTGCACGGCTGGCAGTGGTGCGTCGAGAAGGGGTGGGCCGACCGGGGCCTGCGTGACCGCGCGGGCCTCCACCGGGACGACGTCCGGTGGGAGCGCGCACGCTGGGAGGACGTCATCTTCCGGCGCGATCTTCCCGGGGGCGAGACGCGGCTCGAGGAGCCCGGACTGATCGAGGTGCTCGGAAGCGTGATCCTCGGCCGCCTCGACGGTGAGCGCCGTGGGAACGGAGACGCCGGGCGGATGGAGGGTCGCTGGCTCGGAGCGCCGGACGGCGGCTCGGTGCTCCAGGTGCGCGCCGGGAGCACGCCCCTGGCCGAGCTCGCCGACACCGACGGAGACGGCCGCGTGGACGTGGTCTTCCTGACCGAGAGAGGCCAGCTCCGGTAGGGAGGAGGAACGGCGAGCGGCGGAGCGGGGTTGAGCGGGACGCAGCCGCCCGCTCCCTCACACCCGTCCCCTCGTGCGCGTCTTCGAGACCCGCTTTCGCGTCCGGAGCTACGAGCTGGACTCGTTCGGCCACGTGAACCACTCGGTGCCCCTCAACTACTTCGAGGAGGCGCGCTGGCGGGCCCTCGAGGAGGGGGGCTTCCCCGCCTCCGAGCTGGAGGCCCGGGGCGAGGCCGTCTACGTGGTGCGCGTCGAGGTCGACTACCGCGGTGAAGCCCGTCTCGGCGAGCGCCTCCTCGTCCGCACCCGGGTCGAGGAGTTCGGTCGGAGCAGCATGCGCATCCGGCAGGATCTCCTGCGGGAGGACGGAGAGGACCCGGTGGCCGAGGCGCGGGTCGTCGCCATCTGGATCGGGCCGGACGCGCGCCCCACGCGGTTGCCCGCGTCGGTGCGGGAGGCCCTGGGAGGGGAATGAGCGGGCGGCCCCCGCTTGACGCCGGCCCGGCCGGCGCCCGATTCTCCCGATCCTCGGGAACCCGCAAAGAGGCAACGTCCATGCGCCGATTCCACGCCCGCCGGGCGGCTCTCGCCCTCCTCCTCGCTCTCGTCCCGGCAGGGGTGGCGGCTCAGGAGCAGGCCCTCCGATCCGGGCCCATGGTCGGATACTCGGAGATGACCGAGGTCCTCCTCTGGGCGCAGGCGAGCCGCGAGGCGGAGGTGCTCTTCCGCTACTGGGACCTCGAGGAGCCCTCCCGCACCTACACTACGGCTCCCGTGCGCACCGACCGGGCGACGGTCCACGTCGCCCGGGCCGTGGCGGACAGCGTCGAGCCGGGCCGGCGCTACGGCTACGAGGTCCTCGTGGACGGAGAGGTGGCCGAGCGACCCTGGCCGCTCGAGTTCCAGAGCCGGACGCTCTGGCAGTGGCGGACCGACCCTCCCGACTTCACCATCGCCCTCGGGAGCTGCCTCTACATCAACGAGGAGCGCTACGACCGCCCCGGCGAGCCGTACGGGGGCGGGTACCGGATCCTCGAGCACATCCACGAGCGGGACCCGGACGCGATGGTCTGGCTCGGCGACAACACCTACCTGCGCGAGGCCGACTGGCACACGTGGAACGGGATCCTGCACCGCTACACCCACACCCGCTCGGTGCCGGAGCTCCAGCCCCTCCTCGGCTCGACGCACCACTACGCCACGTGGGACGACCACGATTACGGCCCCAACGACTCGAACCGCTCCTGGCTCCACAAGGAGCGCACCCGGGCGGCCTTCGAGCTCTTCTGGGGCAACCTGGCCTACGGGGTCGACGGCGCCGAGGAGGGGATCCCTTCCTCCTTCGAGTGGGAGGACGTGGAGTTCTTCCTTCTGGACAACCGCTGGTGGAGGGCCCCGAACGACCGCATCACCGGGGAGCGCGACTACCTGGGCGAGGGGCAGATCCGGTGGCTGATCGACGCCCTCACCACCAGCCGGGCGCCGTTCAAGTTCGTGGTCGTCGGCGGGCAGGTGCTCAACCCCGTCGCCCGCTTCGAGAACTACTCGACGTATCCGGCGGAGCGGGCGCGGCTTCTCGATCTGCTCCACGCGGAAGACGTTCCCGGCGTGATCTTCCTCACCGGCGACCGACACCACACCGAGCTCTCGATGCTCGAGCGGTGGGGCACCTACCCGCTCTACGACCTGACCGTCTCGCCGCTCACGGCCGGGCCCAACCCCCGGGCGGTGGACGAGCCGAACCACCTCCGGGTGGAGGGGACGTTCGTGGGCGAGCGCAACTTCGCGCTGCTCGAGGTGACGGGCCCCCGCACGGACCGGGTGCTCACCATCCGGGTCGTGGACGGGAACGACGAGGAGCGCTGGAGCCGGACGATCCGGGCCTCCGAGCTCCGCTGAGCGGCGGGTGGCCGGCGGTGTCGGGGCCGGAGTGGGAAGGGGCGGATCGGCGGGCGACGGCTTCGACCCGCTCCCTCCGCCCCCTCTCACCGTCGCCGGGGTGGACGTCGTCGACCTCGGGGACCCCCGCTGCCCCGGCAAGGCCTCCGACCGCCGCTTCGTCGGGAGGGTGCTGGCGGACGAGGAGCAGCGGGCCCTGGAGGCCGCCCCGGACCCCGATCTCCACCTCTGGCTGCTCTGGTCGGGGAAGGAGGCCGCCTTCAAGGCCCTGAGCCGGCGGGAGGGCGCCCCTCCCGTCTTCCGGCACCGCGACTTCGTCGTGCGGGTCGAGGGCGAGAGCCCCGGCACGCCCCTCGTGCCGGGGCGTCCCTCCGGAGGGCGGCGGGTGCTCGAGGGCCGGTGCCGGTGGGCCGGCCGCCGCGCCCGGATCCGGTGGGAGCTCGCCGGCCGGCGCATCCTCGCGCTCGCGCTCGAAGGGGGCGACCCCTCGACCGGGCTCCGGGTCGGGGCGGCCGACATCGGTGGAGCGGAGCCCCGGGTGCCGAGGGAGCGGTGCTCGGTGGAGGTCCGCCGCCACGCCGCCGAGGAGGTCGCACGCGCCCTCGACGTCTCGCCCTCCCGGGTGGCCATCGCGACGGCGGCCGGACCGGCCGGCCGCTCGCCGCCCCTCGCGCTCCTCGACGGCCGCCCGGCCCCCGTGGAGGTGAGCCTCTCGCATCACGGCCGCTGGATCGCCTGGGCGGCCCTCCCCCATCCGACGATCCGACCATGAGCGATTCCGACGCCCGCCCGGACGGGCCCCCCGCCCTTTCCGGATCGGACCCCGACGCGCTCCGCGACCGGCTGCGGGATCTCCTGGTGGAGCGCTCGATCCGGCTCGGCGACTTCACGCTGGCGAGCGGGCGACGCTCGACGTACTACGTGGACGCTCGCCGCACGACGATGAGCGCGGAAGGGCAGGCGCTCGTCGGCCGCGTCTGCCTCGCGGCCATCCGGGAGCGGGGGTGGGACGCCACCCACGTCGGCGGGCTCACGCTCGGGGCCGATCCGGTGGCCTACGCGGTGGCCCACGCCTCGGCCGTGACGGGCGGGCCCCGGCTGGATGCGTTCACGGTGCGGAAGCGCCCGAAGGAGCACGGCACCGGTCAGCGGATCGAGGGCGGGCTCCCGGAAGGTGCCCGGGTCGTCGTCGTGGAGGACTCTATGACGACGGGGGGGAGCGCGCTCGAGGCCGTCGGCGCGCTCGAGGACCACGGCGCCGTGGTCGCGGGCGTCCTCTGTCTCGTGGACCGGGAGGAGGGCGGCCGCGAGCGGATCGCGCAGTCCGGCCTCGATCTCCACGCGGTCTTCAGCGGCCCCGAGCTGAGGGACGCGGCTCGGCGCTGACGGCGGGGCTCGGCCCCCGAGGCGCGTCTCAGTCGAGCAGCCGGAGCGGCATCACCAGGCAGAGGTAGTCCGCGGCGTCGTCGCCCACCGGCTCGATGGTGGCGGCCCGCTCGGGCGCCTTCATGCTGACCTTCACCTCCTCGGTGGGCATGTAGCGGAGCACCTCGAGCAGGTAGTTGGCGTTGAAGCCGATTTCGAGCGACTCGCCCTCGAACTGGACGTCCATCTCGTCCTGCCCCTCGCCGAGGTCCGGGGTGAGGACGGCCAGGTGGACGCGGCCCTCCTCGAAGAGCAGCCGGATCCGGTGGGTCTGGTCGCTCGCCACGACCGCCATCCTCCGCACCGCCGACTCGAAGGGCTTCTTCTCGATGAGGGCCACCCGGTCGTTGTCCCGGGGGATGACCTGCTCGTAGTTCGGGTACGTTCCCTCGATCAGGCGGGTGTAGACCTCGGTTCCCTCGGAGCGGAAGCCGAGGTGGTTCCCGCTGCGCGCCACTTCGAGATCGTCCTCCTCGTCGAAGAGCCTCTCGACCTGTGAGAGAGCGGCGGGCGGCACGATGAAGTCCGTCGAGGGAGAGCTCGACGACCCCGCCGGCACCCCCATCCGCGCGAGCCGGTGGCCGTTCGTCGCCACCATCTGCATGCGGCCGTCCCGGAGCTCCCAGAGCACCCCGTTCAGGATCGGGCGGCTCTCCTCCGTGGAGACGGCGAAGGACGTGTGATGGATCAGGTCGTGGAGATCCGCGCCCCGCGCCTTCCATCCGCTCTCGAAGTCGACCTCGGGCAGGGTCGGGAACTCCTCGGCGGGCAGCCCGTTCAGCTTGAAGTGACTCTTTCCGCACTCGAGCTCGATCTGGTCGCCGCGGGTGGTGACCCGGACCGGCTGGTCGGGAAGCTCGCGCGCGATCTCCTGGAGCTTCTTGCCCGGTGCGGTGAGGGCGCCCTCCTCCGACACCTCCGCGGGGACCTTCACGCGCACCGCCACGTCGAGGTCCGTCCCGCTCATCAGGACCCCGTCCTCGGTGGTCTCGAAGAGGATGTTGGAGAGCACCGGCAGCGTCGTCTTGCTCGGGATGCTGGCCGAGACGGCGGCGAGGCCGGCGTGCAGGTTCTGACGGGTGATGCTGACGTTCATCGAGCCTCCTTTCCACGGACGGTAGTGGTTGTGGTTCCCTCAGAAAAGAAAAAACACAGTAGTAGTAGTAGGTGTGGAAGTGTGGACGGAGTGTCTCCGGGCTCCCGGGAGGCCAGTGACGCCGGGCGACGTGGCGGGGCCACGGGCGTGTGGAGAGCACGTGGACGGAGGGCGGTCCGGTGGGGAGATCCTCCGCCGTCCGTCGGCGGTGTGGAAAGCGGGCCGCTTTCCCACGCCCTCTCCACGCCTCCTTCCACGCCCCTCACGCCGGCCTCTGGATACGGTCGCGCAGCTCCTCGACCTCCTCGGTGAAGGACGGGTCGACCTCCATGTCCTCCTCCACCTTCCGGATCGAATGGATCACGGTGGAGTGGTCGCGCCCGCCGAAGAGGTCTCCGATCCGCACCAGGGGCAGGTCGAGGATCTCCTTGATCAGGTACATGGCCACCTGCCTCGGGACGGTGAGGTCGCGGGTGCGCCGCTTCGACATCAGCCCGTCGGCCGTCACGTTCCAGCGCTTCGCCACGGTCTCGCGGATCCCCTCCGCGGTGATCTCGGAGCCGCCCTCCTCGTCGTCCCGGATCATGCCCCGGAGCGCGGTTCGGGCCAGCGTCTCGGTGATCTCCTGGTTGGTGAGCGAGGAGAAGGCGAGCAGCTTGATCACCGCGCCTTCGAGCTCGCGCACGGAGGAGGTGCAGGAGCGGGCGATGAAGTCGATGACGTCCTCGCCGAGCGTGAGATCGTCGTCGGCCGCCTTCTTCCGGAGGATGGCGACGCGGGTCTCGTAGTCGGGTGGCTTGATGTCGGCCACCAGGCCCCACTCGAAGCGGGACACGAGGCGGTTCTCCAGCCCCGGGATCTCCTTCGGGGGGCGGTCGCTGGTGAGGATGATCTGCTTCTGCGCGTCGTAGAGGGCGTTGAAGGTGTGGAAGAACTCCTCCTGCGTGCGCTCCTTCTCGCTGAGGAAGTGCACGTCGTCGACCAGGAGCAGGTCCATCTCCCGGTACCGCCTCCGGAACGCCGCGGTGGCGCCCTCCTGGATCGAGGTGATCAGCTCGTTCATGAACCGCTCCGAGCTGAGATAGGCGATCGAGCGTGCGGGATCGCGTTCCAGGACCACGTTCCCGATCGCGTGCATGAGATGCGTCTTGCCGAGGCCGACCCCCCCGTAGAGGAAGAGGGGATTGTACATGCGGGCCGGCTTCTCCGCGACGGCGTGGCAGGCGGCGGCGGCGAGCTGGTTGTTGCTCCCGACGACGAAGCGGTCGAAGGTGTACCGCTCGTTCAGCGTGGTGCCCGGACCTCCGCCGCGGGACCCTGCCGTGGGGGCGGGGGCCGGCTCCCGCCTGGAGCCCGTGGCCGGGGGCGACGACGCCACCTCGATATCGGGCACCGAGGGTTGGGCGGGAGCCGTGGATCCCGAGCGGAAGCGGAGGGCGAGCGGCCGGCCGACGATACGCTCCGCGACCCGGGCCAGGAGGTCGCCGTACTTGTCCTCGATCCACTCGACGTGGAACTGGCTCGGCGCCTCCACGTGGAGCTCGTCCTCGGAGAGCGCCTCGGCGGACGTGCCGGCCAGCCAGGTCCGGAAGCTCTGCTCGGGGAGCCCCGTCCGGGCGCCGTCGAGGATGCGGGACCAGAGTTCGGTGGCCGTGAGCTCCATGCGGACCCGGAAGGGTGCGAAGTACCGGTCGGGGCACGGAGCTTCCGCGGACGGACGGGCCCGGGACGGCGCGCCGGCCCCTCCCGGAGCA
Organism: uncultured Gemmatimonadaceae bacterium; assembly: GCA_964409525.1. Taxonomy (GTDB): domain Bacteria; phylum Gemmatimonadota; class Gemmatimonadetes; order Longimicrobiales; family Gaopeijiaceae; genus CAYPDV01. The sequence continues at coordinate 6,987 of CAYPDV010000103.1, forward strand.
GCGAACTGCGAAGGGGCGGGGACACTACGGAAGGGGTGTGGAAAAGTCAATCCGGCGGGAGCCGGAACGCGGCCTCCGTGCTGCCTCGCACGGGCGTCCGCGCCTTGACCCTGCGTCGGGAAATCCCCACCTTTCTTTGCTGCAATCGTAACGCCAGATTCCACCGAAGGGGTGGTCGCCATGAAGCCGACATACAGGCCGCGCAATCGCAAGCGCAAGAACAAGCACGGATTCCGAGCCCGCATGAAGACGAAGGGGGGTCGCAGGACCCTGAACCGGCGTCGGAACCGCGGTCGCTCCCGGCTGACCGTCACCATCGGCCGGAAGGGAGGCCGCAGGTAGCAGCGGTCGACGGCCGCTCCCCGGACGAGTCCCGGAGCGGACGCCCGGAGCGGGACGAGGGTTTTCCCCGCTCGCGCCGGCTACGCCGGTCCGGCGAGATCCGGGGGGTGCTGAGACGGGGGAAGCGGAGGAGGACGTCCTCGCTGGACGTCTTCTCCACGGCTTCCCCCGTTTCCCGTTCCCGGCTCGGCCTGATCGTGC
>CAYPDV010000104.1:0-7397 GCA_964409525.1 uncultured Gemmatimonadaceae bacterium
GTTCATCCTCCACCAGATCCCCTCGGGCGTACTCCATCCGGCGAAGCGCTGCCTGCTCGGCAACGGCGTCGTCCTGGACATCCCCCAGTTCTTCGACGAGTACGAGGGGCTGCGGGAGCGGGGCCTCGACCTCGAAGGCCGGATCGGCGTCAGCGGGCGCGCGCACCTGATCCTGCCGCACCACCGCCTGCTCGACCGCGCGAGCGAGGAGGCCACCGAGAACAAGATCGGCACCACCGGCCGCGGGATCGGGCCCGCCTACGAAGAGAAGGCGGGCCGACGGGGGCTCCGGGTCGCGGACCTGGGAGATCCCGGGCAGGCCCGGGAGCGGGCGGAGCGGGGGATGGACCGGGTCCGCGAGCGGATCCGCGCCATGGGGGGCGAGCCGCCGGCCGACCTGGAGCGGCGGACGGAGGAGGCGCTGGGCCTCGGCGACCGGCTCCTGGAGCTCGCCACCGACACGGGCCGCGAGGTGATGGAGGCGCTCGTGGACGGGCGCGAGGTGTTGATGGAGGGCGCGCAGGGCACGGCGCTCGACCTCGATCACGGCACCTACCCGTACGTGACGTCGTCCAACACCACCGCGGCCGCCGCCGCCACCGGGCTGGGCGTGGGACCCACCGCCATCTCCCGGGTCGTCGGCGTGGTGAAGGCGTACACGACGCGGGTGGGCAACGGCCCCCTCCCGACCGCCTTCGAGGAGGCGATGGACCGGCGGATGCGGGAGCTCGGCGGGGAGTTCGGCGCCACCACCGGCCGGCCGCGCCGCTGCGGCTGGTTCGACGCGGTGCTCGCGCGCTACGCGACCCGGGTGAACGGGCTCACCGGCCTGGCCGTGACGAAGCTCGATGTCCTGGACACCCTGCCCGAGATCCGGATCGCCACGCACTACCGGACCGGCGAGGGCGAGGTCGGGGCCGCCGCCGCCGGGGGTCGGACCGACGAGTTCCCGGCCGACACGTCGCTCCTCGGCCGCGTGGAGCCGGTCTACGAGACGCACCCCGGGTGGGAGAGCGACACGAGCGGCGCCCGCCGCCTCGAGGACCTCCCCTCCGCCGCCCGCGCCTATCTGGATCGGATCGAGGAGCTCACGGGCGCACCGGTCGACATGGTCTCGGTCGGGACCCGCCGGAGCCAGATCATCCGGGTGGACGCCGCTCGTCCTTGAGCCGCATCGCGTCTCGGGTTATCCTACCATGCTCTGCGCCCTCCGGGCACAGGGCGGACGAGGGACGGAGATCCAGGCGTGAACGGCGCGAGCGGAGGGACCGGCGGCAGCGATGTTCGAAGAGCTGAGCGAGAAGCTCGACGCAGCCCTCGGCCAGTTCCGTCAGCGGGGCGTGCTGACGGAGCCGATGATCCGCGAGGGCCTCCGCGAGGTCCGCCGGGTGCTCCTGGAAGCGGACGTGAACTTCCGCGTCACCCGGGAGTTCCTCAGCAACGTCCAGGAGCGGGCGCTGGGCGAGCAGGTGGTGAAGTCGGTCTCTCCCGGCCAGCAGATCGTGAAGATCGTCCACGACGAGCTGGCGAACCTGATGGGGGGCGCCGACGGTGCCGGCGGGCTCGATTTCGCGGCCTCGCCGCCCACCGTGATCATGATGGTCGGGCTGCAGGGCTCGGGAAAGACGACGACGGCCGCCAAGCTCGCGCGCCGCCTGAAGGGCCGGGGTCGCTCGGTGCTGCTCGCCGCGTGCGACCTCTACCGGCCCGCCGCGGTCGAGCAGCTCCAGACGCTGGGCGAGCGCGCCGGCGTGCCCGTCCACGCCGAGGGAGCGGACCGCGATCCGGTCGAGGTGGCGCGGAACGCGCTGGAGCGGGCCCGCGAGGAGGGGACGTCGGTGCTGGTGGTCGACACCGCCGGCCGGCTCCAGATCGACGAGGCGATGATGGACGAGCTCCGTCGTCTCCGGAGCGAGCTGGAGCCGAGGGAGATCCTCCTCGTGGCCGACGCCATGACGGGCCAGGAGGCGGTGCGGATCGCCGAGGGCTTCGACGAGGCGCTCGACCTGTCGGGCGTGGTGCTGAGCAAGATGGACGGTGACGCCCGGGGCGGAGCGGCCCTCTCGATCCGGGGCGTGACCGGCAAGCCGGTGAAGTTCGTCGGCGTGGGCGAGGGGCTCGACGACCTCGACTCGGCCGACCCGGAGCGCCTGGCCGGCCGGATCCTGCAGATGGGCGACGTGGTGGGCCTGGTCGAGCGCGCCGAGCGGTCGATGGACGTGGAGGAGCAGGAGCGCCTCCAGCAGAAGGTGATGGGCAGGGGGAGGTTCGACCTCGAGGACTTCCTCTCGGCCATGCGCCAGATCCAGCGGATGGGGCCGCTCGAGCAGCTCCTCAAGCTGATCCCGGGCGCGGCGAAGAACCTGCCGATCGGGGACATGGATCCGAAGCGCATGAAGCACGTCGAGGCGATCATCCTCTCCATGACACCGGAGGAGAGGCAGCGCCCGGAGATCCTGGACGGATCGCGCCGGGCCCGGATCGCTCGCGGGAGCGGACGTCCGGTGTCGGAGGTGAACCGGCTCGTGAAGCGGTTCGACGGAATGAAGAAGATGATGAAGCAGATGAAGGGGATGATGCCGCCGGGTGGAATGCCGGGCGGTCCCTTCTCCGCCTGAACCCCGCCTCCGCCGACGCGGAGGCACAACAGGAACACAACGAATGGCCGTAAAGATTCGTCTCCGGCGGATGGGCCGGAAGAAGCAGCCGCACTACCGGATCGTGGTAGCCGACTCGGCGAAGCCCCGGGACGGCCGCTTCGTCGAGAACCTGGGCTACTACCGGCCCCTCACCGAGCCCGCGCGCCTGGTCGTGGACCTCGAGCGGGTCGATTTCTGGATCGGCAGGGGCGCGCTGCCCTCCGACACGGTGAAGTCGCTCCTCTCGAAGGCCCGCCAGGGGGGTGACGACAAGGTCGCCGTGGGCGAGCCGGACGTGGAGGCCGAGCGGGCCCGGCGCGAGGAGGAGCGGGCCGCGGCCCGGAAGGCGGCCCGCGAGGCCGCCGCGGCCGCCGAGGCGGAGGCCGAAGCGGCAGCCCCCGAGGCCGAAGCGCCCGAAGCCGAAGCCGAGGCCGCCGAGACATCGGAGGCCGCCGAGCCCGACGCCGAAGCCGCAGCCGCCGGGACCGAGTCCGAGACCCGGGAGAAGGCCACGGTGCCCGAGGACCAGACCGACGCTCCGGGCGGCGCCGCCGCCGGCGAGACCTCCGCCGAGGCGAAGGCCGAGGGAGCTGCGACGGCTGTCGACCAGGCCGAGGACGAGGAGCCCTCCGCGCCGCCCGAGGAGTCGATGACGACCTCCGCGGCCGGCGAGGGACGCGAGGAGAAGGACGTCACGGGCGGCGGCAAGGGCGAGAAGGCCCCCGAGGCCGAGGTGGCCCCGACCACCGCCGACCGGACGCCGGCGTCGAAGTCCGACGAGGGCGCCGACGCCCAGGAGGACGAGGAGGGCGAGGGGGGGACTCCGCCGCAGGTCGAGGAGGCCCCGGAGGTCGAGCCGCCCGCCGGCGAGGTCACGGCCGAGCAGGTCGAGGCGACCGCGGAGCAGGAAGCCGAGGCCGCGCCCGAGGCGGAGGAGACGGAAGAGGAAGAAGAGGAAGAAGAGAAGGAGAAGTAGGGGGAGCCGGAAAGGGCCGCGGAGGCCGGAGGGCCGCGGCACGTGCGGCACCTTCGCGCCCCTTCCGACACCTCCGCGGTTCTCCGATCCGGTTCCCCCGACTCCCATCGCCCGTGTCCCAGACCGCACCGGAGCACCTCGTGGTCGGCCACGTGAGCAAGGCCCACGGCGTGAAGGGCGAGCTCGTGGTATCGGCGCTCACGGATCATCCGGAGGGCGTGTTCGTGCCCGGAGTGGAGCTCCACCCGGCCGGCTCCGAGGGGCAGGCGCCGGACCACGATCTGCCCCGGCTCACGGTCGAGGCGGTCCGGCCCTTCCGCCGGGGCTTCCTCGTGCGCTTCCGGGGCCTGGTCGACCGCACGTTCGCCGAGCAGTTCCGGGGCCGCTACCTCCTGCTACCGCTGGACGAGGTGCCGGAGCGGGAGGAGGGCGAGCTCTTCTACCACGAGCTCCTCGGCATGGAGGTCGTGACCGCCGGGGGCGAGCGGGTGGGCACGGTGCGCGAGGTGTACGATCTCAGCCCCACCCACCTCCTCGAGGTCCTCGGCGGGGAGCGGAAGCACCTGATCCCGCTCAGCCGGGACGTGGTGGAGGCGGTCGAGTCCGAACCCCCGCCCGGCCGCATCGTGATCGATCCACCGGAGGGCCTGCTGGATCTCTGACCTGCCGATGCGCATCAACATCGTCACGATCTTCCCCGACTTCTTCGCCGGTCCGCTCGCGACGAGCATCCCGGGGCGGGCACGGGAGGCGGGGCTCGCCGAGTACCGGGTGGTCGACCTGCGCGACTACACGCACGACCGGCACCGCACGGTGGACGACCTGCCGTACGGAGGCGGCGCGGGCATGGTCATGAAGCCGGAGCCCTTCTTCGAGGCCGTCGAGGACCTCGCGCCGGAGGGTCCCGTCGTGCTCCTCTCGGCACGGGGGCGCCCCTTCCGCCACGACGACGCGGTGAAGCTGTCCCTGGAGCCGGAGCTCACGCTCCTCTGCGGCCACTACAAGGACGTGGACCAGAGGGTGGCCGACCACCTGGCCGACGAGGAGATCTCGCTCGGAGACTTCGTCCTCTCCGGCGGCGAGATTCCCGCCCTGGCCGTGACGGACGCGGTGGTGCGCCTGCTGCCGGGAGCGATCGGCGACCACGCGTCGGCCAGCTCGGACTCCTTCTACGAGGAGGAGATCCTGGGCGCGCCCTCCTACACGCGGCCGGCGGAGTACCGGGGCTGGGAGGTGCCGGAGGTGCTGAGGAGCGGCGACCACGCCCGCATCGCGGAGTGGCGGCGGCGGGCGGCCGAGCGCCTGACGCGCGAGCGCCGGCCCGACCTCTGGGCGGAGGCGCGCGGTGGAGAGGAGATGGGCGCCCGCTCCGGCGAGGACTCCGGCCCGACTCCCACCAGTGATCCGACGAGTGATCGCCCCGAGGACAGGGCTCCCGACTCCGACGACTGACCGTCCCACGGACGTCGCACTTCACGAAGCTCACGGGCGACCTTATCTTTTCTGTCTGACCCGACCCGCCTGCGGGTCCGACCACGAGGAGGCCACGATGACCGATCTGCTGAGGGAGCTGGAGACCGAACAGCTCCGCGACGACATTCCCGATTTCGCGCCGGGCGACACCGTCCGGGTTCTCTACCGTGTACGCGAGGCGGGCAAGGAGCGGATCCAGGCCTTCGAGGGGGTCTGCATCGCGCGTCGCGGGGGCGGGACCGGGGAGTCCTTCACCGTCCGCAAGATCTCGAACGGCATCGGCGTGGAGCGGGTCTTTCCCCTCCACTCGCCCCTGATCAAGGCCGTCGAGGTCGTCCGGCAGGGTCGCGTGCGACGGGCGAAGCTGTACTACCTGCGCGGGCTCCGGGGCAAAGCCGCCCGGATCACCGAGAAGCGCACGCGGTAGGGCCGGCTCGGAAGGGCGGGTGGCGTCGGGAAGGGGGCGGCGCAAGCGGCCGAGGCGGTCGCTCACCTACGAGGGTCGCTTCTGGAGCCGCGGCCTGGAGGCCGTCGCCGGAGTGGACGAGGCCGGCCGGGGTCCCCTGGCCGGGCCGGTCGTCGCGGCGGCCGTCGTGCTTCCGCGGGAGACCGGCGTCGCCGGCGCCGTCGACTCCAAGCGTCTCCGCGCCGACGAGCGCGAGGAGATCTGCGGTGACATCCTCGGGACCGCCCTCGCCGTGGGCATCGGCGCGGCGTCGGTCCGCGAGATCGATCGTCTGAACATCCTCGTCGCCTCGGCCCTGGCCATGCAGCGCGCGCTCGATCGCCTTCCCGAGCGGCCGGACCACGTCGTGATCGACGGGCCCCCGATGCGGCGTCTCGAGTGGGAGCACGAAGGGGTGATCGACGGCGACGACCGCATCCACTCGATCGCCTGCGCCTCGATCGTGGCAAAGGTCCACCGGGACCGGCTGATGCGCCGCCTCTCGCCCCGCTATCCGGGGTACGGATGGGAGCGGAACGTCGGATACGGGACCCCCGAGCACGTTGACGCGCTCCGGGAGCTCGGACCGACGCCTCACCACCGGAAGAGCTTCAACCTCTTCCAGCTCGAGCTCGACCTGGAGGGTCCGTGTACTCAGAGCATCTGACCAACGTCCACCCCGGCTGGGTCGTGGGGGGGTGGCTCGTCTCGGTCGCCGTCTTCTCGGCCGCCTTCCTCGTGTTCGTGGGCCTCGGGCTCATGGATCCGGGCCTCCTGGCCGAGACCGTCTGGATCGTCGTGGCCGTCGCGGCGGGGTTCTTCGTCGGGGGCCTGTTCGTGGGCCTCCGGTGGACCGACGCGCCGATCCTGCACGGGATCGCCATCACGATCCTGAGCATGCTCGTCTGGTTTCTCGGCAACGTGCTGCTCCCGACCGAGTGGGGCGGCGGCGGCCTGGAGGAGCACGACGCGGCGTGGGCGCTCGGCATGATCCTCGTGCAGCTGGCGGCGGCCGTGGCCGGCGGATGGGCCGGGCGGAAGATCGTGCTCCGGGGGGTCGACCTCGATCCGGCGGCGCCGAAGCCCCCGAGTGGCGGCGCGGTGGACGGCCCGTGATCCCCCTCGTGCTCCCGATCCAGGGAGAGGACCACGTCCGCGGCAATCCCGAGGCGCCGCTCGTCGTGGTCAAGTACGCCGATTTCCAGTGTCCCGACTGCCGCACCCACTACGGCGAGTTCCGGAAGCGGCGAGAGGAGCTGCTGGCCCGCGCCCGCTTCGTCTTCCGGCACTTCCCGAGGGTCGACGCGCATCCGAAGGCGCTGCGGGCCGCCGAGGGGGCCGAGGCGGCCGGCGCCCAGGGCCGCTTCTGGGAGATGCACGATCTCCTCTTCGAGGAGCAGGGCAGGCGCCCGCCGGGCTGGATCTACACGTACGCCGAGCGGCTCGGGCTCGACATGACCCGCTTCGAGCGGGACCTCACCTCACGCGCCCATTCCAGGAAGATCTGGTCGGACCTGAGGAGCGGCCGCCGGAGCGGCGTCAGCGCGACGCCCACCGTCTTCGTGGGCGACGAGAAGCACGACCCGAGCGAGGACTTCGGCGAGATGCTGGACGGGATCCTGGAGAGGGCCTCGGCCCCGGGCGCCTGAGCCGCGAGCTGGCTCGGGACCCCGCAGCGCGGCCCGGCTCTCCCGGTCCCGCTCGCCGCGCCGGCCGACCCGGCCCCGCAACCCGGGCCAGGAGGCTGACCTACGCGCCCGGTAGACGTATCTTGAGAGGGAATCCCCCGGAGAGCCGGTAGCTCAGTCGGTAGAGCAACGGACTTTTAATCCGTAGGTCGTGGGTTCGAGACCCACCCGGCTCA
>CAYPDV010000105.1:0-7387 GCA_964409525.1 uncultured Gemmatimonadaceae bacterium
TCCTCCTCGATGTACGGGATCAGGTGCGCCACCGCCTTCTTCATCACGCGCGCGCTCTTCACCACCTGGGGCAGGAACATCTTGCCCGAGCCGAAGAGGTCGCCGACCACGTCCATTCCCGCCATCAGGGGCCCCTCGATCACCTCCAGGGCCCGCCCGGCGCCCTGCCGGGCCTCCTCGACGTCCTCGACGACCCACTCGTCGACCCCCTTCACCAGCGCGTGCCGGAGCCGCTCCTCGACCGGGCCCTCGCGCCAGGAGAGGTCCTCGACCCGGCTCACCGCCGAGTCCCGGTGCTCCTCGGCCATCGCCGTCAGCCGCTCGGTGGCGTCGGGGCGGCGGTCGAAGAGTACGTCCTCGACCGCCTCCAGCAGCTCGTCCGGAATCTCGTCGTAGACGGTGATCGTCCCCGGATTGACGATCCCCATGTCCATCCCGGCGCGGATGGCGTGATAGAGGAATGCGGAGTGCATCGCCTCGCGCACGCCGGGAGTGCCGCGGAAGGAGAAGGAGAGGTTGCTCACCCCTCCGCTCACCAGCGTGTGGGGCAGCTCCTCCTTGATCCGCCGGGTGGCCTCGATGAAGGCGATCGCGTACCGGCGGTGCTCCTCCATGCCGGTGGCCACGGCGAAGACGTTGGGATCGAAGACGATGTCCTGGGGCGGAAAGCCCACCTCCTCCGTGAGCAGCCGGTAGGCCCGCCGGCAGATCTCCACCTTCCGGTCCACGCTCTCGGCCTGTCCCTCCTCGTCGAAGGCCATGACCAGCACCGCCGCCCCGTAGCGCCGGGCCAGGCGCGCCCGCCTGAGGAACTCCTCCTCGCCGTCCTTGAGCGAGATCGAGTTCACCACTCCCTTGCCCTGGACGTGCTTGAGGCCCTCTTCCAGCACCTCCCAGCGCGACGAGTCGACCATCACCGGGATCCGGGAGATGTCCGGCTCGGCCGCGATCAGCCGGAGGAAGCGCGCCATCGCGGCGCGCGAGTCGAGCAGCCCCGCGTCCATGTTCACGTCGAGGATCTGGGCGCCCCCCTCCACCTGGTCCAGCGCGACCTCGAGCGCGGTCTCGTAGTCGTCCTCCTCGATCAGGCGGGCGAAGCGGCGGGAGCCGGTGACGTTGGTGCGCTCGCCCACGTTCACGAAGAGCGAGTCGGGCCCGATGGTGAGCGGCTCCAGCCCGCTGAGCCGGGTCCTCGGGGGGACCCGCGGGAGCGGCCGGGGCCGGACCCCCTCGAGGGCGTCCGCCATGGCCCGGACGTGCTCCGGCCCGGTGCCGCAGCAGCCGCCGACCACGTTCACGAACCCGCTCTCGGCGAAGTCCCGGAGCAGGGCCGCCATCTCGTCCGGGCCGAGGTCGTATTCGCCGAACTCGTTCGGTAGCCCGGCGTTGGGGTGCGCCGAGACGAAGACCTCGCTCACCCCGGCGAGCTCCTCCACGTGCGGGCGGAGCTGCTCGGGGCCGAGCGCGCAGTTCAGCCCCACCGTCAGCAGCGGGGCGTGCGACACCGAGTTGTAGAAGGCCTCCGGGGTCTGGCCGGTGAGCGTGCGGCCGCTGGCGTCGGTGATCGTGCCGCTCACCATGATCGGCACGTCCAGGCCCCGCTCCTCGAGCAGCCCCGTGATCGCGAAGAGCGCCGCCTTCGCGTTCAGCGTGTCGAAGACCGTCTCCACCAGGAGCAGGTCGGCGCCTCCCTCGAGCAGCCCCTCGACCTGCTCCCGGTAGGCGTCGGCCAGCTCGCCGAAGGTCACGTTCCGGTAGCCCGGGTCGCTCACGTCCGGGCTGATGGAGGCGGTCCGGTTGGTCGGCCCCAGCACGCCCGCGACCCAGCGCGGCTTCTCCGGCGTGCGCCCGGTGAACTCGTCGGCCGCCTCCCGTGCCAGCCGCGCGGCCGCGGCGTTCATCTCGCGGACCAGGTGCTCGGTGCCGTAGTCCGACTGGCTGATCCGCTGCGCGTTGAACGTGTTCGTCTCGACGATGTCGGAGCCGGCCTCCAGGTACGCCCGGTGGATCCGGCCGATCACGTCCGGCCGGGTCAGCGAAAGGAGGTCGTGGTTGCCGTGCAGGTCGTCCGGGTGCGCGGCCAGCAGCTCGCCCCGGTAGTCCTCCTCCGAGAGGTCCTCGCGCTGGAGCATGGTACCCATGGCACCGTCGAGGAGGAGGATCCGCGAGCGGAGCGCCTCGGCGAGGGCGCGGCGGGTCTGGCTCTCTTCTCGGTCCACGGGTTTCCCGGGAGATGCGCGGAGGGGCACGCGACGGGCCCGGAAACACGAATCCCCGGCCGCACGGCGTGCGCTCCGGGGTGATCGCGGTGGGCCGGCCCCCCTCTCGAGGACGCCGCCCGGGCTTTTTAGCGAGTTCGCGGGGGCGGGCGCCGCCCTGGTGGCCGGCTCACCTCACCCCCATCGGGCCGCAATATGCCGCAAATCGCCCCGTACGTGTCGTCGCTGAATCATAAGGGAGGCTGGGCGTTCCGCCAAGCGGGGAGGCGCAGGCGGAAGGTGCTGCCCACCCCCGGTTCGCTCTCGACCGAGAGCTCGCCGCCCAGCAACTCGGCGTGACGCCTCGAGATCGAGAGTCCGAGCCCGGAACCGTCCGTGTGCTCCGTGGCGTACCCTCTCCAGAAGGGCTCGAACACCCTCTCCCGCTCCTCGGCCGGGATCCCGGTCCCGGTGTCGCTCACCTCGAACACCGCGCCGTCCCCGTCCTTCCGGATGACCAGCCGCACCTCTCCCTCCTCGGTGAACTTGACCGCGTTTCCGAGGAGGTTCAGGAGGATCTGGCGGACCTTCCCCGGATCCGTCTCCAGTACCGGCGGCGGGTCCGGCTGCGAGACCACCAGGCGAAGGCCGCGGCTCGTCGCGAGGGGCTCGACGATCGCTCCCACCTCCTCCGCCAGCTCCGCCACCCGGACCTCCTTCGGGTACACGCGCGCCTGCCCCGACTCGGAGCGCGAGAAGGAGAGCACCTCCTCGATCAGCTCGCCCAGGTGCCGGGCGCCCAGCCGGATCCGCACGACCTGCCGGAGAGCCTCCTCGCCGATCGCCTGCGGGATCCCCCGTTCCAGGAGCTCGGTGTAGCCGATGATGGCGTTGAGCGGGGTACGGAGCTCGTGGCTGACCGAGGCGACGAACGAGTCCTTCGCCGCGCTCGCCTCCCGGAGCTCCGCCTCCACGCTCCGGCGACGGTGGATCTCGCCGGAGAGCTCGTCGATCTTCTCCGTGAGTGCGCGGAATCTCTCGATCGGGCCTCCGTCGGGCTGCAGCCGGAGCAGCACGGCCGTCGTCGAGGATCCGACCCGCAGGGGCGTGCCCCTGCAGGAGAGGCGGGCGGGCCTTCCCTCCGTGGCCCGGAGCGAGAGCGCACCGGGAGTCGGGGCCCGCGTGCCGGTGCACGCCGAGACGTAGCTGCGGAAGCTCTCGAGGTCGGTCAGGAGATCGCCGAGCGGGCGGGGAAGGGGGTCCTCCGGGATGTCGAGGAGCCGGGCCGCGGACGGATTGAGCCCCTGGATCTCGCCCCCGAGCGAGACCAGCAGGTGGGGGTCCGGCAGCGCTCTGAGGAGCGCGGGTAGGGAGGGGCCGGCCCCGTCCGCGGGAGCCGGGGTCATCGTCACTCCTCCCGGCGGAAGTACTCCCGGCCCTCCACCCGCCTGGCCTCCGGCGTCTCGTCCAGGTGGACCACCACCCGGCACCCCGGGTGCCCCTCCGCGATCGTCTCCTGGAGCTCGACCTTCGCGTAGCCGAGGTTCTCGGCCGCGATCGAGCCGAAGACGTTCGACGTCATCATGCAGAGCGCCGGCCGCCCCTCTACCTTCTCTCCGAAGGGACACGCCCGATTGCCCAGGACGATCTTCTCGTCGTCCTGCTCGATGACATAGAAGTCGCCCCGGATGCGCCGCTTCAGGTCGACCAGGGCTCCCGCGACCTCTTCCCGGTCGAGGGTGTCCTTTCCCAGGGCGTCACGGTAGAAGCTCCCGATCTCCTGGCCCATCGCCTGTCCCACCACGCCCACGAAGCCCCGGGCGTCGTCGAGGCCGATCACGTCCTGGAGCGTGCCGGACAGGTGGCGGAGCAGGTTGCGGAGAAACCCGTCGCGCTCGAGGGGGATGTCGAGCTCGGAGAAGTCGTCCGGCGCGTGGGGCTCCATGGAGGTCTCCTCGGAAGGGGGTCGGAACCCTCAACCTACGTTCGCCCTCCGGCGGGGGGGAAGCCTCGCGATCCGCGACTCGCCTCGCCCTCCCCCCGGCTCCGTCGCCCTACCGGCTCACGGGCTCAGCCAGTAGCTCACCTTCATCATGAAGACGTTCTCCGGAGCGCGCCCGAAGAGGTCGCCGAAGTCGTCGGAGAATCCGAACTCGCCGGCGTCGCGCCCCATGGCGAATCCGTCCCGCCCCTGCAACCAGACCAGGAAGAGGGTCGAGCTCGGCCGGAACTCCCACCGGAGCACCGCGTTCGAGCGGAACTGGCGGAAGTCGAAGTCGGGGTTTCCGAAGGTCTCGGGGGTCCCGTCCGCGTCCGTGTCCGCCTCGTACGTGAGATCGGAGACGGGCCGGGCGTCCAGCCGCCGGAACCGGTCCGCGTACTCGTCGGCCCGCGGATCGGTCACCACCTTGAAGGCCCCGTAGCTCCCGGAGCTCACGAACGGCTGCGCGTAGAGCTGGAGCGAGACGTTCGGAGTGAAGGCCATGTCCAGCCGACCGGTGAGGCCGACGGTGGTCTGGTCCAGACGGCCCAGGACGTAGTCCGCGGATCCGTCGTCGTGCGCCACCCGTCCCACCCATTCCCGGTCGTCGAGATTCCGGTTCCAGAACCCGCCCACGCTCACCGTCGCGGCCGACGTCGGCCGCCAGCGGACGCTGGGCGAGAGGTTGAGGCTCCAGGAGTCGCTGGTGGGACGCGCCGACCAGTTCGCATCCAGCCCGAACCGCAGCGCCTGGCGGCTGTCCGTGCCGACGCCGCCCCACCCGTTCCACGCGGCTTCCCGGCGGAGGAGGGGGCCGCCCCGGAGCATCGAGTTCGAATAGGAGTCGAAGGAGCGGGCGACCCCGGCGTTCACCGTCCAGAAGTTCGCGAGCTGCGCGAAGCCGTTCACGTTGCTGCCGATCCCGATCCGCTCTCCGTCGAACGTGTAGGCGTGGTGGGCGTTCAGGTTGAGGTTCCACTGCCGGAAGCGATCGGTGGGACGGTTCACCCGGTAGCTCAGGAACCCGGCGTGGAGCACCTGGTCGCTCTCCCGGAGGAACCCGATGTCGTTCACCTCGAAGCCGGGCGAGCGCGCGAGGACGTCGGATCCGAAGCGCCAGTGCTCACCCCCGATCCGGTGGATCCCGACGCTTCCGGCCCACCCTCCGAGCCCTTCCCGCGTCGGGTCGAACTCCACGTGGTCCGCGTCCGGCCGCTGGAAGTAGCGGGCGCTCGAGAGCTGGGTGCGCGCCAGCGCCTCCCGGGAGCCCCGCACGCTCGAGCCGAGCACGTGTCCGGTGAGCTGGTAGCGGTCCTCTCCGAAGCGGTGCCGGAAGTCCACCCCCCCGGTGACGGCGGAGCGGTGGAGGAGGAGCTCGTCCGCGCCCTCGCGGTCCCGCACCGTCCCCGTCCCGATGAAGCCGATCGCCGTCCGCCCCTCCCGGAAGTCCCTCTGGATCCTCGCCACACCGTAGTTGGTGAACGGCTCCACCATCCGTCCGAGACGCTCGCCGTCGGCGGTGACGATCCGCGCCTCCTCCTCCTGGGTCGCCGCGTAGAGGAGCCCCACCGACCATCCTCCGCCCGTCTTCCCGGAGAGCTTCGCGGCACCCAGGATCATCGTCTGATCCTCCGCGTCGACGAAGCCGCCGGGGCCGGCGCTGACCCGCCCCTGCGGCTGCCTGCCGATCCTGCGGGTGTAGAAGAGCGACTCCGCCCCCCCGCCGCCGAGCCCGAGCCCGAATTCGAAGATGTTCTGCCCCTCGATGAAGAAGGGCCGCTGCTCCGGCAGGAAGGTCTCGAACGCCGACAGGTTCACCTGCGCCGGGTCGGCCTCCACCTGGCCGAAGTCCGGGTTCACCGTGAGGTCCAGCGTGAGATCGCTGGTCACGCCGTACTTCAGGTCGAGGCCCATAGCCTGCGAGTGGTCGTTCTCGCGGAAGAAGGGGTCGTCGACGGACCCGTTCTCCCGCGCCAGCCGCGCCACCGCGTACGGCTGCACCTCGAGCCGCCGCGTGGAGGGGAGGCCGGTCAGCCCCTGCAGCGTACCGGACCGGGAGATCAGCCGGCTCTCGTCGGAGGAGAGCGGCGCCCAGACCACCGTCTCGCCGGTGCGGGCGATGTCGCGGGCGAAGTTGATGCCCCAGGTCTCCTCCTCCCTCTGGAAGCGGAGCTGGGAGAAGGGGATCCGGAACTCCGCCGTCCAGCCGTCCTCGTCCCGAGAGGTGGCGACCTCCCACACGGCGTCCCAGCTCGAGTCCTCGCGGGTGTCGTCGTAGTGGTAGATGTCCTGCTTCACGCCGGACGGGTTCACCGCGAAATGGAATCCGGTCCGCTGGTCGTAGTGGCTGTCGACGATCACCCGGACCCAGTCGGAGTACGAGCCGGAGTCGTCGCGGCGGGTGAGCTGACCCGCGATCGAGTCGGGCGCGGTGTCGAACGCCCGCACCGCGACGTAGAGCGCGTCGGAGCCGTACGCCACCCGCGCCTCGGTCCGCTGCGACGGTGCTTCGCCCTCGTCCGGACGGAACTGCACGAAGTCCGTCGCCACCTCGGCGGAGCCCCAAACCGGCTCGTCGAGCACCCCGTCGACCTCGACGGCGGCGTCTCCCTCCAGCCGGAGGGCACGGAGGTGGTAGCCGCCCCTGTCCGCGGAGCCGACGAGGGAGGCCTGGCGGGTCGTCGTGGAGGTCGCATGGGCGGCCTCGCCGTTCGGCGCCGCATCGCCGTCGGACGAGGTCCGTCGAGCCTCCTGCGCGCCGAGAGGCGCGACAGCCATCACCGCCATCAGCGCCGTCAGCAGAGCGGCCAGGAGCAGGGAGGGAATGCGCACCGGCATCGCCGGGCGGGTCTCTGTCGCGTCGGAGGCACGTCGGATCTGACTCACTCTCGAGTCCTCGTTCGATGCCGCGCCACTTCCGGGCGCGCTGTCCGGGATGATGGAAGGGAGCGGGGGCGCTGGCGTCGAGCGCCTCCTCGCCGCTATAAGACACGTGCGGCGCCGCGACGGTTGCCGACACCGTCCCTCCGGGCGGAATCTCCGCCACGGCAGGACCTACGGGGCTCCTGTCCGGGGGGTTTCAGGACGGTCGCTCTCCTGTCCACTACTCAGTCACGGAGTCACCGGTGAGCGCCGATGCATCGAGCCGTGAGCCTCTCCGGGCGGGAGCCGGCTGGTTCCTCGGCCACGGCCTCGGCAACGACTATCT
>CAYPDV010000106.1:0-7176 GCA_964409525.1 uncultured Gemmatimonadaceae bacterium
GGGCCGTGATCCGGGACGTGGGGCGCACCCTCGGCTTCGAGCCCGGCGAGACCGACCGCATCGCGAAGATGATCCCGAACGCGCCCGGCCAGGCGTACACGCTCACGGAGGCCGTGGAGAAGCTTCCGGAGGTGCGCGACCTGTACCGCTCGGACGCGCGCCACCGCCAGCTCTTCGACTACTCGATGACGCTGGAGGGGCTGAGCCGCCACGCCTCGGTGCACGCCGCCGGCGTCGTGATCGCCCCCGGGCCCCTCGACGAGTACGTGCCGGTCTGCCTCCCTCCGGGTGGGCGGGGCTCCACGAACGGCGACGAGTCCGACGGACCCGAGGTGGTGACCCAGTACGACATGGTCTGCCTCGAGGACGCCGGGATGCTGAAGATGGACTTCCTCGGCCTCAAGACGCTCACCGTGATCTCCGACGCCGTGCGCATGGTGACCGAGCGGACCGGCGCGCTCCGCCACCCCGGGACGGACGAGGTCTACGACTCGATGGCCGACGTCCCGCTCGACGATCCCGCGGTCTACGGCATGATCGCGCGCGGCGGCACCTCGGGGGTGTTCCAGTTCGAGTCGAACCTGGCCACGGAGAAGCTCCGGGCCATGCGCTGCGACCGCTTCGAGGACCTGGTCGCGACCAACGCCCTCATCCGGCCGGGCCCGCTCGACTCCGGCATGACGGACGTCTACATCGACCGGAAGCTCGGGCGGCAGGAGGTGCGCTTCCCGCACCCCGAGCTGGAGCGGACGCTGGAGCCGACGTACGGCGTCATCGTCTACCAGGAGCAGGTGATGCGGATCGCGCACGTCCTGGCGGGCTTCACCCTGGGCGAGGCCGACGTGCTCCGGAAGGCGGTGGGGAAGAAGAAGGCCGACCTGATCGCCGAGCAGCTCGGCAAGTTCCGCGAGCAGGCCGTCGAGCGGGGCGTGGATCCGGAGACGGCGGACGCCCTGTCCGAGCAGATCGAGACGTTCGGCCGCTACGGCTTCAACCGCAGCCACTCGGCCGCCTACTCCCTCCTCTCCTACCACACCGCGTGGCTAAAGGCGCACTACCCGGCCGAGTTCATGGCGGCCCTCCTCTCGTCGGTCCTCTCGAGCACCGACAGCGTGGTGAAGTACATCGGAGAGTGCCGCGAGCTCGGGCGGTGGGTCCCGGCCGCCGAGGACGGGATCGAGGTGCTACCCCCCGACGTGAACGAGTCGGGGTGGAAGTTCACCGCCATCGGCGCATCCCAGATCCGCTTCGGGCTGGGCGCGGTGCGCGGCGTCGGCGAGGGGGCGGTGCGCTCGATCCTGGCGGCCCGGGAGGAAGGCGGCTCCTTCGAGAGCCTCTTCGAGTTCCTCGAGCGGGTCGACCTGAGGGCGCTGAACAAGCGCGCCGCCGAGGCGCTGATCGCGGCCGGAGCGCTCGACGCCTTCGGGCACCGCTCGCAGCTCCTCGCGGGCCTCGACACCGCCTACTCGGAGGTCCAGGCGCGCAGGGCCGAGGAGGCGGCGGGCCAGGCCTCCCTCTTCGGCTCGGGCGAGTCCGCTCTCGAGCGGAAGAACCCGCCGCTGCCCGCCGTCCCCGAGTGGCCGGAGGCCGAGCGGCTGAAGCGGGAGAAGGAGGCGCTCGGCTTCTTCATCTCGGGTCACCCCCTCGACCGGTACCGGGACGTCGTGCGCGCCTTCGAGCCGGTCACCACCTCCACGCTGCGGGATCACGCGGGCCAGACGGTCGAGCTCGCCTGCGTCGTGACCGCCGTCAGCCGGCAGATCTCCCGCAGGGACAGCTCGGAGTGGGGCAAGGTGACGGTCGAGGACTTCCAGGGAACCGCGACCGTGCTCGCCTTCAACGCGTGGCAGGAGTGCCGGGAGATCCTCGTTCCGGACGCGCTCGTGCTGATCCGGGGCAAGGTGAGCGACCGGGAGCGGGACGAGGAGGACCCGCCGGTATTCCTCGACGGCGTGGAGCCGCTCGACGGCGTGCCCGGGTCGGGCCGCCTGGCGGTGCAGATCGAGATGGAGACCGGCTCGGAGCTCACCGGAGAGGCCTTCACGGAGGCCCGGGAGATCCTCGCGCGGCACCCCGGACCCGCCCCCGTCGAGGTCCGGGTGGGGCTCGACAACGGCGCCCCCGCCCCCCGCCTCCGGTCCCGCTCGCTCAGCGCGGACCCGTACGGCGAGGCCCTGACGGATCTCCGCCGCCTCTTCGGGCGGCACCGGGTGCGGCTGGTGCGGGCCACCTCTCAGCCCGGCCCGGATCCGGCCCTCTAGAGCTCCGCGACTGCTCTAGAGCTCCACGATCTCCGCCTCCAGGGCTTCCGGGCCGATCCGCAGCCGGGCCACCGTGACCGGCAGCCGGAATCGGCGCGGACCGGCGCTTCCGGGGTTCAGGTAGAGCACCCCGTCCTCCCGGCGCGCCTCGGGGTGGTGGGTGTGGCCGAAGACGACCGCGTCGAATCCGGCGGCGGCCGGATCGAGGTCGAGGTCGTCCAGGATGTGGATCAGGTAGAGGGAGCGCCCCCCGACCTCCACCACCTCGGTCACGGGGAGGTCACCCACGCCCGGGCCGCGGTCCGTGTTGCCACGCACGGCGCGGACCGGGGCCACCTCCTCCAGCCGCCCGAGGATGGCGGGGTCGCCGACGTCGCCGGCGTGCACGATCAGATCCGAGCCCTCGAGCGCGTCGAGCACCTCCGGACGGAGGAGCCCGTGCGTGTCCGAGACGACCCCCACGAGGGCGGGACTCATGTCGGAGCCGCGCTCATCCCGGAAGCGGCACTCATGCGGTGGCCGCGCTCGCCCGCGCCCCCGCTCCCCGCCCGACCCGGAGCACGATCCGGCCCCCGGCTGCCTCCGTCACCGAGCCGACGACCGCGGCGCGGGGGTGGCCCCGCGCCCGCAGCTCCGCGACGCACGCCGCCGCCCTCCCGGGCGGGATCCCCGCCAGGAGCCCGCCGGACGTCTGCGGGTCGTGGAGTGCGAACGCGAGCGGATCGGAGGCGGCCTCCTCCTCCCACTCGAGCTCCGGGGTGGACGAGGCGTTGCCGCGATGGAGGCTGGAGCGCACTCCCTCCGCCGCGGCCCGCTCCGCGCCGGCGAGGACCGGAACCCGGTCCAGCTCCACGCGGGCGCCGACGTCGGACGCCCGCAGCATCTCCAGGAGATGCCCCCCGAGCCCGAATCCCGTCACGTCGGTCACGGCGCGGGCCCCGTGCTCACGGAGCACGCGCGCTCCCCTCGCGTTCGAGCGGAGCATCGTCTGCAGCGCCTCCTCCACCCAGGACGCCCTCGCCCGTCCCCGCATCTCGGCCGCGAGCACCACCCCCGTGCCCAGCGGCTCGGTGAGGACGAGCGTGTCGTCCGGCCGGAGCCCGTACTTCCCGGTGATGGCCTCCTCGTCGACGGTTCCGGTGACGGCGAAGCCCGCGGCGAGCGAATCGCCCTCGGCCGTGTGACCGCCCACCAGGAGCGCGCCGTCGTCGCCGAGCGACCGGGCGGCGCCGGCGAGCACCTGCCGGAGATCCGCTTCGACCGCGGCGGGCGACCCGTGCGGGATCGTGAGGAGCGCGAGCGCCGAGACCGGCTCGGCGCCCATCGCGTGCAGGTCGCTCAGCGCGTGGACCGCCGCGATCCGACCCAGCAGGTAGGGGTCGCCGATCGGGTCGCGGAAGAAGTCGACGGACTGGACCTGCACCCGTCCGGGCGGGACCCGCACCACCGCCCCGTCGTCCGGGGCGCCGAGTCCGGAGAGCACGTCGGGGCGGCTCCGGCGCGGGAGCTCGGCCAGCACGCGCGACAGGAGGGCGGCGTCCACCTTGCCGCCGCACCCCGCGCACCGCATGGCGGGCACGACGGCGGGGGCGGATCCGTGGTCCTCGCCCTCCATCTCCATCTCCGGGAGGTCGGTGTACTTCCGGATCCAGCGCCGGTCGATCCAGTCCTTCACCCGCCACACCCAGTCGCCCTCGACCGCGAGCGGGCCCCGGGAGGCGACGGCGTGCCGGTCGCCGGTGGAGAGGATCGTGAGGAAGGTGCGCTGCGGACGAAAGCCGACCGGCTCCCGCCCCTCCAGGACCCGCCGGAGGGTCTTCGCGAGAGGAGGGCCCTGGCGGACGGCGATCACGCCCGCCTTCGGACGGGGGTGGCGGCGCATGGTCGCGACGTCGCCCGCCGCGAAGACGTCGGGGTGGCTCACGGAGCGGAGAGCGTCGTCGACCAGCACGAAGCCCTCTCGGTCGGTCTCCAGCCCCGCGGCCCGGGGCCAGTCGGGGGCGGCGGCCGCCGTCACCCAGAGGACCTCGTCCGCCTCCACCGACCCGCCACCCTCCAGGTGGAGCGTGCCCTCGTCGACCTCGCGGACCCGGGCGGCGGTCCGCACCTCAATCCCGCGCTCGCGGAGGATCCTGCCGATGCGGCGGCGGACCCCCGCGGGCTGCTCCGGAAGGATCGTCGGAGAGGCGGTGACTAGGAGGAGGGTGGCCGGCACGCCCCGGCTCCGGAGCCTGTGCTCGACGGCGAGGACGACTTCGACGCCGCCCGCCCCGGCACCGACCACGGCGATCCGGGAAGCGGTTCCGCCGGCGAGCGCGTCCTCGACCTCGTCCCACCTCCCGAGGAACCGGTCGATCGGCTTCACCGGGACCGCGGCCTCCGCCGCGCCGGGAACACGCCCCACGTCCGGTGCAGCCCCCACGTCGAGGGACAGGAGGTCGTAGGGAATCGCGGGGCGGCCGCGGAGCTCGAGGACGCGACGCTCCGGGTCGAGTCCGACCGCCTCGGCATGGAAGAGGCGCGCACGGGCGAACCGGGCCAGCGGCCTGAGATCGATCCGCCCTCCGGCGGCGTCGTAGTGGCCGGCGAGCGTTCCGGGGAGCATGCCGGAGTAGACGGTCTCCGTCTCCCGGCTCACGAGGGTGAGCCGCGCGTCCGGCGGCGGATCCATTCCGAAGCGGCGGAGCACCTCGACGTGTGCGTGCCCTCCGCCGACCAGCACCACCTCGCGCACCCCCTCGCCTCCCGTTCCCGCCGATCGCATCAGAAGATCTCCGCCACCAGGCACCGGAGGCTGCCCCCGGCCATCTCCAGCTCGTCCACCGCCACGTCGTGGAGCCGGAAGCCGAGCCCCTCGAGGGCGATCCGGGTCGCGGGCCGCAGCGCGGCGGCGGCGGTGCGGCTCAGGAAGAGATCCTCCGGGGTGACGGCGATGCAGTTCCCCGCGAAGGCTTCCTTCTCGGCGTCGTCGAGCACCACGGCCGCACCGGGGAAGGCTCCCGCTACCGCCTCCGCCGCCTCCGGATCCGCGAAGGAGCCCGGGTGGAGCACGCACGCACGGCCGGCCGGCACCGCGAGCGCGAGGTTCGTGTGGTACTCTCCCGGCGCGAGGTCGAAGCGGAAGGTGAGCCGGAGCCCGAGCGCGCGGTGCATCGCCTCCACGCCGGCGGCGTCGACCCGCTCGCTCATGCCGCAGAAGCCGACGCCTCGGGCGCGGTCGATCACCAACGGGCCGGTCATCTCCGCCACCACTCCCTCCTCGCCGAGGTCCACGACTCGGTACCCGAACAGCTCCTCGAAGAGTCGGCGGAGATCGGGACGGCGGGGCTCGTCGCGGCGGGAAGGGTGGCGCATCGAGCCGAGCACGAGGCGTCCGGGCACCGTGGCGAAGGCGTTGTTCGGAAAGACGCCGTCCGGCTGGCCCGGGAGCCCGGGAAGGAGGAGGACCGGCACCCCGCAGGCGCGGATCCGGCGGGCGAGCTCCTGCTGCTGCGCGAAGGCGCGGGTCGCGTCGATCACCGCGCCGTCGGCCACGTAGCGGTTGTCGGGCGAGGCCTCCGCCCGCACCTCGCCGCCGACCGGCGTGACGAGGAGGGCCGCCCGCATCGTGGCGGACCCCGCCCCGGGAGGGATCAGCTCGAGGCGGTCGAGGAAGTCCGGCGCCGAGCGGACGATCCCTCCCCCCGCCGCCATCCTCACCGACCCACGGACGCCTTCCGGAACTCCTCCAGGTCCGACCCCGCGGACGTCCGGTCGAACGTCCGGTAGTCGCACGTCAGCTCCTCTCCGGGAGAGATGTCCCTCGCGGCGACCGTGAACTCCCCGGAGTCGTCGCAGTTCGGCTCGAAGGAGTGGTTCATGAACTTCGCCGTGTCGCCGCAGAGGACGTAGAGCCCCCGGTCGTCGAGGTAGCACCACTCGTTCATGCGGCTCCTGTACGGCTCGGGAAAGGCCTCGAGGTCGTCGGGGGTGATCTCCCAGTCGACTCCTGGCGTGAAGTCCCAGACGACGGTGCCCTCGGGAATGAAGTGGGGGGTGAAGACCCCGGTGCCGTGGATCTCGCTCGGGCCCAGGTAGGTGGGGATCAGGAACATGGGATGGAGGGGCAGGGAGACACTCGGAGGGGCGCGATCGCGCCGTGCCGCCGGGTCCCGTCGCATGATCCATACCCCGGCCGGTTCCCGGGAGCCAGCCGCGGACCGGATCCGCGCCGCCGGTCTCCCCTGCCCCGATCCGCCCTCACCGCTCGGAGGACGCGAGGTCCTCGAGGAACGACGCCACCTCGCGCACCCACCGCTCCGGCCGCTCGAGGTGCACCGCGTGACCCGCACCGGGAACCGCGACCGCCCTCCCCTCGGGAAGTGCCTCCGCCATCTCGCCGGCGAGGCGGGTGAACTTACGGTCGAGCGCTCCCGTGAGGAGGAGGACCGGCACGTCCACACCCCCGAGATCGTCCCGGAACCCCGGCTGCGTGCCCGTGCCCAGGCCGCGCAGACACGCGGCCAGCGAAGCGGGCCGATTCGCGAGCCTCCGCCGGCGCTCCCGCTCCCGGATCTCCGCCGGGAGCCGCCGCTGGCTCTCGAAGAGGGGAAGCTCCATCCAGCGGTCGACGAAGGCCTCGATCCCCTCGGCCTCGATCCGGCGGGCCAGACGCTCGTCGGCCCGGCGGCGCTCGCGACGCTCCCGCTCGGTGCCGAGCCCCGGCGAAGCCCCCTCCAGCACCAGCGCCCGCACCCGCTCCGGACGGAGGACGGCCGCGCCCAGCGCCAGCCGCCCGCCCATCGAGTAGCCGGCCCACACCGCCCGCTCGACACCCCGCCGGTCCAGCTCACGGCAGAGCCGGTCGATCGTCCGATCCATGCGGAATCCCTCCGGACCGGCGGGAGAGGGACTCCGACCATGACCGGGAAGGTCC
>CAYPDV010000107.1:0-6839 GCA_964409525.1 uncultured Gemmatimonadaceae bacterium
GACCGAGGACGCGCCGCGAGGCGCGCCGCAGGTCCTCGCGACCCGCTGTACTTCTTCAACGGCCTTCCCTACGGAACCGCATGCCCGGCCAGCGCGACGCCCGTCCCTCGAGCTCCAGCCGTGCGAGCGCGGCGAGGACCCGGCCCGAGGGAAGCCCGCTCCCGTCCACCAGCCGGTCCACGGACGCCGGCTCCTCGGAGAGGAGGCGCCACACCCGTCCGTCGTCGCCGGGGGGCGGGGCCCCCGCCCCGCTCGGGCCGTCGGGAGGGCCTCCGGGATGCGACCGCCCCGAGCCGGCCGGCCGCGGAAGGAGCGTGTCCAGACCCAGCTCCTCGACCACCCGGTCGGGATCGACGACGGCGCCGACCCCGTCCCGGAGCAGCGCGTTGCTCCCGCGGCTTCCCGGGCCCTCGACCGGGCCGGGCACGGCCCAGACGTCCCTCCCCAGGTCCGCGGCGTGGCCGGCCGTGATCAGTGCCCCGCTCCGGCGCCCGGCCTCCACCACCACCGTCGCCCTCGCCAGGGCCGCCATGATCCGGTTCCGGCGGGGAAAGTGGTGTGGAAGGGCGGGGGTGCCGGGCGGAAACTCGGAGAGCACGAGTCCCTCCCGCGCGATCCGCACGTAGAGCGAGCGGTTGCCGGGCGGGTACGCCCGCTCGCACCCGCACCCCAGCACCGCCACCGTCCCGCCGGGGCCTTCGAGCGCCCCCCGGTGCGCCGCGGCGTCGATGCCGAGGGCGAGTCCGCTCACCACCCGGACGCCGGCGGCCGAGAGCGCCCGCCCGATGCGCTCCGCGACCCGTCGGCCGGACTCGCTCGAGCGCCGGGAGCCCACGACCGCCACCGCGAGGCCTTCGAGGAGCGCGGGATCGCCGCGGCAGAAGAGGAGGGGCGGCGGATCGTGCAGGTGCAGGAGTCCGGAGGGGTACCCTTCGGCGCCCATGAGGAGGATCCGGATCCCGAGCTCCCGGGAGCGGCGCACCGCCTCCTCCGCCGCACGGAGGTGGTCGCGGTCGGTCCGGGACTCCGCGGCCGCCCCGCCCGCGACTCGGGCGATCGCCGCCGCCGGCGCGCGGAGCGCCTCGACGGCCGAGCCGAAGCGCTCGAGGAGCCGGCGGATCGCGTGATCGCCCACGCCGGGCAGGCGTCCCAGCCGGAGGCGCGCGGCCGCCTCGGCATCCGCGCCGGCTCCGCCCCGGGGGAGGGCGCCGGTTCCCGGGTCGGCCGCGCCGGCCCCAGGGCCCGCCGCGCCGGCTCCGGGGTCGGGCGACCCGGCCGCGGAGTCCGACGCCCCGGCCCCCGGACCGGTCAGGTCCCTCCCCACCACTCCTCCTCGCCCTCCTCGCGCTCTTCCGCCGCCTCCTGCTCCTCGCGGCTGTGCGCCCAGAGCTCCTCCAGCACCCGGTCGAGGCCCGCCCGGCTCACCGAGGAGACCCCGTACACGCCCCACGCCTCGGGCGCGGGAACGTCCGGGGGCTCCTCTTCGGGTCCGAGCAGGTCGACCTTCGTCAGGAGCAGGCAGTGGGGACGCTCCGCGAGCGCCTCGGAGTAGCCGGCCACCTCCGTCCGGAGCGCCTCGTACTCCTCCACCGGATCGGGCGAGTCGACGGGCACCATGTAGGCGAGCGTCCGGGTCCGCTCGACGTGGCGCAGGAAGCGGAGCCCGAGGCCCTTTCCCTCGTGGGCTCCCTCGATGATCCCGGGGATGTCGGCCACGACCATGCTGCGGAAGTCGGGGAGCTGCACGACCCCGAGGTTCGGGGTGAGGGTGGTGAACGGATAGTCCGCGATCTTGGGGCGAGCCTCGCTCACGCTGGCCAGGAAGGTGGACTTGCCGGCGTTCGGCTTCCCCACCAGGCCCACGTCGCCGATGAGCTTCAGCTCGAGCTCGATCCGCCGCTGCTCTCCCTCCTCGCCCGGCTCCCAGCGGCGAGGAGCCTGCTGGGTGGCGGTGGCGAAGCGAGCGTTTCCGCGGCCGCCGCGGCCGCCCCGCGCCACGACGATCCGCTGGCCCGGCTCGACCAGCTCCGCGAGGACCTCTCCGCTGGCGACGTCCCGGGCCACCGTTCCGGGAGGCACGCGGAGCACGAGGTCCTCGCCCGACCGGCCGGTGCGGTTGCTCCCCTCGCCGTGCTGCCCGCGCTCCGCCGCATAGCGGGCCTTGTATCGGTAGTCGGCCAGGGTGGAGAGCTGCGGATCGGCCTCGAGGACGACGTCACCCCCCTTTCCGCCGTCCCCGCCGGAGGGGCCGCCCCGGGGCACGCCCGACTCCCGGCGGAACGCCTCCGCGCCGGAGCCGCCGACACCCCCCTCCACCTCGACGACGGCGTGATCGACGAACATGGCTCAGCCCTCCCGACGGGCTTCCGTCTCGACGCGCTCGACGGTTTCAGCGCGCTCGACGGTGTCAGCGCGCTCGGCCGCTTCAGCGCGCTCGGCCGACCCGCCACGGCCGTCCGCCCCGCCGCGCTCGGCCGCCCGGCGGCGGACCCGCTCCCACACCGCCCGCGACCGCTCGCGCCCGTCCGGATCGGAGACGTACTCCAGGGCGGCCTCCAGGGCGGCGTCGATCTCGGCCGGCTCCGCGCCCGCGTTCACCGCGCCCCGGAGGTGCGAGTGGAGCTGGCGGGGCGCGTCCAGGACCGCCAGGAGCGCCACGATGCAGAGCTCCCGCTCCACCAGCCCGAGCCCCGGCCGGCCCAGCACCTTCCCGTACCCCTCGATCACCATCCATTCCTCCAGGTCGGGATGGAGCCGCCGCACGTTGTCGCGGAGGCGCCCGTACTGGCTCCCGTACACCGTCTCGCACACCCGGGCGCCCCGCTTCCGCCAGCCCTCCCAGGAGCCCCTCCGCGAGCCCTCGGACGCCGGGGCGGCCTTCCCGCCCGATACGGCGCGCCAGAGCGCGAATCCCTCCAGGGCCACCGGGTAGCCGAGGAAGAGGTAGCTCTGGAGCAGCGCCTCCTCGACGGCGTCCGCGGGCGCACCCTCCGCCGCCCGGGCGAGCGCGCGCTCGAGGCGGCCCCGGTCGCGGGAGGCGAGCGCGGCCGAGACCCGCACCAGGATCTCGCGCACCTCGCCGCCACCGCCGCGCCCCTCCCTCACGCCCCCTCCAGGAGGAAGTGCGCCCGCATCTCGCCCGTGCGCTCGCCGAGGGTGTTCGTGATGGGGGGCGCCCGGAAGCGCTCGAGCGCCTCGGCCTCGGCGGCCTCGAGGAGCTCCAGCAGGTCCAGCACCCGCACCAGCGCCGTCTCCGCGGCCTGCCGGTGACCGTCCTCGACCTTCAGCACGATCCCGAGCGCCCGCTCCGGTACGGCGGCCCCGAACACCCCCTCGGCGCCGACCTTGGCCACGATCCTCCCGCCGGTCGCCTCCATCAGCACGGTGTCGAGTCGGTCGGTGCCCGCCACCAGGAACGGGTGGGCCGCCATCGCGCCCGCGACCCGCCGCGCCCCGTTCCCGCCCTCCGCGGCGGCCCGGGCGAAGCGGGCGAACGCGGCCGCTCCGCTCGCCAGGGGCACCGCGAAGGAGATCACCCCGCACCCGTCCACCCCGCGGCCCACCTCCTCCTCCGGCACTCCCGTCCAGCGCGAGACCTCCTCCAGCATCCGCGTCTGCACGGAGTGGCGCTCGCGGACGTAGCCCTCCGGCTCCCAGCCGTGGTGGCGGGCGAGCGCGAGCATACCGGCGTGCTTGCCGGAGCAGTTGTTGTGCAGACGCCCCGGCTCCCTTCCCTCCCCGTGCAGACGCCGGCGCTCCCGCTCGAGCAGGGGCGCCTGGGCTCCGCACTCGAGGTCGTCCGCATCGAAGCCGGCGCGCGCGAGGAGGCCCTGGACCGCCTCGAGGTGGGGGGGCTCCGCGTTGTGCGACGCGCAGCAGACGGCGAGCTCGGCGGAGCTCATCCCGAGCGCGTCGACGACCCCGTCCTCCACCAGCGGGAGAGCCTGGAAGGGCTTCGCGGACGAGCGGAGGAAGGTGACCCGCCCCGGATCGCCGCACGAGGCCCGGAGCCGCCCGTCGCGCTCCGCGACCGCCACGTGTACCCGGTGCGTCGATTCGGGAATCCCCCCCCGGTAGGAGACGATGCCGCTCACCGGCTCGCGCCTGGCCGGAGACGGGTGGCTGGCGGAGGATGCATGCAGGGGCGGGGGTCGGGAATGGTCGTTCGGGCCCCCGGAGGCGCTACCGCCCCGCGGGGACCGGTCCGGCCGCCCGGAAGAGCTCGCCCGGCTCGCGCGCCTCCCGGAGCACCTCGATCGCCTGCCGCAGGGGAGGGTCGTCGTCCATGACCTGGAGGAACTCGCCCCGCTCGCCCCACGCCTGGAGGGCGATCTGCCGCTCCAGCTGGTAGCGGACGAAGCGCTCGGCACGATCGAGCACCTCGGGCTCCACCTCGACGTCGTGCTCCGGGAGCGTGGCGCGGAACTCCCGGAGCGCCTCGTCCGGGAGCCGGAAGCCGGGCTCGATGTCCTCGTCACGCTGGACGTAGCGCACGGCGTAGTCGAAGAGCGCGGAGGCGAAGGCCCCCCCGGCCTCGCTCAGCCGACGGAAGGCGAGCTGCTCGTCGGTGGTGAGGGTGTCGGGCAGGACGATCCGGTCCGGGGTGATGCCCCCACCCCCGTAGAGCGTGCGGCCGCCGAACGACTCGACGGTCGGCCGTTCGGCGGTGTCGGGGCGCCCGGCGAGCTGCCCGGCGAGCGTGGGCACGCCCCCCTCGAGCACCGCGACCTGGTCGTCCCGCTCCTTCTCGATGGAGCGGCCGGAGGGCGTGTACCAGCGCGCGGTCGTCAGCTTCAGGACGTTCCCGCCGCTCAGGCGGTAGAGCGTCTGCACCGAGCCCTTCCCGAAGGAGGTGGTGCCGATCACCAGCGCCCGGTCGTGGTCCTGGAGCGCTCCGGCGATGATCTCCGAGGCGCTCGCGCTGAACTCGTTGATCAGCACCACGACCGCCAGGTCCGGATACTCCTGGTCCCTGGAGGCGCGGTACGTCTCGTTCTGGCCCCTCGCCCGCCCGCGGGTCTCCACGACGGGGCTCCTCCGCTCCAGGAAGAGGTCGGTGACCGCCACCCCCTGGTCGAGCAGACCTCCCGGATTGCCGCGCAGGTCGATGATCAGCCCCCGCATGCCCCGGTCCCGCAGCGAGTCGACGGCCGCCCGCACCTCCTCGGTCGAGCTCTCCTGCACGATCTGCAGCGGGAGATATCCGATCCGGGGCGCGATGATCTCGGTGAAGGGCACCGAGCGGAGCCGCACCACGGCCCGCTCGAGCGTGAAGGGGATCAGCGCGTCGACGCCGGGGCGGCGCACGCGGATGGAGACCGTGGTGCCCGGCTCACCGCGGAGCACCTCCACCGCCTGGTCCACGCTCCAGTCCTCGGTGGACGTGCCCTCGATCTCGATGATCTGGTCGCCCGCGCGGAGCCCCGCCCGCATCCCGGGCCCGCCCGGGAGCGGCGTCACCACCGTGACCCAGCCGCCCCGCTCGGTGATCTCGAGCCCGACGCCCCCGTACTCGCCCTGCGTGCGGATGCGGAGGTTCTCCCACTCCGCGGCCTGCAGGAAGGCGGTGTTCGGGTCGCCGATCTCGCCGAGGAGCCCCTCGATGGCGGAGTGGTAGAGCGAGTCCCGCGGGATCTCGTCCACGTAGCGGTCGTGGAGGTGGTCGACCACCTCCTGGAGGAGCCGGACCTGGGTGTAGACGTTCTCCTCCTGTCCGACGCCCCGCTGCAGGAACCATCCGCCGGAAAGGACGGCGATGCCCAGGACGAGGACGGGAGTGAGAGCGGTGCGGCGCATTCTGTCAGGATCCTGTTCGGACGAGGGGCCGCCGCCGGACGGGGGCGGACCTCAGGGGGATGTCCGGCTCGTTCGTTGAACCCTACGGAGCACGGAACGTTCCTGGAAAACGGGCCGCCAGCGCGGCCCGGATGCGGCTGTGGACCTCGGCGGCGGGCCGGTCGCCGTCGACCGTCTCCACCCGCTCGTCGGCCGCGGCCAGCTCGCGGTACCCCGCGGCCACCCGCTCGAGGAACTCCGCGCCCTCCGACTCGATCCGGTCGCCCCCTTTGCCTCCCCTGCGCTGGCGGACCAGACCCCGGGCTACGGGGACGTCGAGGAGGAGGTAGAGATCCGGGCGCAGACCGCCGGTGGCGATCCGGTTCGGGGCGCGGAGCTCGTCGGCGCCCAGGCCGCGGCCGTAGCCCTGGTAGGCGAAGGTCGAGAGATCGAAGCGGTCGGCGAGCACCACCTCGCCCCGCCCGAGCGCCGGCCGCACCACCTCGCGCACGAACGCGGCCCGCGCGGCCAGCATCAGGAAGAGCTCGGCCTCGGCGGCCATGCCGGCGCCCCGCTCGCCGAGGAGCACCTCCCGCACGGTCTCGCCCACCGCGGTCCCGCCCGGCTCGCGCGCGGTCACGTGGGCGATCCCCTCCCGCTCCATCCACTCCGAGAGCAGGACGACCTGGGTGGACTTGCCCGCTCCCTCCACCCCCTCGAGCGCCAGGAAGAGACCCCGTCCGCCCGCGGCTCGCTCCGTCACGGCCGGCCCTCCGGCCCGCGCATCTCCCGGGTCACGGCCCCCCGGACCTCACTCGTAGTACTCGATCCCGAGGTGGGTGAGCGTCTCCTCGCCACCGAGCCAGCGGAGCGTGTTCTTCAGCTTCCAGTGCTGGATGAAGAGGTCGTGCTCGGGGTAGAGCCCCTCGGGCGTCTGCGGGCTCTTGAAGTAGAAGGAGAGCCACTCCTGGATGCCGCGCATCCCGGCGCGCGAGGCGAGGTCGAGGAAGACGGCGAGGTCCAGGACGATGGGGGCGGCCAGGATCGAGTCCCGGCAGAGGAAG
>CAYPDV010000108.1:0-6671 GCA_964409525.1 uncultured Gemmatimonadaceae bacterium
CCACCCCCGGCCACCCCTCGCCGGTCGCGGCCATCTCCCAGAAGGCGATCTCGTAGAGCACCGTGAGCTCGAAGGCGCGGGCCATCCGCTCGCGGAGCTCCTCGCCCGCCGCCCGGGCCAGCGCGTCGACCTCCGCCTCCAGCCACCCGACCCACCCGGCGAACTCCTCGCCCGCCCAGTTGTGGACGAAGGGTTCCCACGGCGAGTCGGGGTCGATGCCGGCGGCCACCACCTTCCACGACTCGTGGTAGCACTTCTCGGCGCCATACAGCACCGCGAAGGCCTCCTCGTAGGAGGCGCCGTGGCCGGTGGCGAGGAGGAACTGGACGTAGGCGTGGCAGGTGAAGGAGGGGGGCGCGCCGCGGAGGTCCACCTCGACCGCGTCGGCCCGCTCCTCGAACACGCCGAGCTCCTTCTGGAGCGCGGGCAGCACGTTCGACAGCGTGTCCCGGTGGCGGACGGGAGCGCGGGCCAGGAGGGCGGCCACGAAGGGGACGGCGGCCTCCACGAAGAGGTAGTCCTGCCGCATCCAGGTGGCGAAGACGTCGCGCTCGATGCGGCCGTCGCGGGTGTCGGCGAGGAAGCGGTGCGAGAGCATCCGCTCCCAGAGGGGTCGGAGACGCTCGATCTGATCGGCGGAGAAGCCCATGGGAGGTCCGGACGCGGTCGTGAGGAGAGCTCGGCGGGGTGCCGGCCGACCGCGGCCTGGAGATCATCGTCGACTCCCTGCGCCGGCATGACCCGGATCAGGTTCCGGCGGGCCGCCCGGATGCTCGTCCGGTGTCCGGCCCGCTCAGGGTGTGATCTCAGCCGGGTCGCCCCGGCACCCCTGTCGCGTGTCGAGCATAACGACGGGTGGGCCGGGGCGGAAAGGGACCGGCGCGTCCCGTCCGCGCATCCGGGCGCCCGATTTCACGTTTCAGCGGAAACGTGGGACGGACCCGCCTTGTCCCGTCCCCCCCGATCGCCCACCATTGCGCCCCATGAGCCGAGCCGCATCCCCGCCCCTCGACCCCCTCCCTCCGGAGGTCTTCCGTCGCCGCCGCGTCCGCGCCCTCGAGGCGATGGGCGAGGGAGCCGCCATGCTCCTCGCGGCGGCCCCGGTCCTCCGCGTGTCCCGCGACACCGAGGTCCGCTACCGTCCGGACTCCGAGCTCCACTACCTCACCGGCCTCCGCGAGCCGGGCGTCGTGGCCGTCCTCCGGCCGGGCGCCGACGAGCCGTTCGTCCTCTTCGTGCGGAAGCGCGACCCGGAGGCGGAGCAGTGGGCCGGCGCGCGCCTGGGGCCCGAGGCGGCCGCGGAGGCGTCCGGCGCCGACGCGGCCCACCCGCTGGACGAGCTGGAGGAGCGACTCCCGGACCTCCTCGCCCCCGTGCGCACCGTGCACTTCCGCCTGGGCTCCGACGCGCGCGTGCAGGCCCTCCTGCTCCGCTCTCTGGGAGATGCCCGCACGAAGGGCTCCCGGAAGGGCACGCACCCGCGCACGGTGGTCGATCCGGGCGAGGTCCTCGACGAGCTTCGCCTCCGGAAGGGCGCGGAGGAGGTGGAGCGGATCCGCCGGGCCGCCGGGATCACCGTGGCCGGCTTCCGGGACGCCTGGGCGGAGATCCGTCCCGGAGCGGGCGAGTGGGAGGTGGAGGCGGCGCTCCTCTCGGGATTCCGCCGCCGGGGGGGCGACGGCGCCGCCTTCCCCCCGATCGTGGGCTCCGGAGCGAACGCCTGCGTGCTGCACTACGAGGAGAACCGACGCCGGATCGAGGAGGGCGACCTGGTCCTGATCGACGCGGGCGCGGCCGTCGATCTCTACGCCGGCGACGTGACGCGGACGGTCCCCGCCTCCGGACGCTTCACCGAGGAGCAGCGGGCGGTCTACGACGTCGTGAGGGACGCGCTCCGGATCGGGATCGAGACGGCGGCGCCGGGGACGGAGGTGGGCGAGGTCCACGAGCGGGTGCGCCGCCGGCTGACCGAGGGGCTGGTGGAGCTCGGCGTGCTCGACGGCGACGTCGACGACCTCGTCGAGGAGGAGGCGTACAAGCTCTACTTCCCGCACCAGACCTCGCACTGGCTCGGGATGGACGTGCACGACCCGGCCGACTACGGGCGGGAGGGGAAGAGCCGCGTCCTGGAGCCCGGGATGGTCCTCACGGTCGAGCCGGGACTCTACTTCCCGCCGGTGGAGGCGGGCGACGCCGGAAACGGCGGGCCGGACTGGGAGGACGACCCGGCCGGCCGTTACCGGTGCATCGGCGTCCGACTCGAGGACGACGTGCTCGTGACGGAGGACGGACCCGAGAGCCTCACCGGCTCGCTTCCGGTGGACGCCGACGAGGTGGCCGGGCTGGTCGGCGGCGGGACGGAGGAGTGAGCGCCGCACTCCTCGAACGGCTGGCGCAGCCGGAGCCGCTCCTCTCCGTGGAGCTCCGTCCGCCCCGGCAGGCGCTGGACCCGGCCGAGAGCATGGACGCCTGGATCGACCTGAACCGCTCCGTCCGACGGCTCGTGGCGAAGGACGCCTTCGTCTTCTGGACCGACGACGCGGTGGGCTCCAGGGAGGAGGAGAACCTCCAGCACCTCGAGGCGAACCTCGCCGGCGAGGTGGACTTCGACCGGCTCGTGCCCTTCCTCACCTGCAAGCACTCGCTCGAGTACTGCCACCTCTACGCCGCGCGGGCGCACGCCCGGGGCATCGAGGCCCTCACGGTGGTGGGGGGCGATCCGGACGTGGGCCCACCCCGCTGCGTGCCCCACGGCTACCGGCTCCGGGCCATCCTCCGCGAGCGAGTGCCCGCGCTCGCCCTCGGAGGGTGGGCGAACCCGCACCGGGACGCCGCCGAGCAGGTGGGCTTCCTCACGGCGGAGAACGCGCACGCCGACTACTTCCTGACGCAGGTCGTCTCGCACCACTCGGTGGGCCGGGTGGAGGCCTTCGTCCGGGAGGCGGAGGCGCGAAGCGGGATCGGGGGCGTCTTCGGCGTCTTCTACTACCGGAGCGCGAACCCGGACACCCTGGAGCGGCTGGGAGAGTTCTTCCCGGTTCCCGCCGCCGAGCTGACGCGCGAGTTCGACGGGGGCGCCGCTCCCGAGGAGGTCTGCGCGCGCTCCGTCCGGGCGCTCCGCGAGGCCGGCGCCCGGCACGTCTACGTGAGCAACCTCGGCACGCGCCGGGCGGCCGAGCGGCTGGAACGGGTGCGGGCGCTGCTGTGACCCTGCGCGGGCGTCCGCGTCGGACGCCCGGACGCGGCGCCCTACTCCAGGACCGCGAGCGCCCGCTCCACCTCGTTTCCGGGCGCGACGACCTGGACGCCCTGCACCAGGGGCCGGACGGCGTCCAGCATCTCGCGGGCGACGGACACCCCCTCCGCGCGCGCGGCCTCCTCGCCCCGCTCCTGCGCCCGCCGGATCCGCTCCAGCACGTCCGACGGGATCCGCACACCCGGCACCTCGTTGGCCAGGTACTCGGCCTGCCGGAGCGAGGCCAGCGGCCAGATCCCGGCCAGCACCGGGATCCGGAAGTCGGAGACCCGCTCGAGGAAGCGCTCCAGCTCCTCGGGGTCGAAGACGGGCTGCGTGACGGCGAACTCGGCGCCGGCGTCGACCTTCCACCAGAAGCGCTCCACCTCCCGCTCCACGTCCACCGCCCCCTGGTTCGCGGCCACCCCGGCCACGAACGGCGTGGGCGCCCCGATCGGGTGCCCGCCGGGATCGAGGCCGTGGTTCAGCCGTCGCACGAGGTTGGTGAGCCCGATCGAGTCGATGTCGAAGACGGCGGTCGAGTCGGGGTAGGGGCCGGTCACGGGCGGATCGCCGCTGACCAGGAGCAGGTTCCGGACTCCGGAGGCGGCCGCCCCCAGGAGGTCCCGGACCATGCCCATCATGTTCCGGTCCCGGCAGGTGTAGTGGAGCAGCGGCTCCACCCCCGATTCGCGAAGCAGGTGGAGCGCGGCCGAGTGGCCGCCCATGCGGCTGCCCCCCCGCGGCACGTCGGCCACCGCGACCGCGTCCACGACCTCCTCGGCCAGCCGGCGCCCGATCGCCTCGATCGGCCGCACGTCCCACCCGGTGGGCGGCGTGATCTCGACCACGGTGGCCCACCGCCCGCCCGAGAGCAGGCGTCCCAGCCGCGACCGCTCGGCCATGGGCACGGGCGGGCCGGGCCTCGCCGCGAATCCGCCCTCGCCGGCCGCCCCGCGCGCCTCGACCTCCGCTCCTCCCTCCCGCGTCTCCGGGAGCGGCGCCACGTCGATCCGGGGCTGCAGGCTCTTCACCTGGTCCCGGATGCGCGCCACGTGCTGGGGCGTCGTGCCGCAGCACCCGCCCACGAAGCGCACGCCGGCCTGGATCATCCGGCGGGCGTAGCGGGCCATGTACTCCGGGCTCGCGAGGTAGATCTTCCGGTCCCGCACGGTGCGCGGCAGCCCGGCGTTCGGCTGGGCGGAGAGGGGCAGGTCGGTCACGGCTGCCATCCGCTCGACGGCGTCGAGCATCACGGCGGGGCCGACCGAGCAGTTGAGCCCCACCACGTCGGCGCCCGCCGCCTCCAGCGCGCGGGCGGCCTCCTCGGCGGAGTGGCCGTACGAGGTGGCGCCCTCCTCGGTCACCGACACCTGCGCCACGATCGGCAGGTCGGACAGGCTCCGCACGGCGGAGAGCGCCGCCCGCACCTCCGTCAGGTCGGAGAAGGTCTCGAGGATGAAGCCGTCGACGCCCCCCTCCACGAGCCCGGCGACCTGCCTCCGGAAGAGGTCCTCCGCCTCCTCGACCGAGGTGGGGCCGAAGGGCTCGAGCCGGATGCCCAGCGGGCCGATCGCGCCCAGGATGCGGGCCCGCTCGCCGCCGGCCGGTCCGCCGCCCGCATCCGCCCCGGCGGCCCGCCTCGCCACCTCGGCCCCCGCCCGGTTCAGCTCCTCCGTGCGGTCCTCCAGCCCGTGGGCGGAGAGCTTCACCGGGTTCGCCCCGAAGGTGTTCGTCTCCAGGATCTCCGCGCCGGCCTCCACGTACTCGCGGTGCACCTGCTCGATGCGGGAGGGCTCGC
Organism: uncultured Gemmatimonadaceae bacterium; assembly: GCA_964409525.1. GTDB lineage: Bacteria > Gemmatimonadota > Gemmatimonadetes > Longimicrobiales > Gaopeijiaceae > CAYPDV01. The sequence goes on from CAYPDV010000108.1 coordinate 5,037, forward strand.
TCACGTTCAGCTCGTCGAAGCAGACGTTGACGAAGATCCCGCGGTCGTAGAGCAGCGTGCCCATCGCCCCGTCCAGGACGTGGACGCGGCCGTCGGAGACCATCTCGCGCAGGGTGGGAAGCTCCCTCATGGCCGGTACCCCAGGCTCGGCGCCAGCCACCGCTCGGCTTCCTCCAGCGTCCACCCCTTCCGCTGCGCGTAGTCGGTCACCTGGTCCCTCCCGAGGCGGCCCACTCCGAAGTACGAGGACTCCGGGTGCGAGAAGTACCAGCCGGCGACGGTCGCGCCCGGGCTCATGGCGAAGCTCTCGGTGAGCTCGGTGCCGATCCGCCGCTCGGCGTCGAGCAGCCGGAAGAGGGTGCCCTTCTCGGTGTGGTCCGGACACGCGGGGTAGCCGGGCGCGGGCCGGATCCCGCGGTAGCGCTCCCGGATCAGCGCCTCGTTCGAGAGCCCCTCGTCGGGCGCGTAGCCCCAGCGCTCCGTCCGCACCCGCTGGTGCAGGCGCTCGGCGAAGGACTCGGCCAGCCGGTCGGCCAGCGCCTTCGCCAGGATGGCGCGGTAGTCGTCGTGCTCGGCCTCGAACTCGGCCACGATCTCCTCCAGGCCGATGCCGGCGGTCACCACGAAGGCGCCCATCCAGTCGTCGGGGCCCCCCTCGGGGGCGACGAAGTCGGCCAGGCAGAGATCGGGACGACCCGGCTTGTCGAACTGCTGACGGAGGAAGCGGGCCCAGCCGAGGAGGGGGCCACCTTCCGGCTCCAGGATCCGCACGTCGTCGCCCACCCGCTCGGCCGGAAAGAGCCCCATGACCCCGCGCGCTTCCAGCCGCCCCCCGTCCACGATCCGCTCCAGCATCCCGGTGGCGTCGGCGTGCAGCGAGCGCGCCTGCTCGCCCATCTCCTCGTCGTCCAGGATGTCGGGGTAGCGGCCCCGCATCTCCCACGCCTGGAAGAAGGGGGTCCAGTCGATGGTCTCGACCAGCTCCTCGATCGGGTAGCCGGTCCAGTCGGTGACCCCGAGGGTGGCGGGCTCGGGCGGCCGGTAGGCGCCCCAGTCGGTGGCGAAGGCCCGCTCCCTCGCCTCCTCGATCGCGAGCAGCTCCCTCGCCTCCCGCCGCCCCTCGTGGCGCTCGCGCAGGCCGGCGTACTCCTCCCGCAGATCCCCCAGGAACGCCTCCTTCCGATTCCCGTCGGTGAGCGCGCCCACCACCCCCACGCTCCTGGACGCGTCGAGGACGTGCACCACGGCGCCCGAGTACTCGGGCTCGATCTTCACCGCGGTGTGCACCCTGGAGGTGGTGGCGCCCCCGATCAGGAGCGGGAGCTCCATGCCGGTGCGCTCCATCTCGCGCGCCACGTGCACCATCTGGTCGAGCGACGGGGTGATGAGGCCGCTCAGCCCGACGATCGCCGCGCCCTCCGCGCGGGCCGTGTCCAGGATCCGCTCGGCCGGCACCATGACGCCGAGATCCGTGACCCGGTAGCCGTTACACTGGAGCACCACCCGCACGATGTTCTTGCCGATGTCGTGCACGTCGCCCTTCACCGTGGCCATCACGACGAGGGGCGCGTCCTCGGTGTCGCCCTCCTCCTTCTCCTCCTCGATGTACGGGATCAGGTGCGCCACCGCCTTCTT
>CAYPDV010000109.1:0-6506 GCA_964409525.1 uncultured Gemmatimonadaceae bacterium
ACGTCGCGGTTGCCGGTCGCGGTGATGAAGACGTCGGCCGTCTCGACCACGTCGTCCAGGCGAGCCACCTCGAAGCCCTCCATCGCGGCCTGGAGGGCGCAGATCGGATCGATCTCGGTGACCACGACCCGGGCGCCCTGTCCCTTGAGGGCCTGGGCGCACCCCTTCCCGACCTCACCGTAGCCGCAGACGACGGCCACCTTTCCGGACAGCATGACGTCGGTGGCCCGGTTGAGCCCGTCGATCACCGAGTGCCGGCAGCCGTAGATGTTGTCGAACTTCGACTTGGTCACCGAGTCGTTGACGTTGATGGCGGGGAAGAGCAGGGTGCCGCTGCGCTCCATCTCGTAGAGGCGGTGGACGCCGGTGGTGGTCTCCTCGCTCACGCCGCGGACGTCCGCGGAGATCCGGCTCCACCGCTCGGGATCCCGCTCCTGCTCGGCGCGCAGGAGGTCGAGGATGACGCCCCACTCCTCCGGATCCTCGTCCGGGTCGAAGTCGGGAACCGCTCCGGCCTCCTCGAACTCCCGGCCCTTGTGGACCAGCAGGGTCGCGTCGCCCCCGTCGTCGAGGAGCAGGTTGGGGCCGCCGCCGTCGGGCCACATCAGCGCCTGGGAGGTGGCCCACCAGTACTCCTCCAGCGTCTCGCCCTTCCAGGCGTAGACCGCCACGCCGCGCGGGTCGTCCGGCGTGCCGTCCGGGCCGACCACGGCGGCGGCCGCCGCGTGGTCCTGGGTGCTGAAGATGTTGCAGCTCACCCATCGGACGTCCGCACCGAGCTCGACGAGCGTCTCGATGAGCACCGCCGTCTGCACGGTCATGTGCAACGAGCCCATGATCCGGGCTCCCTCGAGGGGCCGCTCGCCCGCGTACTCCTCGCGCAGCGCCATCAGCCCCGGCATCTCCTTCTCGGCGAGCTCGATCTCCTTCCGGCCCCACTCGGCCTGGGAAAGATCCCGGACCGCGAAGGGAGGTCGCTCCAGCATCCCCCGCTCGAGATCCACCACCTTCGTCGTCCCGTCGTCCGTCCTTCCGTCCACGACCGTCGCCATCGTCTCGCTCCCTCGTCGGTTGTCGGTTCCGTTTTCGTCTCGCTTCACGTTTCGTTCCCGCAGCTCCCGCGTCCCTCCAGCTTCCTCTTTCACGCGCGTCCGGAGGCGGCGAAGAGGAGGGGCCCCTCCGCCTCCGGGAGGGGCGGAAGCGGGCGCCAGCGGCACCGCTCGAAGCCCGCCCCCTCCAACCACTCCACCACCGGCTCCTCCTCGAAGCCCGGCCAGAGGTGGCCCATCTCCTCCCGGTACCCCTCCCGCGCGTGGAGGCGCATGTCCACGAGGAGGAGCCGCCCCCCCGGGGACAGCGCTCGGCGGGCCTCCGCCAGCACCGCGCCCGGATCGATCACGTAGGGAAGCACGAGGAGGAGGAGCGCCACGTCCAGCTCGCCGTCGTCCACCGGGAGGGACTCCAGCTCGCCCTCGCGCAGCTCCACGCCGTCCACCTCCCGGAGGCGCTCGCCCGCCGCCTCGAGCATCTCCCGGGACCGGTCCACCGCCACCACCCTCCGTACGAACGGAGCCACCGCGGCGGCGGCCTGACCCGTGCCCGTGCCGAGGTCCCCCACCACCCAGTCCGGCTCCAGGAGCCCGAGAAGGGGCAGGAGCTCGGACCGGGCCCCGAAGAGCTCGCCCCGCAGAGCGTCCCACCGTCCCGCCGCGGAGGCGAAGAACTCGCGGGACCGGTCGCGCCTCCCCGCCAGGACCTCCCTGGCGCGCTCCCGGTCCTCCCGGTGCGGAGGGCTCGCCTCCGTCGCCTCCCGCACCACGCGCCAGAGCGCGCGGGCCTCGGGATCGAGCGACGCGATCCGATAGGGCCGGCTCGTCCCATCGGCCCGGGAGGTCACCCACCCTCCTTCCGTCAGCACCCGGAGGTGGCGGCTCACCGAGGATTGCGGGAGTCCCAGGATGCGGCGCAGCTCCGAGACGGTGAACTCGTTTCCCTCCAGGAGGGCCAGCAGACGGCTGCGCGTGGCGTCGGCGAGCGCTCCGAGCCGCTCGAAGACCGGGGGCTCGCCGGCGGCGTGATCGGGGGCGGGGGGCGATTGTATATCCATGTATCCGGATGAAAGGATAAAAGGTCCCGCGCCCGAGGGCAACCCAGGGTGCAGCGGCGGAGGATCCCTACCCGCCTCCGATCCGGCCTTTTATGTTACAAGGCTCGATCAGAACCCGAATCGCCACCCGAAGGAGGAGTCCCCTGAGCAAGGAAGAATCAATCGAGGCGGAAGGTACCGTCAGCGAGGTCCTGCCGAACGCGAACTTCCGCGTCGAGCTGGAGAACGGCCACGAGATCCTGGCGTACCTCTCCGGGAAGATGCGGAAGTTCTACATCAGGGTCCTCGAGGGGGACCGGGTGAAGGTGGAGATGTCGCCCTACGATCTCAGCCGCGGGCGCATCACCTACCGGTACAAGTAGCCCTTCCCCGGGCCCCCGCACCCCCTTCCGGCACGGTCCCTGCGGAAGCTGCCGGCGACCGGGTTCGCCCTCCGGACGGGCGCGGCCCCGACGGCAGCGGACGACGAACGGAGGAGCATAGATGGGCTGGCTCTGGACGATGGTGGTGGGGCTGATCGTGGGAGCCCTGGCGAAGCTGATCATGCCCGGTCGCGACCCGGGAGGCTGCATCATCACGATGTTGCTGGGGATCGGAGGCGCGCTCACGGCCACCGCCCTCGGCCGCTGGATCGGATGGTACGAGGCGGGCGAGGCGGCCGGCTTCATCGCCTCGGTGATCGGGGCCGTGATCATCCTGGCCATCTATCGTTTCGCCGTTCGCAGCCGTTCGGCGTGAGCGACCGTCGAGCCGTATGAGAAAACCGTTGACCCGCGGGGGAACATCGGGTTGCTTGCAGTGTCGTACATCGCGGACATGCCGGTTCCCGGCACCTCCTTCCCGGCGACACCGCCCGGATTCCTTCGCACCACCACCCCATCGCCTGTGAGCCAGGACCACCACGACCACGAGCACCACGACGACATCGTCTATCCCGCGGCGATCCCCTTCATCCTCGTCCACCTCGCCGCACTCGGGGTGTTCTGGACCGGGTTCACCGCGACGGCGGTCGTGCTCTGCGTGTCGCTCTACTTCGTCAGGATGTGGGCGCTCACGGCGGGCTTCCACCGCTACTTCTCGCACCGCTCCTACAAGACGAGCCGGGTGTTCCAGTTCATTCTGGCGTTCCTGGGTCAGACATCGGCGCAGCGGGGCGTGATCTGGTGGTCGGCGATGCACCGCCACCACCACCTGCACTCCGACACCGAGCACGACACCCATTCGCCGGTCCACGGCGGCTTCTTCCACTCGCACGTCGGGTGGATCTTCAAGCCGAAGCGGACCGAGGCGGACTACGAGACGGTGAAGGACCTCACGCGCTACCCCGAGCTGGTCTGGCTGGATCGCCACGCGTACCTGCCGGCGGCGGCGCTCGCCGTGGCCTGCTTCCTCATCGCGGGCTGGCCCGGCCTCTTCGTGGGCTTCATCCTGAGCACCGTGATCCTCTATCACGGCGTCTTCGCGATCAACTCGCTCGCGCACACGCACGGCAATCAGCGCTTCATCACCGGCGACCAGTCGCGCAACAACTGGTGGCTCGCGCTCATCACGCTCGGTGAGGGCTGGCACAACAACCACCACCACTACCAGAGCTCCACCCGGCAGGGGTGGCGGTGGTGGGAGATCGACATCAGCTACTACGTCCTGAAGGCACTGTCCTGGGTCGGGGTGGTGTGGGATCTGCGCGCTCCGCCGGAGGAGGTCGTACGTGGCGAGCGGCGCCTCGGCCGGAAGGTCATCGAGAAGGTGGCCCACGACCTGGCGGGCAACTTCCAGCCCGACGAGCTCGCGGTCCAGATCCGCGAGGCGTGGGCGGGCCGGCCGGGTCTGGACGAGCTCCAGACGCGCTGGGAGGAAGCGAAGAAGGAGACGCGTGCCCGGTTCGCCGACCTGCACCTGCCCCAGGTGCCGTCGGTGGAGACGCTCGAGCGCAGGGTCCGCGAGATCTACGTCGATTCCCCCTCCGTGGAGGAGATCGCCACCCGCGCCCGGGAGATCCTCCTGGAGTCGGTGGAGAAGCACCTCTTCCGCAACCCGGTCCAGAACGCCGGCTGACCGGGGGGCCCGCTCCCGCGGGACACCCCGCCGACCTTCCCGCCCGGGCCTTTTCCGGCCCGGAGCGGCTTGCCCCCACATCCCGTGGAGGGCATCTTCCCGCCCCCTTTTGACGCGAACCGCTGCGGGACGGGTGCATGGAAACGTTCGAGAGGCTGGTCGACGCGCTGAACACGCTGGTCTGGGAGACGGGAATCCCGGTCGGCGACGAGAGCATCCCCTTCGTGGTGCTCTTCCTGCTCGGCGTGGGCGTCTTCCTGACCATCCGGATGGGTTTCATCCAGATCCGGCGGCTGGGCCACGGCTTCGCCGTCACCAGCGGGAAGTACGACGATCCCGACGAGCCGGGCGACGTCTCGCACTTCCAGGCGCTCAGCACCGCCCTCTCGGCCACGGTCGGCATCGGCAACATCGCCGGCGTGGCGATCGCGATCCACTGGGGCGGGCCGGGGGCGCTGTTCTGGATGTGGGTGACGGCGGTGCTCGGCATGGCGACCAAGTTCACCGAGGTGACGCTGGCCCAGAGATACCGGGACGTCGAGGTCCCGGATCCGGACGTGGCGCGCTGGGAGGGGACGGTCTCCGGCGGGCCGATGTACTACATCGAGCGCGGGCTCGGTCGTCACTGGAAGCCCGTGGCGGTCCTCTTCGCCGTCCTCCTCGGGATCACGGCCTTCTTCACGGGCAACGCCATCCAGGCGAACACCGTGGCCGACAATCTCAGCGCGTCGTTCGGGCTGGCTCCGTGGATCAGCGGCCTCTTCACGGCCGCCGTCGTGGCGGCGGTGATCCTCGGCGGCATCACCCGCATCGGGAAGGTCACCGGCATCCTGGCGCCGGTCATGGCGGCCGTGTACGTGTTCGGCGCCCTGATCATCATCCTGCTCAACGTGGGCGACATCGTCCCGACCTTCATCCTCATCTTCACCGAGGCGTTCAACCCGACGGCCGGGATCGCGGGTACCGGCGTGGGCGCCTTCCTCACCACCATGATGTGGGGCGTGCGGCGAGGGCTCTTCTCGAACGAGGCGGGGCAGGGCTCCGCCCCGATCGCCCACGCGGCGGCGAAGACGGACGAGCCGGTCTCGGAGGGCGTGGTCGCGCTCCTCGAGCCCTTCATCGACACCATCGTGATCTGCACGATGACGGCGCTCGTGATCATCATCACCGGCGTCTGGGCCGACCGGACCCCCACGCAGATCACGCTCACGGGGGGGGACCTCGGCTTCCGGGCGACGGCGGAGGCCGGTAGCTACACCAACCTGCGCACCCTCCCGGTGGAGATCCCGGTGCGCGACGGGAGCCAGGTCGCGGGCGAGATCGGCGATCCGGTGCTGGCGTGGCACGAGGTGGCGGTCGAGGAGCTCTACGTGGACGCCGAGAGGACCCGGCCCTTCACCGGCACCATCCGGCCGCAGGAGGGGGTGGCCGTCGCCGAGGACGGGACCCGCTACACCTCGCTCTGGGGGATGGCCGTGGAGAGCGGGGCGCCCCTCACGATGTGGGGCTTCCGGAAGGGGCTGGAGCCGCTCGGCGACTGGGGCGGATACATCGTGCTGATCAGCGTGCTCCTCTTCGCCGTCTCCACCTCGATCGCGTGGAGCTACTACGGCGACCGCTGCGCCCGATACCTCTTCGGCGTGAAGGCCGTGCTCCCGTACAAGATCGTCTTCGTGCTCATGCACTTCATCGGTGCGGTGCTGCCGCTCACGGTCATCTGGGACATGGGCGACGTCTTCCTCGGAATCGTGATCATCCCCAACCTGATCGCGCTGATCTTCCTCTCGGGCGAGGCGAGGGAGGCCGCGAAGAGCTACTTCCTCCGCCAGCCGTGGCTCGAGAACGCCGAGGTGCACCGGAGGGTGGTGGAGGAGCGGCGGCGGCGGCGGGAGCGGGACGAGGAGTAGAAGGGCGGCGATCGCGCCCGCGGGCCGGGAGGGCCGTGGAGGGGGGGCGACCCCCCCCGCGGACCCGTGGTGCGTCGGGAGCGCTCAGCGTTCCTTCCGGAGCGCCTCCACGACCCGCCGCACCCGCTCGGGATCGATGCCCCTGCCGGCGACGCCGTCCCGGTGGAAGGCGCTCCCCACCACCGCCCCGTTCGCCACCTCGAGGAGCGCCGGTCCGGTGCGCTCGTCCACACCGCTCGCCGCCCACACCGGCGCGTCCGGCGCGGCTGCGCGGACCCGCCTCACCTCGTCGGGGTCCGGGGGGGCCCCGGTGGCGCGGCCGGTGACCAGGAGCCCGTCGGCCAGCCCCCGGTGGCGGGCGTCCCGGGCGGCATTCTCGAGCGTGGCGCCGGACGGGGCGGCCGCGTGCTTCACCAGGACGTCGGCGAGCACGGCCA
>CAYPDV010000110.1:0-6381 GCA_964409525.1 uncultured Gemmatimonadaceae bacterium
CCCGGCGGTACTTACGTATGGTCGGTAGTCCGCACCTTACTTTCTGTAACAGACCAGCTTTATGTGCATCATCCCCCTGGACCGATACACCAGCCAGTGGCGCACCTGGTACACGGCGTACGGCACCAGGAAGATGAGACCACCTGCGGTATGTAGGAGGACCATCACCTGGTTTGAGATGCTGAAGGGGAGGAGCCAGATCGCGAGACCCGTCAGCGTTTAGAACAGGAGGAGGCCCGAGACGAGGTGGAGCAGCTTGCGCCGCCACTCATCCACCGAGCGAGCTTTTCGTGGAGCGGCATAAAATTTCGAGGAAGAGTATTTGCGAATGTTATATTAAAGATGGAATACTCTTAAATACAAACGTCCGGCAGAGGATTTGTAATGTCTAGCGTTCACCTCACACTGACCCGATACCTTTTGACGGCCACTGCGCTCCGTTTTTCGTTTAGAGCACGCAGCCTGGAGCACTCCGAACGCGAATATTTAGACAATGCATCAATCGACGACGCAGTCTAAAGACTGTTTGGGATGGGTGTGGCGAAGCGCGCTTGCCGTTTTCGTGCTGGCCGCCGGTACGGGCGCGCTGTACCGCCTGGGGTTGACGTATGGATGGACCGCCGGACTCGAGCTGATCAACATCCGCCATGCACATTCGCATTTGATGTTCTTCGGGTGGGTGACGCCGGTGCTGTTCGCCCTGATCGCCCTTCAGATCAGAGGCACGTCGCGACTAGGTCAAGTCCGCACCGAAGCAAAAAGGCGGATAATGAGCGATCGCGGCTGGGCGCAGATGTCGTGGATTCTGGCCGGATGCTTCGTCGCGGCACTCGTTTCTTATCCTCTATTCCTGCTCTTCGGGTACACTCCGGTCGCCGTGGGCAGTGCGCGCATGCCGATCGCCGTCATCGGTTCGACGCTCAACATGGTCCCGTGGTGGCTGTTCGTGGTCTGGTATATCCGCAGCACGCGCGGGGCAATCCGCAGTCACGCCCATCTCCTCATCGATGTGGCGCTCATCTTCCTGGTGCTCGCGACTGCCGGTGCGATTGGGCTGGCGTTCTTAAAGCCGCTCGGCCTCGAGAGCATGATCTGGACGTCCGTCTTGACGCACGTGTTCGTCGATTACTTCTCCGAAGGTTGGTTCGTACTGGCGGTACTCGGGCTCGCCCACTTTGCACTCGGCGGCGGCGTTCGCAGTAGCGATCCCGGCCGCGACGGCCCAGAGGGTCGCTGGACTCTCTACCTCCTTATCTTCGGACTCCCGTTTACGTTCGCCCTCGGAATGCCTTCGCATCTCGTGCCTGTCGGCTTGAAAATCATCGCCTCGCTCGGAGGGATCATGGTGTCCGTCGGTCTCCTGGCTAACATTATGCTTTTGTGGCCGGCCGCCGGCGCCGGATCGCGATGGATCTGGAGCCTTCCTCTCGCGCTGCTCGCACTCAAGTCGCTCGGCCAGTTTGCCGGAAGCGTGCTGCCCGGCGTCTGGTGGGCGGATGTGCACGGCATGCGCATTCTCTACCTCCATTTAATGCTGCTCGGCTTCGTGACACTGGGACTCCTCGCAGCCGCGGGACAGGTGTGGGGACGCCGTGCTGTTCGGGGCCGTGCGTGGATGTATGCGGCTGTTTCCGTCGTGCTGGCATCGCTGGTGCCGCTGAGTCCGATCTGGCCCACGTCGATGGGTGGACGATGGACGTATGTGCTCGCCGCGTGGTTGAGTTTCGGGCCAATCATGTCTGCGATGTATATGCTAATCAGTGGATTGCAGAAGGTGGACGAACCGAGAAGGCGTCTGCCCGTAATTGAGCATCACGAGGTGTTGGCGCCACAGGAAGTTCGGCCCACCCGGCATGCAACTAGCGAGACGTACGAATGAGAAATGCACAATCCAACGTGTGCGAAAGCCCCAGGGATATCGAGACGGAAGCCGACGTCCGGGACGTTGTGAATGCATTCTACAGCGGAATCGAGAAGGATCCCGTAATCGGAGGCTATTTTGCCGATCTGGACATGGAGAACCATTTGCCGAGAATGTACGGCTTCTGGACTTCGGTCGTTTTTCAGTCGGGCGCGTATCGGGGACGGCCGTTTGACGCTCACATGCAGTTAAATGGACTCGCGGCGGCACATTTCTCGCGGTGGCTGCAGCGGTTCGAGTCGACTATCGACCAGGCTTTCGTCGGAGAGCGGGCCGATCAGATGAAGGAGAAGGCCCATCAGATCGGTACGATTTTTCAGATAAAGCTAGGACTCGAAACATCACCCTAACCATGACATGGCTTCATGATTAAGAGAATTCTCGTCGCTCTTGATACCGAACAAGATACCAGAGTCGCGACCCGATACGCCAAGGAAATGGCCGTCCGCGAGGACGCCCAGGTTTCGGGTCTCGCCGTTGTCGACACGAAGCAAATCGCAAAAGATCTCGGTCCAGGAGGAGCGATCGGTGGGCTCTACTACGCGGAGAAGCTCCGAGAGCAAGTTACGTCGGAGAGTCGTGAGACTGCAGCTAAGCTCGTGGATGCATTTGAATCCGACCTGGATGCGAAGCAAATCGTACACTCCGAGCACGTCCGGGACGGTGTGCCCGCAACGCGCATCGTGGAGGATATGAAATACCACGATCTACTCGTCATCGGCCGTTCACCGCACTTCCACTACTCGAAGCCCGCGAAAGAGACGGATACGCTTTCACAAATCGTCAAGAACGGTGTCGCGCCGACGCTCGTTGTTCCGAATGAATATCGGAGCGTCGAGCGGGTGCTCATCGCCTATGACGGCAGCACGCCGGCGGCCCGTACCATGCAACTTTTCGCGCAGCTTCAGCCGTTCGGCGTCGACCTCGAGCTGGAATTGGTCCATGTCCGGGGCTGGGTGGACGAGTCGTCACAACGTGAATCCGAACTCCTGCTGGGCCTCGCGGCTGGATTTCTGAGGGCGCACGGGTTCGAGCAGATTATAGAAACGAGCCTGGAGATGGACCAGCCGGATCGCCGGCTGCTGAAGCACGCCGAAACGTCGAGTGCAGATCTGGTGGTCGCCGGAGCGCATTCGGTCTCCGCCGTAACACGCCTGGCTTTCGGATCGACGACACACTCGCTTCTCAAGGAATGTGACATTCCCTTCTTCCTGTACCACTAAAAGGCCGTCGATAAATTGCGCAGTTCTGCGTTGCACTTCTCGCGGCTCACTGCGGCGTACGAAAGTACGCCTCTTCGCCACTTGTCGCGCGCCTTGATCTACACAATTACTCTTCCGGCCTTGTCCAACAGGCCACACTCAAAGCGGCTCACTGCGCCTCGTAATATCTGTGGGGAATCTCCCGCCGGCCATATGCTGCTCTACCTTGCACTCAGGACGGTATTCCAGCGATAATATTTCCTTGAATAGAATGTGAGGACGAACCATGAATGAAACGACTTCATCCTACTACTACGCGGCCACGGTCGACCTTCCATTCGAACGTGCCGAATCACGAGTTCGAGAAGAACTGCAAAAGGAAGGCTTCGGAGTGCTTACGGAGATCGATGTGAGGGGGACGCTGAAAAAGAAGTTGGACGTCGACTTTCATCCGTACAAGATCCTCGGTGCATGCAATCCAGGATTTGCGCATAAGGCGCTGCAGACGGAAAACAAGGTGGGCACTATGCTGCCGTGCAACGTGATCCTTCAGGAGATTGACGGCAAGGTCGAGGTGGCCGCGGTCGACCCTTTGAGCTCGATGGCTGCTATCGAAAACCGCGGGCTGATCGAGATCGCCGACGAAGTAGGGGAGCGGCTGCGCCGCGTGATCGACCGGGTCCGATCGGCCGAGTAATCGAAACACACTCTCGGCAGAGCGAGCCGCAGCAGTCCCGTATATTCTTCGGTGGCGACCTACCTGCTGTGGCCGTGCCTCGTCCACGGCCGCGGTCGAGGGGAACGGAACTCGAAATCTTCGAAGTGAATCCGATCGCGAGGGACGTCCAGATCGAGCAATTGCCTTCGGAGATCTTCGGTAAAGCGCCTGGGACCGCACATGTAAATGTCCCTGTCCCGGACGTCTCCGAGGTCAGCCGCTTGAATGTGCCCTTGTTCCTCCGAGCAAACCAGAACCACCTCCAGCGCATCGAGCTGGTTCGCTAGTGTGCGAAACTCCTCGAAATGGACGGCGTCGCCCCTGCTGTGCACGCAATAGTAAAGGATCGCCTCGGTTTCGACGGACGGCGAGTCGGCCATAGAACGTGCCCAGCTCAGAAAAGGAACGATGCCGACGCCGCCTGCGAGCCAGATTTGCTTTCGGGTTCCTTTCCGGAAATCAAATCGGCCGTAAGGACCCTCGATCTTCGCGACCGCACCTGCACGGAGCTCCTGGTACAGCGTATCCGTAAAATCTCCCAGCACCTTTGCTGTCAGAACGAGGACATCATCATCCGGAACGTTGCAAATCGTCAGCGGGTGGGCCTCCCGAGAAAGCCCCGGCCCGTAAAAGGTCACGAAGACGAACTGACCGGGCGTAAAAACGACCGGCCGGCCGCGCGGTCTCAGCTCGACCTCGAGCACGTCGTCGCTGATCCGTCTCGCCGCCTCGACCGTGTAAAGGTGCCGCCGCGAGAGGAGGGGCAGCGCAATAAGTTTGTACAGAAACGCGGCCATGCCGAGGGCCGCCAGGCCGATCATGTAGGTTCGCAGGGCAGAATTCTGCAGCATCGCGACCGGCCGCGCGCGTGTCTGTTCGACGGCGAGCATATGGATCGCGCTTACGACGAGCACCAGCCCCAGCAGTTTATGCGACAGCTTCCATTTGTCGTAGGGTACCCTCGTATAGAGCGTCAGAATCATCAGAAGCACCAGACCCCAGAAAGCGAATACTCCAAGGTTCACGGCGGCTCTCCCGTGCACGGGCAATAGGAATAGGATCGCTCTGTCGATTTGCAGCGGAATGAACCCGAGACCATAGCTGACGGGATGAATCAATAGGAGAACGAACGCGGTCAATCCCATCCGATGATGCACCTGGTACATCTTGTCGAGTCCGCCGAAATAGTCCTCCATGAATCGAGCTCTCGAAGCGAGAACAAAAGAAATCGACAGCATCGCCATCCCGAGCAGTCCGGCAACCTGCCCGACCCGCATCATCGAGGGATCGAAGCGTCGCTGTGCCCCGGGGGATGAAGGAGCGTCGGCTACGAGCCAGAAAAAGAACGGCAGCAGGGCGAGTCCCCAAACGACGATCGGGCCTATGTAGCGTTTGGGCAGCATGGATTGGTGAACTATCTGAACCTAGGCGGGACGCCGGTCTGCAAACACGCGCACGAAGCGAACCGGCATCCCTGTGAACGCAGTGACCCAGGCCAGCAGTGCAAAGAAGACGAAGTAGCGGGGAATCACGAGGAGGAAATTGAGGTCCAGCGCCTGAGCGAGCCGAATGGTACAGGCGGTGTACATCCCCAGCGGAAAGACCATCCCCCAGTACGCCGTTTCTCGCTCCGGTGAATAGAGCAGCAGGACGGCAATGGATCATAGTAGATCTGGGCCCCATCCCTTGTTATTGTAACGTAACATCGCGCCCGGCGAGGCGCACTGAGCCGCAGATATTTTGTTTGAAGATTGCGTGTAGCAGGGACCTTCTGAGCCGTGCTGCCGTGCACCGCATAAATAAGACAAACCAGTCTTTAATGGGGCCGTAATGCTTCACAAGTGAGCCAATGTCTCAGAAAATTCACCCGATTGCATTTCGCCGTCATCATGGCACTCGGTGCCGTGTCATGGTTTGTCGGCAATGTATTCTGGTTGATGGATGTGCCGGTCTACCGTGTGGTCGTGTGGTGGCTCGGGTTTCTGGTGATCACGATTGCCGGCGAGCGCCTCGAGCTCAGCCGGATGCTGCTCCATGGTCCATCGGTCCAACGGCTCTTTTTCGGCATCATCGGCGTCATGGGGGCCGGCCTTGTTTTTTCCTTTCTCGTGCCCGACGTAGGCATACGGCTGCTCGGAATGGCTCTCGTCGTACTTGCCCTCTGGCTCCTGCGCTACGACGTAGCCCGCCATACGGTACGGCAGACCGCCCTTACCCGCTTCATCGCGGTTTGCCTGCTCACAGCGTATATCTGGCTGATCATTGGAGGTCTCCTCATGGTGATCAATGGCGACGTACTAGCCGGACCGATGTACGATGCCGTCCTGCATGCAATACGGGTAGGCTTCGTGTTCAGCATGATCTTCGGCCACGCGCCGATCATTTTCCCGGCGGTCCTCGGCGTCCCGGTCTCCTACAGTCCGATCTTCTACATTCACCTCGGACTGCTTCACGTCTCGCTCGTCGTGAGAACTGCCGGCGATGGGGGTGATCTCTTCGCGCTGCGGCAGTGGGGCGGAATGCTGAATGCCGCTGCCATC
>CAYPDV010000111.1:0-6032 GCA_964409525.1 uncultured Gemmatimonadaceae bacterium
GACATCACCTTTCAGAGCGACATCGGCCGTCTCTTCAGCATCTTCGTGATGATCTCGGGCGTCGTGTTGCTCTTGATTGTGCTGCCCTTCGCCTTCATCCGTTTCTTCTACGCTCCCTGGCTCGAATCCCAAATTCGCACGCGCGCCCCGCGAAGCGTCCCTCCAGAGACGGCGGGGCACGTCATCATCTGCTTCTATGACACGATTGCTTCCGGACTCATTGAGCGGCTGAACACCGACGGCATTCCGTATTACATCGTCGAGGAGGATGCGAGTGCGGCTGCGGATCTGCATATGGACAAGCTTTCGGTGATCGCAGGTGAGATCGACAGCAAGACGACGTACGAATCGCTGAACCTGAGCAAGGCCCGTATGGTGCTGGCCAATCGCACCGACATCGTGAACACAAACATCATTCTCACCGCCCGCGAGGTGGAGCCGGACGTCGCGATCGTCGCCACGGCCGCCGTGGAGGATTCCATCGACGTGCTCGAATTGAGTGGGGCAACACACGTCATCCCGCTGAAAAAGTGGCTCGGAGAGCAGCTGGCCAACCGGGTAAACGCGCTGCATGCTCAGCTGCACGCGATCGGGCACTACGAAGACCTGCTGATCGCAGAGATGACGATCCATCACACTCAGCTCGCCGGCAAAACCGTGCGCGACACCCGTCTGCGGCAGATTTCCGGCGTCAGTATCATCGGGATCTGGGAGCGGGGACGCCTGCTTCCGGCCCGGCCGACGTCGCCGCTTTCGGAGTCGAGCGTGCTGGTCGTGATCGGACGAGAGGAGCAGCTCAGCACGCTAGACGACCTACTGTTCATCTACGACGTAAATCCGAATCCGGTACTGGTGATCGGCGGGGGAAAGGTCGGTACGGCCGCCGTGCACTCGCTCGCGCGGCGAGACGTGCCCGTCAATCTGGTCGAGAAGGAGGCGCCGCGGGGCCAGCGCAGCGCGGACGTCTGCAACAAGGTGGTAATCGGTGATGCGGCCGATCTCCACGTGCTTGAGGAGGGCGGAATTCGGGACGCGCCGTCGGTAATGCTCACGACCAACGACGACGCCATGAATATCTATCTGGCCTCCTACTGCCGAAAGCTCAACCCGGAGCTTCGCATCGTGAGCCGCATCACGCACGAGCGAAATCTCGAGGCCATCCATCGCGCCGGCGCCGACTTCGTACTCAGCTACGCCTCACTGGGCATCGAGGCCGTCACGTCCATCCTGAAGGATAAGGAACTCGTTGTGCTAGGAGAGGGCGTAAACCTCTTTACGATGCCCCTCCCGCGATCGCTCAGCAACAAGACGCTCGCGAAGACGGAAATCGGTGCGCGGACGGGTCTGACGGTAATTGCGGTTCGCTCCACGGAAGGCGTCGAAACAAACGTCTCGGCCGATACGGTGCTCGCGCCGGATGCGGAGCTGGTGCTGCTCGGCGATACCGCTCAGCGCCGCCATTTCCTGGAACTGTACGAGGACTGAGAACGAATCGGTAGGCGTACCGCTCATTACGTTCCTTGGGTCAGGCGTTCTACCACTGCGTCGGCGATGCTACGCGGCCTCTGCGAAGCGCCCCGCACAATGGCGACCGTGGCGTCGGCCTGTTCGCCGATCTCCTCGGGAATGGAGCCGAAGAGCGCTTGCGCTAGGCTCGTGCTCCGCGTGCCGCCCACGCAGATCGTATCGAATCCTTCGACGGCCTCCAGTATAGCATTTTTCAGGTCGGCAGACACCACCACTTTCGTCCTGAAGGAGTCGGATTCGAGACCGACCGCGGCGGCAACGGATCGAATGAGGCGCTCTCCATCTTCCTCAGGGGAACGATCGGCGGCAGGCGCCTGAACATTCAACAGTGTCAGATGGGAATCCGGAGTGCTTTGCACGAACTGCCGAGCGCGTTCCACTGCCAGTGGCGCGTTCGGACCTGTCCCAACTAGCGCCAGGACATTTCGGACAACTTCCGAGCCGATCTTGATCAGGGTGAGCTCACACGGCGCGTCGCGGATGATTTGATCGATATTCGAGCCCAGAATATAGTCGCGCCGCTTCCGCTTGCCGCTCCAGCCAATCACAACGTGCTGGGCACGTTCCTCACGAATCACCTTTTGGACGACTTCTCCGACATCACGTCCCACTATCGCCCGGGTTCGGAGGCCTATCTTCATCTCATGTGCCCAATCTCTCGCATGTTCCAGAAGTTCTTGCTGCTTTTGTATCCGCTCTTCCTCGAACTGCACGCCCTGGGACAGTGCGGTTTGGGGCGGTACTTCGATAATGTTCACCGCTACAAGCTCGGCCTGTTCGCGAAGATGCACCGACGCAGCCGCCAGACGCAGCAGGTGGCGCTCCGTCTTGGGATTCGCCACCGGCACGACGACGCGGTAAACGCCCGCCACGGCCGCGGCCCGTCCCTCCACGCCCACGATGGCCTCACCTATGAGGCTCTCTTTGATCTGCCGCTTCGATGCATAGAAAACATACCACAAACTCCCGAACAGAACGATTACGCTGCCGACCAGGAGTACAAACGTTTTCATTTGAGCGATTATCACGATGCACGATACCATTCCCACGAAGGGAACGGCGGGGTACATCCAGCCAGGCATCTTGAACGACGGATCGTAATCGACAGGCGCCGCACGCCGCATAACTATGACCGCCACGTGGACGCACGTGTACGTCGTCAAGTACGCAAAGCTCGCGACATCGGCGAGAAGCTCTATCCCCGCATCCAATGCGATGAGGACCAGGATTACAAGTCCGGTCACGACGATCGCTCGGTATGGCGTCCGATACCTGGAGTGAACATCGTTGAGCCATTCGGACAAGATCCGGTCACGACCCATGGCGAAGTTGACGCGGGCCGCGGACAGAATCGACGCGTTGGCGCTCGATACCGTGGCAAGGATGGCGCCTACGACCATCGTCACGGCACCAATGACGCCAAGAAATTGTTGTGCGACGTCGGCCACGG
Source organism: uncultured Gemmatimonadaceae bacterium (assembly GCA_964409525.1). GTDB lineage: Bacteria > Gemmatimonadota > Gemmatimonadetes > Longimicrobiales > Gaopeijiaceae > CAYPDV01. Next base: position 2,978 of record CAYPDV010000111.1, read on the forward strand.
GAATGTAGGAGGCGGCCAGTTCTGCGACAGGGAGAACTCCCGTGCTAACGAGAATTACCAAGACATAGAGCAGCGTGGGTGTGAGCACTGAGGCGATCATCGCGAGGGGAAGGGTACGGCCTGGATTCTTGATCTCCTCGGCACTCGTCGCGATGACTTCGAAGCCGATAAACGAGACGTATATCGTTGCCGCCGTAGCTGCGACAGCGCTCCAGCCGTTCGGATTGAAGGGTCGAAGGACCTCCCATTCGACGTGAAATATCCCGATGGAGATGAAGACGAGGATAAATCCGATCAGCAGGATCACTATCAGATTCTGAAGAGAGCTCGCCTCCTTGACACCACGATAGTTCACGACTAATAGAAGACATGCCATCACCAGCGCAGCGAGCGCGATCGGCATCTCCCCGTAGAAATACGTCAAGTACTGCCCGAATCCGAGCATATAGAAGGCCGTGGCGAACATCAGGCCGGCCCACATGCCCCATCCCACGATGCTGCCGAAGAAGCCTCCAAGGGCTCGGTTAACGTAATAATAGCTACCGCCGGAGCGCGGCATGCCCGTGGCCAGCTCGGACAAAGAGAGGGCGGCGAGTAGCGATACGCCCCCACCGATCAAGAAGGAGACCATGCTCGCCGGGCCGGCGTTCGCTGCAGCGATGCTCGGAAGTACGAAGATACCGGCTCCGATCATCGTGCCAACCCCCATCGTGTACGCTTCCAGAAAGCCGAGATCCCGTGCGAGTTCTTGGCCGGGGCGAACAGGGGCTTCAGACATAGATGGCGTAGCTTCGTCAGTCGATGCGTGCGACACGTTCCAGGTTCTCGGTCGACCCCGCCACTAGAAGCGTATCGGAATCTTTCAAAGCTGCGTCCGGATCCGGCACGGGGATCATCTGATCCGTGATCACATCGTGAACGGCAATTACGGAGACGCCATGACGCGATCGCAGTTCGAGCTCGCGGAGGGAACGGCCTATCCACTTAGCCGGCACGGCCATCTCCTGCAAACTAAATCCACTACCAAGCCGAACGTAGTTCAGGAGTGCGTTGCTGTGAGAAATTCTAACAGCAAGATTGATCGAGGACTCTCGTTCCGGGAATATCGTCTCGGTGACACCGATTTTCTTCATGATGCGCGCGTGATCATGAGAAATCACCTTCACATATATCTCGCCGACATTGAGGTCTCGCAGCGCCATTGTGGCCAAGACGCAGGTGCTGATGTCATCCCCCGTCGAGACGACGCCGGCATCCGCCTCCCGAGTTCCAATCTTGTCGAGGATCTCTGCGTTTCTCGCATCACCGGCTACGGCACGCGTAACGTGAGATGCGATTCGATCGACCTTGCTATCATCGAGATCGACAGCAATGACCTCGTTTCCCTGTTCGAAGAGCGTCTCGGCTACCCCTGATCCAAACGTACCGAGACCGAGTATGATGAAGCGCTTCATTACAACGTTCTTTGGATATCGTTGGATCTAGCCGATGGCGACGTCCTCGCGCGCATAGCGGAACTGCCCCCGCGCACCAGTCTTACGGCGTGCGAGCGAAGCCGCAAAGGTGAGCGGTCCGACACGACCGACGAACATCAGTAATATGGTGATGAGGCGTCCTGTGCTACTGAGACCGTCGGTCATCCCCATAGAAAGACCAACCGTGTTGAACGCACTAGTAGCCTCGAACATGATTGGCAGAAAACCGGCCGAATCCGTATATGCGATCCATTCAATTTCCGTTGAGGCAAATACGAAAATGGCAGCGGCCACGATGGCAAAAACTAAGACGAATACGCCCACTGCGCGCTGAACTGTGTCCTCCGGGACGGTACGATTCCATACGTGAACCAAGGTATACCCGCGCAAACGGGACCAGGCGACGAGTCCGATTAGAGCGAACGTTGTGGTCTTGAGCCCTCCAGCGGTTGATCCGGGTGATCCGCCAATCGACATTAGTAGCACGGTAAGAAAGTTGGTAGGGTTGCTGGCGTGCTGATAGTCGATCGTGTTGAACCCCGCCGTACGAGGCGTGACGCTCATGAACAGACCGTTGACGAGTTTGTGCAGAACGGGCATTCCGTCGAGCGTATTCTGCCACTCAAAGGACGTCAAAAGTACCCAGCCCCCGACGAGCAGGGCGCCTGTGGTCACGAGGACGATGCGGGTATGCAGCGATAAACGGAAGCTGCGCCGAGCCTTCTGGGAACGCTGTTGCATATAGAGTTCCTCCAGCGCGAGAAATCCGATTCCGCCGAGGACGATGAGTGCCATTATCGTCGTCAGCAGAAACGGACCATCCTGGAATGCCATCAGAGAGTCGGAGAAAATCGAGAATCCGGCATTGCAGAATGCGCTGACCGCGTGAAAGACTGCGGGCCAGGCGGCGCCGGCGAAGCCGAAGTCCTCGACCCATAGCGCGTACAGGAGAAGCATTCCGAGAGCTTCCATTGCGAAAGTGAAGAGGACGATGTGCCGCGTGAGACGACGGTGGTCGACGTTAGGTGCAATATCTGCCGTGGCTCGCGTGATCGATTCTTGTCTCAGCGATAGACGAAGACCGAACGTCGTTATGATCAGGCTCGTGAAGGTTATTATCCCAAGACCACCGACTTGAATGAGCAGTAGAATGTACGCCTGGCCCCAGCCCGTGAAAAAGGTGGCAGTATCCACTACGATTAGGCCCGTGACGCATACGGCGCTAGTGGCCGTAAAGAATGCGTCGAGCCAACTCAACGGCTCGTCAATATAAAGTCCTGGTAGGACTCTGAATCCGACGGTACCAAGCACGATTAAGACGGCAAACGACCCAACGAATAACTGAGCAGGGGTCATCTCTGACCTTCCCACGCGGCTCAGTCCCTGTCGGCCAGGTTGTTTTTTCGAGTTGATGATTTCTTCAATGGCGCGATTCAACGAAAATGGCCTCGAATGAGGACGGCTCGGCATCCTACCGGCCGAGACTTCCTCGTGATCCAGGTCCTTGTCGTGCGGGTCGTGTCAGTCGTGAGCCCCCGCGGCCGCGACTTGCCGGACAGGGTGCAAGGATGTCCACCGAT
>CAYPDV010000112.1:0-6014 GCA_964409525.1 uncultured Gemmatimonadaceae bacterium
GTTCACCTCGACCCGGCCCTGGGCGTCGGTCTGCACGTCGTAGGGGACGTGCTTCTCCTCCTCCTTCACCTCCTCTCCCCTCCGGCCCATGAACCGCTTGATGGAGAAGATGGTGTTGTCGGGGTTGGTGATGGCCTGCCGGCGCGCCACCTGACCCACCAGGCGCTCGCCGTCCTTCGTGAAGGCGACCACCGACGGCGTCGTGCGACCTCCTTCCGCGTTGGGAATCACCACGGGCTCACCGCCCTCCATGACGGCGACGACCGAGTTGGTGGTTCCCAGATCGATCCCGATGACCTTGCCCATCTCTCTCCTCCCTCGTATGCGCGGACGGGGCGTCGTCGGCGACTCCGCCCGCCCCGGTCGGCTCCGTCTGCGGATTCGGCGCGCCCCCGATCGCTCGGAGCGAGGGGGACACGGACGGGGTGTGGAAGGTGCAACCCATGTGCCGCGCGAAATCGCGCCAGAACGGCGTGGCGATCCCGTCTCGGACCCCCGTCGCCGGTGCGGACCGCCAAAGTGGCGGGGGGCGGCTCCGGTGGCGCCGGGAAGGCTCCGGGGCTATTGGTGCGGCGTCGTCCCCCCGGCAGCGCCGCGCGAGACTCCGAACGCATGAGCGAACTCCCCTCAGAAGATCCAGAAGCTTCCGGACCGCCGGAGCTCGCCGCGCTGCGCACCGAGCTGTCGGAGCTGGACCGCTCGTTGATCGAGCGCGCCGCGCGCCGTCGCGAGCTGGCCGCGCGGATCGGGGCCCTCAAGCGTGAGCGGGACCTCGCGACCCGCGACTTCCGCCAGGAGCGGGAAGTGATCGAGCGCGCCCGCCGCGCCGCCGTCGACCTGGATGCCCCTCCGGAGATGGCGGAGGAGCTGATCGCCCTCCTGATCCGCTCCTCGCTCACCGTGCAGGAGAGGGAGCGGGTGAGCGCCGCCGGCGGGGGGACCGGGAAGACCGCGCTCGTGATCGGCGGGCATGGCGGCATGGGCGGCTGGTTCGCGCGCTTCCTCGCCTCCCAGGGCTACGGGGTGGGTGTGGCCGATCCCGCGCCGCGGCCGCCGGGGAGCGACGCCTTCCCGCACGTGTCGGACTGGACGACGCTCGATCTGGCGCACGACGTGATCGTCGTGGCCGCGCCCCTCCGGGTCAGCGCGCACATCCTCGAGGAGCTCGCCGAACGGCGTCCTCCCGGGCTCGTCTTCGACGTCGGGTCGCTGAAGGGGCCGCTCCGCCCGGCGCTCCGGGCGCTCGCCGACGCCGGCGTGCGCGTGACGTCCATCCATCCGATGTTCGGTCCGGACACCGAGCTGCTCTCGGGCAAGCACGTGATCTTCGCGGACGTCGGGGTTCCGGCCGCCACCGACCAGGCGCGCGCCCTCTTCGCTTCGACGATGGCGGTGACGGTGAACATGAGCCTGGACGGCCACGACCGCGCCATCGCCTGGGTGCTGGGGCTCTCGCACGCGCTGAACATCGCCTTCTTCACGGCGCTCTCGGAGAGCGGCGAGAGCGTGCCCGACCTCGAGCGGCTCTCCAGCACCACCTTCGACGCACAGCTCGAGGTCGCGGCGCGGGTCGCGGCCGAGAACCCGCACCTCTACTTCGAGATCCAGCACCTGAACCGCTACGGCCTCGAGTCGCTCGACGCGCTGGCCGACGCGGTGGAGCGGGTGCGCGCCCTGGTGGCGGAGGGGAAGGAGGAGGAGTTCGTCTCCCTCATGCGCCGGGGAAGGCGCCTGGTGGACGATCCGGCCAGTGCGGACGCTCCCTGAGCCGGCCCGTACCGACGCTCCCGAGCCGGCCCGCACCGAAGCCGCCTGAGCCGGAGAGCCCGTGTTTCCGCTGAAGGACGACAACCCGGTCGAGATCTTTCCCCTCTTCACGATGGGGATCATCGCCGCCTGCCTCTGGGTGTGGTTCTCGATCCAGGGAGCGGGGATGAGCGAGGAGGCGATGGTCCGGTCGGTCTGCCGGTACGGTCTGATCCCCGCGGAGATCACCGGCCCGGCCCCGGGGGTCGAGGGGCTCCGGCTCGGTCCGGCGAGGTGCGCGTTCGGCGGGCTCACCTGGAGCACCCTCCTCACGTCCGCGTTCTTGCACGGCAGCTGGATGCACCTGATCGGAAACCTGTGGTTCCTCTGGATCTTCGGGAACAACATCGAAGACTCCATGGGGCATCTCCGCTTCCTCGCCTTCTATCTGCTCACCGCGGCCGTCGCCGGTGGCGCGCAGATCGCGGCGGGGCCCTCCTCGCCGCTTCCCATGGTGGGCGCGTCCGGGGCCATCAGCGCGATCATGGGCGCGTACCTCCTGCTCTACCCTCGGGCGCGCGTGCTCACGCTCTTCATCATCGTCGTGTTCATCCGGGTCGTTCCGCTGCCGGCGTGGGTGCTCCTCGGCTACTGGTTCGTGATCCAGCTCCTCTCGGGCGCGCTGGAGCCGGCGGGCGCGCAGGGCGGTGTGGCGTTCTGGGCCCACGTCGGGGGCTTCGTCGCGGGGCTCGCCCTGGTGAAGCTCTTCGAGCACCCCGAGCTGGTGGAGGCGAAGCGCTCGAAGAGAAAGCTCCGCTCGGACGAGATCCCCGGCCGGGGGTGGTGGTGAGGGCGGGGTCCCGGGTATGATGGCCCCGCCCGGGGAGCGGAGCCGAGGACGGCTCCGGTTCTCCTGAAGGAGCCCGGGACGTCCCCCGCCAGACCCCCACTCCCCTCTCCGCCGCCCGAATGATCCGACCGTCCCGGGGCCGAGTGGTCCTCTGGCTCGTGACCCTCCTGCTCCTGGGCACGGGGCTCGGGGTGCACCACCTGGGCGGCCAGGAGGCGGCCGACGCCCCCCGGGAGATCCAGCAGGATTCGCCCGCGCCGGGTGCCGCCGCCCCCGGCGTCCAGCAGGACACGCCGGCCACCGGGGTCGGCGGCATGGAGGACCCCCCGGGCGTCGAGGATCCGAGGGAGCAGGACGACGATCTCGGAGTCGGCCTCGGCGGCGTGGGGACCCGCACCGACGCTCCCCTGAGCACCCGCTTCCGGTCGCTCCTCGGCTTCCTCCTGATGGCCGCCTTCGCGTGGGGCATGAGCGTGAACCGCGCCCGCATCCCGTGGAGGGTCGTCCTCTGGGGAATGGGCCTGCAGCTCCTCTTTGCGATCTTCATCCTGCGCACGCCGATGGGAGCGTGGGTCTTCCATCAGCTCAACGAGATCGTGGTGGCGCTCCTCGGCTACACGGTGGAAGGCGCCCGCTTCATCTTCGGCGACCTGGTGTTCAACAACGTGCCGGTCGGCGAGGGCGAGGCGGGCACGAACGCTCCCGTGGACCCGGAGACGGGACGGGTCGCCCGGACGGGCGCATTCTTCGCCTTCAACGTCCTGCCCACCATCATCTTCTTCTCCTCCCTGATGACCGTGCTGTACCACATCGGCATCATGCAGTGGGTGGTGAAGGGCTTCGCCTGGATCATGCAGCGGACGATGGGGACGTCGGGGGCCGAGACGCTGTCGGCGGCGGGGAACATCTTCGTCGGCCAGACCGAGGCGCCGCTCCTGATCAAGCCCTTCGTCGAGCGCATGACGATGAGCGAGCTGATGGCGGTGATGACGGGCGGATTCGCGACCGTGGCCGGCGGGGTCCTGGCCGCCTACGTCGGAATGCTGGTGGCCTTCTTCCCGGACATCGCGGGCCACCTCATGGCCGCATCCGTCATGTCGGCGCCCGCGGCCCTCGTGGTGGCCAAGCTGATGGTGCCCGAGGAGGGGACCCCGGAGACGAGCGGCTCGCTCCGCATGGACCTTGAGAAACCCGACGTGAACGTGATCGACGCCGCCGCACGGGGCGCGGGCGAGGGGCTCCACCTGGCCCTCAACGTGGGGGCGATGCTGCTCGCGTTCATCGCCCTGGTGGCGCTCGCGAACGGCATGCTCGGGTGGGCCGGAGGCCTGGTCGGGCTGGAGGCTCTCTCGATCGAGGGGATCCTCGGCACCCTGCTCGCCCCCGTCGCGTGGATCCTGGGGGTGGAGTGGGCCGACGCGGCGCAGGTCGGCTCCATGATGGGCGTGAAGACCGTGCTGAACGAGTTCGTCGCCTACCTGCAGCTCTCGACGCTGCTCGGCGGGGGCGCGGAGATCTCGACGCGCTCGATCGTGATCGCGACGTACGCCCTCTCGGGCTTCGCGAACTTCTCCTCGATCGCCATCCAGATCGGGGGCATCGGGGGCATCGCCCCCTCCCGCCGGCACGATCTCTCCCGCCTCGGCCTCCGCGCCATGATCGGAGGGTCGCTGGCGGCCTTCATGACGGCGGCGGTCGCGGGGATGCTGGTATGACCGCGGTGAGCCCGGAGTGCCGGCCGGACGGAAGCGGCCCCGACATCGAGGCGGCCGCGTCCCTCGTCCGGGAGCGGATCGCCCCGCGGTCGCCCCGTGTCCTGCTCGTGCTGGGATCGGGTCTCGGAGGATTCTCCGGGGAGCTGGACGAGCCCGCCGCCGTCTCCTTCGACGAGGTGGCGGGGCTCCCGTCCGCCGGCGTGAAGGGACACGCCGGTCGCTGGGTCGCGGGTCGACTCGAGGGCAGGGAGGTGCTGGTGCAGGAGGGCCGCTTCCACGTCTACGAGGGATACCCGATGGAGGTGGTGGCCGCCCCGGTCCGGATCGCGGCGGCGCTCGGCGTCCGCACGCTCCTCCTCACGAACGCGGCGGGGGGGATCCACCGCGACCTCGTGCCCGGCAGTCTGATGCTCCTGGACGACCACCTGAACCTGATGTGGCGGAGCCCGCTGGTGGGACCCGTCCGCGAGGGCGAGGAACGTTTTCCGGACATGAGCGCGCCGTACGACCCCGCCCTCCAGCGCATCGCGCTCGAGGCGGCCGCCTCGGAGGGCGTCCGGCTCCTCCGGGGCACCTACGGGGCGGTGCCGGGCCCCAGCTACGAGACCCCGGCGGAGATCCGGATGCTGGAGCGGATGGGTGCCGATGCCGTCGGAATGTCCACCGTACCCGAGATGATCGCGGCCCGTGCGGCGGGCCTCGGCTGCCTCGCCCTCTCGCTCGTGACGAACCGCGCGGCGGGTCTCTCGCTCGAGCCGCTCTCGCACCACGAGGTGGTCGAGGTCGGCCGGGAGGCGGCCGGCCGGGTCCGGGCCGTCGTGCGCCGTATCCTGCGCGAGCTACCGGACCGCGGATGATCCGACCGCGGATGCTCCGGGCGCGGATGATCCGAGCGGGGAGGATCCGCCCGCGGCGGGCGCCCGCACCCCGCTCAGTCCGCGGTGCCGGCCCGGCCCTCCGGACCGGGGACGAACTCGGTGCCGGCCAGGTGATTCAGCGGCCCGTGCCCCTGCCCGAGACCCGGGGCGCTCCGGATGGCGCGGACCACGAAATCCACGCCGCGCTCCACGGCCCCGTCCATCGAGAGCCCCCGGGCGAGCCCCGCGGCGACGCCGGCGGAGAGGGTGCAGCCGGTGCCGTGCACGTGCCGGGTCTCGATCCGGGGGCGGCGCCAGGCGCGCTCCTCGCGCCCGTTCCAGAAGACGTCGAGGGCGACCTCGTCGTCCAGGTGTCCGCCCTTCACGAGGGCGGCGCCCGCACCCATCTCCACGAGGGCACGAGCCGCGTCCCGCATCCCCTCCTCGCCCCGCACGGGAAGTCCGGTGAGGATCCGCGCCTCGTGGAGGTTGGGCGTGACCAGCGCAGCCAGCGGGACGAGGCGCCGGGCCACCGCGTCCTCGGCGTCCTCGTCGAGGAGCCGATCGCCGCTCGACGCGACCATCACGGGGTCGAGCACGTACGGGCCGAGGTCGTGGACCTCGAGGCCCTCGGCCACGGCCTCCACCAGCTCGGCCGTGGCGAGCATGCCGCTCTTCACGGCACCCGGTCCGAGGTCATCGGCCACGGCCCGGATCTGCTCCCGGACCACGTCCACGGGGATCGGGTGCACCGCGCTCACGCCGAGCGTGTTCTGAGCCGTGACGGCCGTCACGGCACTCGTCCCGAAGACCCCGAAGGCGTGGAACGTCTTCAGGTCCGCCTGG
>CAYPDV010000113.1:0-5984 GCA_964409525.1 uncultured Gemmatimonadaceae bacterium
CGTGGAGCCGGTAGTTGATCCGCGTTCCGCCCAGACCCCGCTCCTCGAGCCACGCGGCGATCGCCGGCTTCGCCTCGGACACGGGAAGGCCGTCGAAGCGGCCGGAGTTCACGAGCGTGCCGTCGCCGGCGTACGCCTCGTCCAGCGGGGTCGTGGGGTCTTCGCCGGGACCCGCCACCACGCGCCGGACGGGGAGATCGAAGGCCCGCGCAAACTCGAGATCCCGCTGGTCGTGGGCCGGCACCGCCATGATCGCCCCGGTGCCGTACTCCATCAGGACGTAGTCGGCGACCCAGATCGGGATCGGCTCGCCGGTGGCCGGATTGAGGCAGTAGCCGCCCGTGAAAACGCCGCTCTTCGTCTTCTCGGTCTTCCGACGGCTCACGAGATCCATCCCGGCGGCGCGCTCCCGGTACCGGGTCACCTCCGACTCACGGTCCGGGGTGGTGACCTCACCGACGAGCGGGTGCTCGGGGGCGAGCACCATGTACGTGGCTCCGAAGATCGTGTCCGGCCGGGTGGTGAAGACGTCGACGACGGGGCCGCTCTCCGCTGCACGCTCGGGGTCGGGAGCGTGTTCCGCGCCGCCCTGCGCGCCTTCCCGCGACCCTTCCGGCGGGAGCACGGGAAATCGGACCTCCGCCCCCTCGCTCCGGCCGATCCAGTTCGCCTGGGCCTTCCTGGTCGTCTCCGACCAGTCGATGGTGCGCAGGTTCTCCAGGAGCCGCTCGGCGTAGTCGGTGATCCGGAAGAACCACTGCGCGATCCGCCGCTGCTCGACCGGGGTCTCGCACCGCTCGCAGAGTCCCCCGACCACCTGTTCGTTGGCCAGCACGGTCTTGCACGACGGGCACCAGTTGACCGGGGCCTCCTTCCGCTCCGCGAGCCCCGCCTCGTAGAATCGGAGGAAGATCCACTGGGTCCAGCGGTAGTATTCCGGATCCGTGGTGTCGAGCGTGTGGTTCCAGTCGAACATCCCCCCGATGCGGCGGAGCTGCCGCGTGAAGTTCGCCACGTTGCGGGGGATCAGGTCCATCGGATGGCTGCCGACCTGGAGCGCGAAGTTCTCCGAGTGGATCCCGAAGGCGTCGAAGCCGATCGGCTCGAAGACGTCGTGGCCCCGGAGCCGGCGGAAGCGCCCGTGCACGTCCGCGCCGGTGAAGGCGTAGGTGTTGCCGACGTGGAGCCCCTCCCCCGAGGGGTAGGGGAACATCATCAGGTTGTAGTACGGATCCGGAGCTTCGTCCAGCTCCCGGGAAGTGAAGGAGTTGGTTCCCTGCTCCTCCCACTTCTCACGCCACTTCGCCTCGATCTCGGCCGGGCGGTAGGGGATCCTGCTCTCTTCGGACATGGATTCCGCCATGGATGCCGCGGTTCGACGGGAAAGAAACGTAACGTAAGACGGCCGACCCCCGCCTCCAAGGCGCGGCCGGATTGTTGCGTGCGGCAGGGCCGGAGCCGGCGCGCGTCCCGGACGCGCACCGATCGGGCCTCCGAACCCCGAGGGAGATCGCCATGACCGGAAGCAGCCACGGGAAGACGAGCATCGGGATCTTCGCCCGCCTCGCGCTCGGCCTCCTCCTTCTGACGCCCGGCTGCGCACCGGGCGGCGGCAGCGACCCGGGCGCGGACCTGGATACGGGCGGACCGCCCCCCGACGCCGAGGAGGCGCGGCCGGCGCTCGAGACCTCGCCGAGGCACGGGGAATGGGTCACGATAGGCGTCGGCGCGGGCGACAGCGTGCGCGCCTGGGTGGTGCACCCGGAGCGGAGCGACGCCGCGCCCGTCGTGGTCGTCGTCCACGAGATCTACGGGCTCACCGCCTGGGTGCGCTCGGTCGCCGACGCGCTGGCCGCCGAGGGCTTCCTCGCCGTGGCGCCCGACCTCCTGACCGGGAGGGAGGTGCCGGCGGGGGAGTCGGGCGACCCGGAGCGGGAGGCGGCCGTCGAGGCGGTCCGCTCTCTCGACGCGGACCGCGTCCACGCCCGGATCCGGGGGGCGGCCGACTGGGCGCGCGACCTGCCTTCGACGACGGACCGGTACGCCGTGATCGGGTTCTGCTGGGGCGGCTCCGTCTCCTTCGAGCACGCGGCGCACTCGGACGAGGTCGGCGCGGCGGTCGTCTACTACGGGAGCTCGCCCGAGGCGGAGGCGCTGCACCGGGTCGCGGCGCCCGTGCTCGGCCTCTACGGCGGCGACGACGAGCGGGTCAACTCCACGGTGCCCCGCGCCGACTCGGTCCTCTCGGAGCGCGGACGCACCTTCGAGGCCCACGTCTACGAGGGCGCGGGCCACGGCTTCCTCCGGCAGCGCGGCGACCGGGACGGCGCGAACGTGCGGGCTTCCGAGCGGGCGTGGCCGGAGACGGTGCGCTTTCTCCGGAGACACCTGGAAGGGGACTGACGGGCCAGGCGCGGCGCCGTATCACGGATCCGTGCGGGGCAGGAGCGTCCACGGGTCGTCGGTCTCGTCCGCGCTGGACGCGAGCCAGGCGACGGTCCGCTCGAGCGAGCCCCCCCGGGCCTCGAGCAGAGCCTGGAAATCGCCGAGGCGGTGGTAGTAGAGCATCCTGGAGAGGAGCGTGGCGTTGTTCAGCGGCGTCGTGAGGAAGCCCTGGAAGGTGAGGGAGCGGAGCTCCGGCTGGACCTCCTCGCCGAAGCGGCGCCTGGATTGCCGGAAGATCTCCTCGCGCCGGCGGAGCAGCTCGGACGCGTCCAGGTCGTCGGTCGCGTAGAGGGCCTCGAGCTCGGACACGAGCCCGTCCAGGAAATGGCCGAAGCGGATCGCGTCCTCCCACCGGACCCGGGCGCGGCGACACCGGAGCGTGTCGTCCCGCTCGCCGCCCCTCCCGCAGAAGTACTCGATCGCCGCCACCCGCCCCGCGAAGTTGGCGAAGCTCTCGTTGAAGCGGACCTGCCCCGGAAGGAAGAGGTGGTTGTGGGTGAGCTCGTGGACGATGGTCGTCACCAGCTCCACGTGGTCGAGACGGAGGAGCGTGGAGACGAGCGGGTCCGAGAACCACCCGAGGGTGCTGAAGGCGGCCGTCGGGCGGAGGTACGTGTCGAATCCCTCCTCCTCCAGCTCGGCCTGCTCGCCGAGCGCCTTCTCCTCGGAGAAGAAGCCGCGGTAGGGGACCCGGCCCACGATCGGGAACCACCAGGTACGGAGCGCGAGGCGGTCGCGGTAGGCGGCGGTGAGGATCAGCGCCAGCGTGTCCGACTCGAGGCGGGCGAAGGTGGTGTAGCTGTCGCCGACGTCCAGGCGGAGGGAATCGGCGGCGAACGCCCGCGCGTCGAGCGCGAGCGAGAGCTTCATCCGGGTGGAGTCGGGGGTCGCCGGGTCCCCGATGACCTCGGCCATGGGACGGCGTGCGGCGAGGATCTTCGCCTCGGCCCACCCTGCGCGCAGCACGTAGAGGGGCGAGCAGCCCGAGACCAGGGCCGCCAGGAGGAGGACGGCGGCGCCGGCCCACCGACTCCGGAGGGCGCGCGGGGGGCTCCTCCTCAGCGGACCGAGCTCTCGCCCGCGCTCGGCTCCCACTCTTCCTGGGCGGTCTCGAGGCGCTCCAGGAGGTCGTCCCAGTCGAGCACCTTTCCGCCGATCCACGCCTTCACCACCCGACCGAACGTGTGGGTGAGGCCCAGGGCCTCGTCCTCGCGGTAGTCGAGCTGGTTCACCAGGCGGTCGGTGGCGGCCTCGTACGCCTCGTGCGCGGCCTCGGCCATGTCCTCGTCCCGGTCGAACTCCTGCTCCGGGATGTCGGCGGCCCGGTCGTACAGCTCGTCGTAGTAGATCTTCCAGGGCTCGTCCATCCTCGATCCTCGCCGTTGCCGGGGTTCCGGGCTCGACGCCCTCGACCCCGGGCGCCGGAGAGGGTTCCGGGTGCAAGGAACGCTCCCCATCCGCTCCGGGCCGGGCGTCCGCGCCGGCTCCCGGCCCGAGCTCCGCGCCGGCTCCCGGCCCGAGCTCCGCCCCGGCACCCCGATCGAGCGCCTCGCTCACTCGCCGAGGTAGCTGCGGTCATCCGGATCGGGCGCGACCCGGAGCTCGACGAGGTCCGCTTCCGGCACCACCCCCTCCGGAACCGCGTCGGCGGCGAGCCGGAGCGCCTCCGGGAGGTCGCCGGCGTCCACCTCGAAGGTGTGGTAGCGCTGCCACTCCGTGCCGTAGCGGACCGTCACCTGGTATCGCATGGCGGCTCCATACCCCTCGCAGGCCTCCCTGTCCCGAGGCCGCCGCTTTCCCTATGCTCGCTCCATGCGGCCCACCGACCTCCTCTACGACGGCGCCGCGCGCGCCGCCAGGATCCTCTCGCCCCTCCTCGAGCGGCGGGGAGGGAAGCTCGCGCGTACGCTCAGGGGCCGCGACCTCGCGGGGCCGCTCCTGGAGCGCTGGGCGGCCGAGCGCCGGGATCCGGAACGGCCCCTCCTCTGGCTGCACGCGCCCTCCGTGGGCGAGGGGCTGCAGGCCAGGGCCGTCCTCGACGCGGTGCGGGAGCGCCTGCCGACCCTCCAGGTCGTCTACACCCACACCTCTCCCTCCGCGGAGGATCTCGCCGGGGGCGCCTGGAACGACGTGGGCGCGTACCTGCCCTGGGACCATGCGCCGGCGTCCCGGGAGCTGCTGGAGCGGCTCCGACCGAGCCTGCTCTGCTTCACCAAGACCGAGGTGTGGCCCGGCCTGGTGCGGGCGGCCGCCGGGGCGGGCGTGCCCTCGGCGCTCGTCGCGGCCACGCTCCCGGAAGGGGCCGGGCGGCTCCGTCCGGGGTCCCGGGCGCTCCTCGGCCCCACCTTCTCCCGGCTCGACATCCTCGCCGCGATCTCGGCGGAGGACGGCGGCCGCTTCCGACGCCTGGGCGTCGCGGAGGAGCGGGTGCAGGTCACGGGGGATCCCGGGATCGACTCGGCGGCGCGCCGGGCGTCGTCGGCCGACCGGGACGCCGCCCACCTCTCGCCCTTCCGGAGGGACCCCCGTCCGACCGTGGTGGCGGGGTCGACCTGGCCGGCCGACGAGGCGGTCCTCATGCCGGCGGCGAGCCGGCTGCGGGAGTCGGTGCCGGGCCTCCGGCTCGTCCTCGCCCCGCACGAGCCGACCCCCGCGCACGTCACGTCTCTGGAGCAGTCGCTCCGGGAGGACGGATGGCGGGTGGCGCGGCTCGGCCGGGTGGAGGAGGAGGGCACGATCGGCGAGTCGGATGCCGTGGTGGTGGACCGGGTCGGGGTCCTCGCGTCGCTCTACACCGTGGGCACCTGCGCCTACGTCGGCGGCGGATTCGGCACCGACGGCCTGCACTCGGTCCTGGAACCGGCCGCGGCCGGGATCCCAGTCGCCTTCGGTCCCCGGCACGGCAACGCCCGCGCGGCGGGAGAGCTGCTGGACGAGGGGGCGGCGCGGACCGTGGAGGACTCCGCGGATCTCGAAGGAACGCTCCTCGGCTGGCTCGGCGATCCGGAGTCGGCGGGGGCCGACGGACGGCGCGCGCTGGATTATATTCGAAGGCACCGCGGGGCGGCCCGGCGAACGGCCGACCTCCTGGCGCGGCTCGTGCACCCCTCCCCGACGAGCGGGGGTGAGACCGGAGACGGACGAACGGAGGAGTGAGCGGAGTGAGCAAAGGATCGTCCCTCGCCCTCGTCCTCTCGCTCTTCCTCCTCCCGCTCTCGCTCGGCGGGTGCGCCGACCGGGCGCCCGGAGACGCCGCCGCCGCCGGAGAGGTCGATCCCGCGCCCGGCCTCGAGCGGCGGAGCGGCGAGGGAGGCGGGGACGCGGATCCCGCCCGGAGCGACGCGGCCGACCCGGCGGGCGGGGCGGTGGGCGAAGGTGGAGCCGATCGGGCTTCCCGCCCCGCCGGAGGGTCGGAAGGGTCCGAAGGGCCGCTCCGGTCCCGGGCTTCCGCCCCCCCGCCCCCCGTCCGGATCCCCGAGAGCCGCCCCCGCTTCGAGCCGCCGGAGCACGTCCGGGGCATCTATCTGAACGCGTGGACG
>CAYPDV010000114.1:0-5844 GCA_964409525.1 uncultured Gemmatimonadaceae bacterium
TCCAAGCTGTGCCTGCTGACGTCGCTGATCGTGCTGTACGCGTACCTCACCGAGTTCTTCATGGCGTGGTACAGCGGCGAGGAGATCGAGCGGAGCCTCTTCTGGAACCGGCTGTTCGGCGACTACTGGTGGGCCGCCTGGATCATGCTCACCTGCAACGGGCTCGTGCCTGTCATGCTCTGGTTCCGCAGGGTGCGGCACTCGATCCCGGCGCTCTTCGTCATCTCGATCTTCATCAACATCGGGATGTGGTTCGAGCGCTTCGTGATCATCGTGACCTCGCTGCACCACGAGTACATGCCGTTCGCGTGGGGCATCTACCGCCCCAGCCTCGTGGAGATGGGCATCATGGTCGGGAGCTTCGCCTGGTTCGGGTTCTGGTTCCTCCTCTTCACGCGCCTCCTGCCGCCGGTGGCGATCGCCGAGCTGAAGGAGGTGCTCCCGGCCCCGTACCGTCCGGCAGGCCCGAAGCCGAGGCCCGGGGAGGCGCCGCGATGAGCGACGGAAGAGGCACGCCCCCGGCCGGCGGCGAGGACGCGCCGGTGACCCGCGGAGAGGACGCACCCGTGACCCGCGGAGAGGATGCACCCGTGCGCGAGGGACCCGGACACGGCCTGCTGGCCTCGTTCGAGTACGTGGACTCCACGGTGGACGCCGTGGAGGGGCTCCGCGAGGCGGGCATGAAGGAGATCACCGTCTACTCGCCCCTGCCCGAGCACCACGTGGAGGAGGCGCTCGGCTACGGCCAGAGCCCGGTGCGGGTCTTCACCCTGGTGGGAGGGCTCACGGGCGCCGCCGCGGGCTTCGGCTTCACCATCTTCACCTCGACGGACTGGCCGATGATCACGGGCGGAAAGCCGATCCTCTCCATCCCGGCGTACGTGGTGATCGCCTTCGAGATGACGATCCTCTTCGGGGCGCTGGCCACGGTGATCGGGCTCTTCATCCTGGCCAAGCTGCCCCACACGAAGCCGCTCGTGATCTACGACCCCCGGTTCAGCGCCGGCCACTTCGGGGTCTACGTGCGGGTGCCGGAGGGACGGATGGAGGAGGCGAAGGGCATCCTGGACGCGAGCGAGCCGACCGAGATCCGGGAAGACCCGGAGGGGGCGCACCATGCGTGACCGCCCGGCCCACGGCCGCCGCGGCCGCAGGAGCCATGAGCGCTCCGCCCGCCGCTACGGCCGCCGCGGCCGCACGGGTCATGCCCGCCCCGCCCGCCGCCCCGGCCGCACGCTGCTCACGGCGGCCCTCCTCCTCCTCGTGGGCGCCGGCTGCTCGCCGCTCGACGACGCCATGGTCCTCGTCTTCGGACGGAGCATGCGCGACCAGCCGTCGCTCGATCCGTACGAGAACCCGCAGCCCCCGCCCGAGAACTCGGTGCCCTTCGCATCGGGCAACTACCCGTCGGGCCCGGACCGTGTGAACCTGGGCCGGCCCGAGGGCACCGCCGAGCCGCCGCCGCCCTTCGAGCAGCGCGACGTGGTGGCGAACAGCGAGGTGGTGACCGGCCTCGAGAACCCGGTCGAGTCCACGGCGGAGTCGCTCGAGCGGGGCGAGGTCGTCTACGAGCGCTACTGCGCCCTCTGCCACGGCAGCGAGGGCGTGGGCGCCGACGCCCCCCTCGCCCCCGCGCACGGGATGCTCCCGGGCATCGACCTGGCCACGGGCCCCGCCACCGGCTACACCGACGGCTACCTCTACGGCATCGTCCGCGTGGGCCGCGGCATGATGCCCGCCTACGGCGACAAGGTCACCCACTACGACCGCTGGCACGTGGTGAACTACGTCCGCCGGCTCCAGGAGCAGGGCGAAGGCGCCGGGGAAGGCGCGGACGGGACCGGGGCCGAGGACGGAGGGGAGGCGGAAGACGGGGAGGCCGCCGAAGCCGGGGGGGACGCGGGCGACACCGGGTCGGCGGACGACGAAGCAGACGGCACGTCCACGCCGGACGACGGCACCGGAGGAGGCCGCTGATGGCCCACATCGAGATCCCCCACGAGGTCCCGACCCGCCACCTCCGACGCTCCCGCGGCCGCACCCTGCTCTTCGGCGGCATGGCGCTGGTCGGGCTGCTGGCGTTCGGCCTCGGGCTCCTCTTCGCGCCGGACCGCGCGTGGAGGGGGTACGTCGTGGCGTGGCTCTACACCACCTCGATCGCCATGGGCGCGATTGTCTTCACCGCCGCCACGATCATCGTGAAGGCGAAGTGGGACTGGTCCGTGCGCCGCGTCGGGATGGCCTTCGCCGCCTTCCTGCCGGTCTCCTTCGTCCTCTTCCTGCCCATGCTGGGGCTCGGCGACGCGTACTTCCCCTGGATCGAGGAGATGGCGCACGACGTCGTCATCCAGGAGAAGCAGGCGTACCTGAACATGCCCTTCCTCGTGGCGAGGAACGTGGTCGGCCTGCTCGCCCTCTTCGGGCTCAGCCTGTACCTGGTCTACCTCGCCGTGCGGCCGGACCTCGGGCTGATGGCCGAGGGGGACCTCGACGACGGGCGCAGGCGCTGGCGGGACCGGCTGACCGCCGGGTGGGCCGGCCAGGAGGCCGAGGAGGTGCGGAGCTGGCAGCGGATGAAGTCGCTGACGCCCGCGCTGGTGCTGGTGTACGCGGTGGTCATGAGCATCGTCTCGTTCGACTGGATCATGTCGCTCGAGCCCCACTGGTTCAGCACGCTGTTCGGCGGGTGGTTCTTCATGGGGGCGTTCTGGGGCGGGATCGCCGCCATCGCCCTGACCGTCGTGCTCCTGAGGCCGACCGACGAGTGGCTGGGCCGGGCCATGGGCACCCAGCAGCTCCACGACCTGGGCAAGCTCGCCTTCGCCTTCTGCGTGTTCTGGGCGTACCTCTTCTGGGCCCAGTACCTGGTGATCTGGTACGGGAAGCTGCCCTGGGAGCAGTCGTTCGTCGTCCGGCGCTCGTACGGCGCCTGGGGCGCGATGTCCCTGGCGGTCATCGTGCTCTGCTTCGTGATCCCCTTCGCGGGGCTGATCGGGCGGCGGACGAAGCGGACGCCGGCTCTGCTCGGCGTCTTCGCCGGGGTGATCCTGCTGGGCCTCTTCCTGGAGCGCTACCTCCTGGTGGTGCCCTCGATCTTCGATCCGGCCGCCGAGGGCGCGGGCCCCGCCATGCACTTCTGGGAGCCGCTGATCGCGATCGGCTTCGTCGGCGCCCTCGGCCTCTCGGTGAGCTGGTTCCTGGCGACCTTCCCCGTCGTGCAGGTGTGGACGCCGCCCGTCGAGGCCGAGATGATCGAGAAGGAGCGGAGCCCCACCTACGGCTTCAGCGGCCAGCCCGAGGCGTACGACGCGGCGGGGGCGGTGCGGGACGCCGACGGCGGCTCCGCGCGGGACGCCCACGACCGCTCCCGGCGGGACGCCCACGACTAGGAGCGCCGCGGCCTTCGCGGCCGCCCTCCTGGTGGCTCTGGTGGCGGGATGCGAGGAGCCCGTGCCGGCGCCCGACGGCACGTCCGACCAGGCCGACTATCCGGGGGATGCCCCCGCAGATACCGTTCCCGCCGTCGTCCGGCCGCGCGCGGTGGATCTCGAGGGCCTCGCCCTCGTCGACTCGGCCGCCCTCGACCTCGACGGCGACGGATCCGAGGAGCGGATCGAGCTCCGGGTCCAGGCCGAGCGCCTCCCGGACGGCCGCGTGCTCTGGGAGGACGGGCATCGATGGGTGGTCGTCGTGCGCGAGGGCGGCGGCTCGAACGGCCGCGCCTTTCCCCTCCTGGACGCCTTCGTCCCGCACGGCACGGTGCGCTTCCGGCTGGTGGAGCGGTGGGACGAGGCTTCCGGCACGGGGCCGGACCGCGAGTCCGCCGAATCGGACGGCGACCCCGGCGAGCCGCCGGAGCCCGGAGCCGGCGGGATCTCCGTCGTGATCGCGGTGGAATCGTCCACCGGGGGCGTGTGGGTCACCGAGTGGAGGTTCGACCCCGGTGAGGGAGGCTACGTGGGCGTCTCGAGGCTCCGCGTCGAGGGACGATTGATCCACCGCACCCCGGAAGGGGCGTTCCGGTAGCACGACGGTCCGTTGCGCATCTCCACGACCGGGCGTAATCTGATCGGATCCGGGTGCCCATTGGACGCTCGACCGACCCGATTCGACGAGGAGGGGAACGATGCGATCCACCGTGCTCTCGATTCTACTGGCGAGCTGTATCGCGCTTCCGGCCGCGGGCCAGGGCGTGACGTGGGGATACTCGGCCGGACTCACGGCGGAGACCGGCGACCGGCTGGGCTTCACCACGGCCGCATCGGCGACCTTCCAGACCTCCTGGGATCTCCTCGACGTGCAGGTCGAGGGAATCTACCAGCAGGCCCAGGCCCGGGACCTGTTCGCGATCGGCAGCCTCGTGCTCGAGCCGTGGGCGGGTCAGGCGGCTCCCTACCTGATCGCGGGATCCGGAGTGTACCTCGACAACGGGGCGAACCTCGCCTGGAACGCCGGCGTCGGCTTCGAGTTCGGCGAGGTGAGGTCCGCGCCGCTGTTCCTCGAGTACCGCCTGCTCTTCGGTAGAGATCAGAGCTCCGGGCTCTCGATGGGCATCCGCTTCTGAGAACGTAGCGGCGGACCGGAAGCCCGGGCGCCAGGGGCCGCCCGGCCCATCCCGCCGCCCGGGACATCAACGGAGCTTCCGGGGGCGCACGTCCCGCACCCCCGCCCCGATGGTCGAATCCGCACGCGGCCGCTCCGCCGACGTCCACGCCGCCCGGCCCGGAGCGACGATCGACGAGGTCCTCGCCCGCGCGACGGCGGAGATGCGCCTCCGGGGGTTCAGCCGGAACACCGTCCGGCTCTACTCGAACCACCTCCGCCGGTTCTACCGCGAGACCGCGCCGGACCACCCCCGGGTCCCGCGAGATCGCATCCGGGACTACCTCACGGAGCTGATCGAGGCTGGGCGCTCGTACAGCTATCTGAACCAGGCCGTGAGCGCGATCCGCTTCCTCTACCGCAGGGTGCTGAAGGCGCCCGGAGAGGTGGGCGAGCTACCGCGTCCGAAGCGGAGTCGCACCCTGCCCTCCGTCCTGAACCGGGACGAGGTGCGGCGGCTGATCGACCAGCTCGGCAATCCGAAGCACCGCGCCGTGGTGGTGCTGCTCTACTCGGCGGGCCTCCGGGTGAGCGAGGTGCTCTGCCTGAAGGTGAAGGACATCGACGGCGAGCGCCGCCAGATCCACGTACGGGGCGCCAAGGGACGGAAGGACCGCTACGTCATGCTCTCCGACGTGGCGCTCGACGAGCTCCGCAGGTACTGGAGGTACGAGCGGCCGGACGGCTGGCTCTTCCCCGGTGAGCGGAAGGGCCGCCACCTCCACGCGCGGAGCGTCCAGCGCCTGGTGGCCCGTGCGGCGCGTAGGGCCGGCATCCGGAAGCGGGTCACGCCGCACACGCTCCGGCACTCCTTCGCCACCCACCTGCTCGAGAACGGCACCGACCTCCGCTACATCCAGCTCCTGCTCGGCCACCGGCAGTCGAAGACGACCGAGATCTACACCCACGTGGCCGACCGCGACCTCATGAGGATCCGGAGCCCGCTGGATCAGATCTTCAGCCGGAGCGAGCGGTAAGCTCCCGACCGCCCCTCACGCGGCCCATCTCGGAAGCGCCCGCGCCGCCCACACCGACGATCAATTCATTGCGTCACCCCCCAGAGCGGGCGTAATCTGATCGGATCCGCAGTCCTGATCCACGGTGCGGCCAAGTGGGCTTTCCGACGGGAACGTCGCCAGTCAGGCCGCGTCGGGTGATCCGCGGAGACGAAGAAGCGGGAATAAGGAGTTAGACGCCACTGCTTTGGAGGCTTGGTCCAGTCGTAAGGGCGTAGTGTGGATT
>CAYPDV010000115.1:0-5270 GCA_964409525.1 uncultured Gemmatimonadaceae bacterium
TAGTCGATGTCCTCGGGCCGGAGCAGCGGGAAGTCGCCCCGCTCCCGGCAGAGGATGTACTCGTTGTGGAACGAGCCGTCGTCCTCGAGGGGCGCGTTCGCCTGGGCGATCCGGACCTCCTCCTCCTCGTTGGCGCTCAGCCACACGATCTCGTCGGTGACCTTCCCGTCGACCACCCGCCGGTACGGCGTCTCCACGAAGCCCAGCTCGTTGATGCGGGCGTAGGTGGTGAGCGAGGTGATCAGCCCGATGTTCGGACCCTCGGGGGTCTCGATGGGGCACATCCGGCCGTAGTGCGAATAGTGCACGTCACGGACCTCGAAGCCCGCCCGCTCCCGGGTCAGGCCGCCCGGTCCGAGGGCGCTCAGGCGCCGCTTGTGCGTCAGCTCGGCCAGCGGGTTCGTCTGGTCCATGAACTGGCTGAGCTGGCTGGACCCGAAGAACGCCTGGATCACCGCCGACACCGTGCGGGCGTTGACCAGGTCGTCGATGTTGATCTTCTCGGGATCCGTGTTGATCGACATCCGCTCCTTCACCAGCCGGGCCATCCGGGACAGCCCCACCGAGAGCTGGTTGGCGATCAGCTCGCCCACCGTGCGCACCCGGCGGTTGCCGAGGTGGTCGATGTCGTCCGTGAAGCCCCGGCCCTCGCTCAGGTCGACCAGGTAGCGCAGGATCGCCGCGAAGTCCTCCTTCGTGAGGACGCTGACGTTCCTGGGCGTGTCCAGCTTGAGCCGCTGGTTCAGCTTGTAGCGGCCGACCCGCCCCAGGTCGTAGCGCTTCGGATTGAAGAACACCCGGTCCAGGGCGTCACGCGCGGTCTTGAGGTTCGGCGCCTCGCCGGGACGCAGGAGCGAATAGATCGCGTGGAGCGCCTCCTCCTCGGAGGAGGTCGGGTCCTTGGCGATCGTCTTCTTGATCAGGGGCGTCTGCGAGCGCGACTCCTCGCCGCGGCCCACGTAGACCTTGATCTTCTTGATCTCGGCCCGCTCGAGCCGGCCGGCCACGTCCTCGTCGATCTCGCTCGACTCCTCGACCAGCACCTCGCCGCTCTCGGGATCGGCCACGTCCTCAGCCGTCACCAGCCCCACCAGCTCGGAGGGGTCGGTGGCGTTCTTGCCCCGGAGCTTCACGGTCTCGACGTCGAAGAAGAGCTGGTAGAGCTCCGCGTCGGTCCCGTAGCCGAAGGCGCGCAGGAGCGCCGTGGCCGGGAACTTCTTCTTCTTGTCGATGTGGACGTGGATCACGTCCCGGATGTCGGTCGTGAACTCCACCCACGAGCCCCGGAACGGGATGATCCGAGCGCTGTTCAGGCGGGTGCCGTTCGGGTGGATCTTCTCTTCCAGCACCACGCCGGGAGAGCGGTGGAGCTGGCTGACCACGACGCGCTCGGCGCCGTTGATGATGAAGGTGCCGAGCTCGGTCAGCAGCGGCAGGTCACCGAGGTAGACCTCCTTCTCGATGATGTCCTTCGGCCGCCGCTCGCCGTCCTCGAGGTCCTCCCAGACGACCAGACGGAGCGTCGCCTTCAGCGGCGACGCGTACGTCATGTCGCGCTCGATGCACTCCTCGACGGAGTACTTCGGCTCGCCGAGCGAGCATCCGGCGTACTCGAGGGAGAAGTTGTCGTTGACGTCCGAGATCGGGAAGATCTCCCCGAACACGCGGTCGAGTCCGAAATCCCACTGATCCTCCGGATCGACCCCGGTCTCGACGAGCTTCTCGAACGAGCGGATCTGCACGTCGAGCAGGCTCGGCATCGGCATGATCGACGGGAGCTTCGCAAAGCTCGCGGTCGGTCGGGCGTGCGTTCGATTCTCCAACAGGACTCCCCCTTACCGGCCCGCCTGGGGCGGGGCGGCGAATTCGTGGTCTGTGTCCGGCGCGGGACGCGATGGTCTCAAGCGCGGAGATCCCCGGCGCGCGTGCGTCCCGGCTCCGGCGGGCGGACCGAGACCCGGAGGTCCCGGACCGCCCCGCCGGATGACGCGCGGCGGGGAGTCGGTTCGGCCCCGGCCGAGGCCGGGAGCCGGGCTCCGCTCTTCTACTTCAGGGCCACCGTGGCGCCCTGCTCCTCCAGCTTCGACTTGATCTGCTCGGCCTCGTCCCTGGTGACGGCCTCGCGCACCGTGTTCGGCGCACCGTCGACCAGCTCCTTGGCCTCCTTCAGGCCCAGGCTGGTGACCTCGCGGACCACCTTGATGACCTGGATCTTCTTGTCGCCGATCGCCTCGAGGACGACGTCGAACTCGTCCTTCTCCTCGGCGGCCTCCGGAGCGGCGGCCCCGGGTGCGGCGGCCGCGGGAGCGGCGACGGCGGTGACGTTGAACTTGTCCTTGAACGCGTCCACGAACTCCGACAGCTCGAGGACGGACATGTTCCCGATCGTGTCGAGAAGCTCTTCGTGATTCGTAGCCATGATACCTCGTTTCTCCTTACTTCCCCGGATTCGCCCGGGGCTGGGCGGATTGTGATCCCCTGCTGCTCGGTCGACTGGATCGGGCGGGGCCGGCGCCCTCGGGGGCCGCCGGCTCTGCCCGGGTTCAGCCCTCCTCTTCCTTCTGTCGGGCCAGCTGGTCCAGGAGACCAGTCATCTCCTGCAGCTTCGCTCCCAGGACGTACGCCACTGCCTGGAGGGGAGCCTCCAGGGCGCCGGCGAGCTCGGCCAGGAGCTGCTCGCGGGTCGGCAGCTTCGCCAGCCGCGCGATCTGCGCGTTGTCGAGGAGCTTCTTCTCGAGGATCCCGGCCTTGAACACCGGCCGGTCCTCGTTCTCCTCGGCGAAGTCGCTGACCGCCTTCGCGGCACCGACCGGCCCCTCGTAGCCCAGGACGAAGCCCGTGGGCCCCGTGAGCTGCTCGGAGAGGTCGGGCAGGTCCAGATCCTCCAGGGCCAGACGGGCGAGGCGGTTCTTCACCACCACGTACTCCGCCCCCGACTCCCGCAGACGACTCCGGAGCACCGTCATCGACTTCACGTCGAGCCCGGTGAAGTCGGTGAGATAGAACGCCGGAGCCCGCCGGACCCGTTCCCTGAACTCCTCGACGAAGGCTTCCTTGTCCTGCTTCTTCATCAGGTGCTCCGTCGGTAGAGATTCTCGTCCACCGGCACGCCCGGTCCCATGGTGCTGGAGACCGTCACGCTCCGCACGTACTGGCCCTTCGCGGCGGCCGGCCGCGCCCGGACCACGGAGTCCATGAACGCCCCGAGGTTCGAGGCGAGCTGGTCCGTGTCGAAGGACACCCGTCCGATGGGCGCGTGCAGGTTGCCGCTCTTGTCCACGCGGTATTCGATCTTACCGGCTTTGATCTCGCTCACCGCGCGGCCGATGTCGAAGGTGACCGTGCCCGCCTTCGGCGTCGGCATGAGACCCCTCGGGCCCAGGATCCGCCCCAGCGGGCCCACCTGCCCCATCATGTCCGGGGTGGTGACGGCGACGTCGAAGTCGACCCAGCCTTCCTTGATCTTCTCGACGAACTCGGTGCCGACGTAGTCGGCGCCGGCCTCTTCGGCCTCGCGGGCCTTCTCGCCCTGGGCGATCACGAGCACCCGGATCTCCTTCCCCGTTCCGTGGGGAAGGACCACCGTGCCCCGTACGATCTGGTCCGCCTGGCGCGGGTCCACGCTGAGGCGGGTCGCCACCTCGACGGTCTCGTCGAAGGAGGCGAAGGAGAGATCCTTCACCACCTGCAACGCTTCGTCGGGCTGGAAGCGCACCCCCGTGGGGACCTGCGATCGGGCGTCCTCGAACTTCTTTCCGTGCTTCGGCATGTGAGCGAGCCGACTCGTTGAGTCCTCCCACCCCTGGCGGCTCGCAGCGGGTGGTTCGGCGGACTGCAGATTACCCTTCGACTTCGATCCCCATGGAGCGGGCCGTGCCCGCGATCATGCGCATGGCGGACTCGAGGTCGTCGGTGTTCAGGTCCTTCATCTTCGTCTCGGCGATCTCGCGCACCTGCGCCGGGCTCACCGTGCCCACCTTCTCCAGGTTCGGCACGCCCGAGGCGCGCTCGAGACCGGCGGCCTTCTTCAGGAGCACCGCGGCCGGCGGCGTCTTCGTGATGAAGGTGAAGGAGCGGTCGGCGTAGACCGTGATCTCGACGGGGATGATCGTCCCCATCTCCTGCTGGGTCTTCGCGTTGAACTGCTTGCAGAACTCCATGATGTTGACGCCGTGCTGTCCGAGCGCGGGGCCGACCGGGGGGGCGGGGTTCGCCCGGCCGCCCGGTACGTGGAGCTTGATGAATCCGACGACCTTCTTCGCCATTCCGTTTCCTCAGTAGCCTTTGAGCTGCGTGAAGTCGAGCTCGACCGAGGTGGGGCGCCCGAAGAGGGAGACCTCCACCTTCACCTTGCCCTTGTCGGCGTAGACTTCCTGGACCGTGCCCGAGAAGTCCGAGAAGGGCCCCTGCGTGATCTCCACGACCTGTCCGGCGTGGAAGGGGACCTCCTCCTTCGCCTCCTCCTCTTCCTCGACCTCGACGCCGAGGATCTTGTTGATCTCCTCTTCCTGGAGCGGCTGGGGCTCGGTGCCCCCGCCCACGAACTTGATCACACCCTGGATGTTGTTGATCACGTGCATGGTCCTCTGGTTGAGGTCCATGTTCACCAGGATGTAGCCCGGGTAGAGGCGCTTCGTGACCGTCACCCGCTTCCCGTTGCGGATCTCCACCACTTCCTGCGTCGGCACCAGGACGTCGCGGATCTCCTTGTCCTCCGGAGCCTCGCCCTCCTCCTCCTCGATCCGGCGCTGGATGAGCTTCTGGACCTTGTTCTCGTGCCCCGAATAGGTCTGGACCGCGTACCACGTCGACTCGACCATCGTCATGTCCGTCTCAGGCTCCGAAGATGCCCATCACGATCCGGAGCACGTTCCGGGTCACGATGTCCATGATCCAGATGATCCCGGAGATGAGCAGCACGAAGACGATGACGACGAGCGTCGCGTTCTGGAGCTGCTCGCGGTCCGGCCACGTCACCTTCTGCAGCTCGGCCCACGACTCCTCGACGAACGTCTGGGTGTTGCGGATCAGCTCGGCCATCGCGGCTACTTCGTCTCCTTGTGCGTCGTGTGCTCGCGGCAACGGGGGCAGAACTTCTTGTACTCCACCCGCTGCGGATGCAGCCGCTTGTTCTTCGTCTGGTGGTAGTTCCGTTCCTCGCAGCGCTCGCAGGCGAGGATGATCTGGTCCCTGGGCATGATCGTCGTCCGCCGCGCTACGCGAGGATCTCGGTCACGACGCCGGCACCCACGGTGCGTCCGCCTTCGCGG
>CAYPDV010000116.1:0-5267 GCA_964409525.1 uncultured Gemmatimonadaceae bacterium
GAGGCGGTCGCGGTCGCGGGCGAGCGGATCGTCGCGGTGGGCTCGTCCGGCGAGGTCCTCGCGCTGGCCGGATCCGGGACGGAGGTGCTGGACCTGGAGGGACGGCTGGTCGTTCCCGGGCTGAACGACGCCCACGTCCACGTGGACGTCCGGCGCCCGGCGGCCGAGCTGGGGCTGGGCCGCGATCCCTCGCTGGACGAGGTCCTGGATTCCGTGCGGGCGGCGGCGGCGCGCGAGCCGGCCGGCACCTGGCTCCGGGGCACGTTCGCCTCCGCGGTGCTGGACGACTCCAGGACGGACCGCGTCCTCCTGGACCGCGCGGCGCCGGATCATCCCGTCTACCTCAGCGGGTGGACGGGCCACGGGCGGCTCCTGAGCACGGCCGCCATGGAGGAGCTCGGCGTGGGCGAGCGCGAGCCCGACGGCTTCGGCGGATGGTTCGAGCGCCGTGAGGGAAGTGATGTCGTGAGCGGTGTCGTCCACGGCTACGACGCCTTCCGCCTCGACGTGGCGCTGAACCGGTCGCCGGACCCGGTCGCGGTGACCGTCTTCGAGGAGCTCGCCGCCGAGGCCGCCGGATTCGGGATCACCTCCCTCCAGCAGATGGCGATGCCCTTCCTCGCCGCGCCGAGCGTCGAGGTCCTCGGGCGCGCCGACGTGCCCGTGCGCTGGCGGGTGATCCGGATGCCGGTGGAGCGATCGGCGCTCGAGGATCCGGCGCCGGATCTCGGCGACCTTCCGCCGCGCGCCCGCGTCGGCGGCGTGAAGTGGGTGTCCGACGGCACGCCCGTCGAGCGCCTGATGGCGCTCCGTGAGGCGTACGCCGACCGGCCCGGGTGGACGGGACGCCTCTACCTGGATCCGCCGGTGCTGGAGCGCGCGGTGAGGGCGACCCTCGCTTCGGGCGAGCAGATCATGGTCCACGCCGCCGGCGACGGCGCGATCGAGACCCTCTTCCGCGCCATGGAGGCGGTGGCGCCGGCCTCGGAGTGGGCCGGCCGCCGGGTCCGGGTGGAGCACGGCGACGCCTTCTTCCCCGACCTCGTCGAGCCGGCCCGGGACCTCGGCGTGGTGGTGGTCCAGAACCCCTCCCACTTCTTGATCCCGGAGGTGACGGACCGGCGACTCGAAGGTGCCCGCAGGGAAGCGTTCCAGCCGCTCCGATCGCTCATCGAGGCGGGGATCCCCCTGGCCTTCGGCTCGGACGGGCCCCTGAACCCCTTCCTGAACATCATGTTCGCCGTGGTGCACCCCACCCGTCCGGACGAGGCGCTGACCGTGGAGCAGGCGCTGGCCGCCTACACCCGCGGCTCGGCCTTCGCCGAGTTCGCGGAGGAGGAGAAGGGGATGCTCCGGTCAGGTATGTGGGCGGATCTCGCCGTCCTGTCGCAGGACGTCTTCCAGGTGCCCGTCGAGGCGCTGCCCGGCACCCGCAGCGTGCTGACGGTGGTGGGCGGACGGATCGTGCACCGCGACGGGCTCTGAGCCGGGCTACCGGCGGCCCACCTCGGCCACCGCGCGGTCCACCTCCGCCTCGCTGTTCGCGAGGCCGGGGGCGAGGCGCGGGTACGAGGGCACGTAGGGGCTCGACGAGCCGATGATCCGCCGCTCCAGCAGACGCTGAACGGTGGCCCCCGTCCCTTCGCCCTCGACTTCGAAGGTGGTGATCCCCGAGGAGACGCGCGGATCCGCGGGTGTGAGGATCCGGACCCCGTCGAGGTCGGCGAGGCCTTCCTTCACCCTCGTGTTCAGGGCGTGGATGCGGCCGGTCACCTCGTCCGGTCCGATCCGGTGGTGCAGCTCGATCGCGGCGGGGACGGCCCAGTAGTGCTCGAACGCCTTGAAGCCTCCGGGCGACATGCGGTCGGCGCGGTTGGGCCCGGAGGGGGCCCTTCCCTCGGCCCACGCTTCGAAGAGGTCGAAGCTGTCGAAGGTGGGGACCACCGGCCGGGTGCGTGCCCACGCCTCGTCCGTGCCCCAGACGAATCCGGTGCCGCGGGGGCCCAGGATCCACTTGTGGAGCCCGGCCGCGAAGAAGTCGATCCCGGTGCGGGCGACGTGTCGCTCCTCGATGCCGATCCCGTGGACGCCGTCCACCACGAGCAGCGCACGGTCCCGCTCGGCGCGTCCGCGGTTCGCCCGGGCCACCACCTCGGCGAGCTCCCGGAGCGGCACCTTCACGCCGGTGCTCGAGTGGACCCAGGTGACGCCGACGACGCGCGTCTCGGGGCGGATCGCCCGACCGAGGCGCTCCGCCATCTCGTCCACCGTCGCGGTCGAGGAGTCGTCGTACAGGGCGACCCGCCGGACGCCGGCGCCGGTGCGCTCCGCGGCGAATCGCGCCGCCTCGTGGTGCACGTAGTGGTCGTGCGCCGTGGTGAGCACCTCGTCGTCCGGGCCCAGGATCATCCCTCCGTAGATCAGCGCCAGCGACATCGTGGTGCTGTCGGTGAGCGCGACGCCGTCGGCGGCGCCCCCGATGTAATCGCCGATCGCCGTCTTCACCTGCGTCGGGAGGTGCTCGTCCGGCGGTCCGAAGTGTCGGCGCTCGACCGTGTGCACCGGGTCCCGGTCCAGCTCCCGGCGCATCGTCTCGATCGCCTCGCGCACCGGCCGGGGATGGCTGGCCAGGAAGAAGAGCGCGAGGTGCGCGTACCGCTCGTCCAGGTCGAAGAGCGCGCGGATCGCCTCCCAGTCGGGCGGAGCGTCCCACGCCGCCCCCTGGCGGAGCGAGGCGCGCCCGGGCAACGCGCCCTCCAGGAGCCCGAGCGGCGGAAGGGCCGCGGCCCCGGCCAGCGAGAGGCCGGCCCCGGCGAGGAAGCGGCGGCGGGAGAAGGAGCGGGAGTGAGCGGGAGAGCTCGAATCCGCGCTGGAAGCGGAGCCGGGACCGGGGCTCGGATCCGAGCCGGGATCCGAGACTGGATCCGAGCCGGGATCCGAGACTGGATCCGAGCCCGGATCCGAGACTGGATCCGAGCCGGGCGGGGAAGGGGGATTTCCTGGGATCACGGGTTCTCGCGGTGAGGGTCGGTCAATTGCGGACCGCCAATATGCATGCCGCCTCGCCGGACTTCCAGGATCCCGCCGTGTGGTGGTGGCTGTGGGGGCGTCCCTCCCGCGCGGGCGCCCGCTACTCCACCAGCTCCCGGAGCAGCTCCGCCATCGCGACGTCGTTCGGGTCCGGCGAGGGGTCGTCCGGCTCGACGTCGCGCACCGCCTGGCGCGTCTCCAGCACGAGCGGCACGCCCTCCGTCCGCGGATCGGCGAGGAGCCACCGGAAGGGCTCGAGGCCGATCTCGCCATCCCCCAGGAGCAGGTGGCGATCGTGGTTCGAGCCGAGCGCGCCCTCGCTGTCGTTCAGGTGGAAGAAGGAGGGGGGCTCGCCCGCGGCCTCCTCGAAGGCGTCGAGGATCCCGGCCAGCGCCTCCGGCGAGCGGGAGATGTCGAGGCCGGAGGAGAAGAGATGGCAGGTGTCGAGGCCGTAGCCGGTGCGGGGGCGGAGGGCGTCGGGGACGTGCTCCAGGATCCGTCCGATCTCCTCGGGCGTGCGGCCGAAGGTGGTGCCGGCGCCCGCCGTGTTCTCGACCCAGAGGCGGGTCTCGCCGTCGGCGTTTTCGGCGTCGACGCTCTGCAGCGCGCGGACGATGGCGCGGGCGGTGCGCTCCGCCGCCTCGTCCGGCGAGCTCCGGCCCGCGGAGCCCGGGTGGAAGCAGACGCCCCCGACGCCGAGAGCCGTCGAGCGCTCCAGCTCCTTCGCCAGCGCACCGGCCGACCGCTCCCACTTCACCGAGTCGGCGGTGGCGCCCCCGGCCAGGTAGGGCGCGTGCACCATGGCGTCGCCCGGATCCCAGCCGACCTCCTCCATCGCGGCGCGGAAGGCCGCCACCCGCCCCGCCGAGATCGAGCTCCGGTCGTGGTAGAACTTCGGGGGCAGGGTGAAGAGCTGGAGCGTGTCGAGGCCGGCCGCGTGCGCGCGGCGCACCGCCATGTCGAGCCCGCCGGTCGAGAGCGTATGGGATCCGAAGACGTGGGGCATGGGGGATTTCGTACGCAAACACCCGACCAGCGGGCCGGGGGGGGCGCGACTCGCGACGGATGCGGGGTCGTACGTGCTTCCGGCCCGGCTCCTACGTCACGGCGCGGATGCCGGTGAGGGGGCCGGAGCGCGATCTTCAGTGGAGCGCGAGTCCGAGGCCGGGTCGGAGTGCGGACCTCGGCTCGCTCCATTCTTCCCGGAGGTGTTCCGATGAGAGGGTCCATCCCCACGTCGCGACCGATCGCGAGCCCGGTCCTGTCCCTCCTGATCCCGGGCGTGCTTTTCCTGATCCCGGGTGTGTTCCCGGGCATGGTGGAGCTCCAGGGGCAACAGGAGCAGGGTGAGCAGCAGGAGCAGAACGGGCTGCAGGAGCACGTGCAGCGGCACGAGCGGCAGGACTCCGGGGTTCCGCCGGCGCTCCGGCCGAGCGATCGGATCCGGGTGCGCGGGCCCTCCGTGGAGCATCTCGGGCGGCCGACGCTGGGCCATACGCTCCGGAGCGGCCTCGGCGCCTGGATCGGTCCGGGCCGGGTGCGGCCCGGGGGCGTCGTCGTGCGGCTCGATGCGGACACGCTCGTCTTCACCGACCTGAACCGCGGCCGGCTGGTGGCGGTCTCGTGGGAGGAACTCGAGCGCGTCGAGGTGCACCGGGGGCGGGATCCATTGCGCGGGGCGCTGGAGGGCGGGCTGTTCGGTGCCGTGGCGGGAGCCGTGTGGTGGGGAGTCATGGACGCGCTCTGGGACGACTCCGTCTTCGACACCGGAGGCTTCCGGATGGCCGTTCCGGTCGGAGCCGCTCTCGGTGCCCTGACCGGGGCCGTGGCCTGGGGCGACGTGTGGGAGCGGGTCCGGCCGGCGCCGGACGGGGGATGAGGCGGGCCGCGGCGAGGAGGTCGCGTCCGGACCTCTGGTGGACCGGTCCGGGGGTGGTCGTCCGGGCGGGACCGTGTTCCGGGCGGGACCGTAGTCCGGGTCGGGACCGGTAGTCCGGGCGGGACCGTAGTCCGCGCGGGACCGTAGTCGGGGCGGGACCGTAGTCGGGTCGGGATCGTATTCGGGTCGGGACCGCAGTCCGGGCTGGATCGGATTCCGGGGGGGACGGGCGGTGGTCCCGTCCGAGCCTCCTGCAGTCCCATTCCGGCATGGACGGATCCGGCGCGCGTCTGGATGCGATGCTCCGGGATGCCGCCGGAATCGCTCCGACGGATGGGCTCCGGGGCCCGTGGAGTAG
>CAYPDV010000117.1:0-5223 GCA_964409525.1 uncultured Gemmatimonadaceae bacterium
GTGCGCGGCGACTTTCCTCATCCAGAGTAGAAGATTCTAAGCGGCTGACGATACGGTCTAACTAAGTTATTCTGCTCTCTCGCTTTGCTTTTTTAAGCGCGTCCTCGTTGTCGTCGAACACAGTACCTAGCCATTCTAGCTCTTCCTCATCGCCATCTGTTACGATATCACTGAAAAGTCCGCGCACGGCGCGGTCTGCATCCTCGACCCATGGACATTGAGTTGCGAAAGGTCCCCCATACGTTTGAAGCAATTGTTTCAAAACAGGTCGTCCCCCTTGCAGGACAGATTCACGTAGGTCACGCAAGACAGTTGTCCGTGCAGCTGTATTCAGTAATTCGAGGAGTCCGCTCCAACGTGAATGTGATCGCGGGACGTCCAGCTCTTGCGCGCCAAGTCTCTTCCCGTGCTCTAACAACGCATCGGCGAATGCAGCACCGAGATTCAGCCTACAATCACGTTGCGATAGATCTAGAAGTACGTCGACTTCTTCTCCTTCGTTCGAAAAAAAGCCGCTCCATTTATTGTTTGACAACTTTTGGAGCTCGGTCTCTAAATGTTCGTGGTACGATGTCAAATCGGTTACGTTTGCAGTCTCTTCGACTGCTCTATGTAGCGGCAGAGGCAGGATGTGAAAACCAACATAATCGGTAAGCTGCCACATCAAATCGTCGTTCGCCAACAGTTCGGCGACGTAGCTATTATACTCCTCACCGAGTGCTCGTACTACCAGGTGTGCGTGCGCTAGAAGTAGCTCCCCGTCGACAAGCCCGCCCGCAGCGCATTCGGCTCCGACGGCCTGGCGCTGGGCGCGGCCGTCGAGGTGGAGTGCATCGCACAAACCGGCCGGTGAGTGAATCTCGTGGTCACTCCAGCCCACACATGTCCGGATTCGGAGAACCGTCGGGCAGTTCGGCCGGCTCGGCACGGAACCGGATCGAGACGTTCGCAGATTCATGCTCCTTGCCGTCCGGGTCCGTTTGTGCCCATAAATCGCCCTGGATCGATCCTTCAATGACCTCCTCTGTATGCCGAGTCAGACTCAACGTGGACGGGTCAGGCAATACGAAATCCCCGATTTCACTTCCATCACCCGTCAAATACAAGTTGGGCGAGACCCCATCGAGAAACGCGACCTGTGCGAATCCGACACCAGCCTGATGGTACCCGAGTTCGTACGGGCCCGCAGAGCCCACGGGAACGTCTGTCGAGACGAACGCGCTGACATGTACGAGTGGATCCTCGGGTCCCGGCTCACCGAAGCCTCCGAGGCCCAATACAAGTTGGCCCTCCGGACGACGAAATCCGGCCGATGTACCTCGGTAGGTACCACTCCTCGATCCGCCCATTTCAACCTCCCAGAAGCAGCGGCGGATGATTGTATCGACCCGGAACCGGCTCTCCCCGCCTTCGGGCAGCTCCGCAATTGCACTGAGTTCATAGAACTCCAGCTCGAGCAGCGATCCTGAATCTACTTCATTCAACTCCACCAGATAACCGTACTCATCAACCTGCGATGCATCGGAGAGATCGTACACGTCGCCGATCGGTTCACCATCCAGCTCAATGCGAATCTTGAAATCCTGTCTATTAGCATCTGTTACGCCGTCCAGACGAGCGATCAGATTGAGTCTGTCTGTCCCGTCTTTCCGCACGACCTCGACGGCGTCCCCGTTCCTTAGTGGACCATTAAGGTTCTCGAGTCCAATGACTTCAATAAGCCTCTGGTCGCCGCCGGACGGTGCATATCTCATCAGTTCGGCGTCCGGGCCGTCCGGATACGAAAAGGTTCTCAGATCCTCCGACTCCAGTTGTTCGAGTGCTTCCTCTGCAGAAAGTCCGCGCCGCAATAAAAGCACGAAACGCAACATCGCTATGTTTGCGTCGTTGTTTCCAATCGACTCTGACCATCCCATCATCACGAATCCGTCCCTGCCGAGCGCGCGCGCAAGAGTGTTCGCGAAGGCTCCCCCTGTTTCGCACGCGGAGAGTATCACCATCGCGTTATCCAGGCTCCCGCCGTACGTGTGGCGGAAAAAGCTGTCTTCGAGAAAATACTCGACATAGTCGACGTCAAAGGGTGTATCCGATGCAAAATGATATCCGAACTGGACGCCCGGCTTTCTTTCGGATTCCTCTTCACGCTTAAAAATGTTGGTATTGAGCTCGATCGTGCAAGTCGCTTCCTCAAATAAACCACCGTCTCGACAGACCCGGGCGCCATGCCCCGACAGGTACACAAGGTCATAGTCGTTCCACGATTCGTAGTGTTGCAACGTAACCGTTCCGGCGAGGGAGTCCTCGTTCACGACCAACTGAACATGATCCGCGTATGCCGGCAGCTCTTCCATCGCCCTCGCTACTCCACCCGATTCGTCGTCCACCTTCAAATCCCACATAAAGGGTCCAAGAACGAGAGCACGTTTGGAATCCCGGTTGTCGACGTGCCCGTCATCGTTCGTATCCTCACCGACCACGTCCGCGTAGAGCTTCCTTATATCCAGACTCGAGTCCTGACCCGGGGACACGAGTTGGAGACTCTTCGACGTTTGCGAATTCGGTACAGTACCGTCGGTCAGCCACGTCGGAGTACCACCTCGAATTCTGAATCGTACAGCTTGGAAATCAGCCGCTATGTCCACCACCGCTTCATGATTTTCGAGATAAGCCACGGCATCATCGAGCGATCTGGATTGCCGTGCCGCCACGGCCCCAGCGAGCACATGCATGGTTTGGCTGCGAGCGTCCTCCGTCATAGCAGCAATCGTGCAAGGATACCGTATCAGCTCGCATTCGGGGATGTCGCCCGGGCGCCCATTGCCCGAGACAATGCTATTGGCGAGCGATGGCGAGGCGTTGCGGTTGAAGAGACCTGCGCCTGCGTCGGCGGTGTTGGCCGTGATGGTTGCATTGACGATTGACGGCGTTGAGTCGACGGAGCAGATGCCGCCGCCGCGAAGCGCTCGGTTGCCGTTGATCACCACGTTGGCGAGCTCCGGCGAGCCGCCATCCGTCACCGCGACGCCTCCGCCGCAGCGACCGTAGTTGCCCACGAATTCGGTGTTCATGACGGCGGGAGAGCCGCCGCTGATCAGGAGTCCGCCGCCGAGCGAGTCGGCGTCGACCCCGTTCGCGTGGCCCGCGTGAATCACAAAACTTTCCAGCAGTGTATTATCGCCGACGTTTTCGGCTCGTACGACGTGATAGGCGTTCTCGTCGCGCATCGAGAAGCCGTCGTCGTCTGCCGCGAGGTCGCCCGAGAGAATCGTGGGATGTAGCGCCGGATCGCGCTCGCCGAGGCTGGACTCGGTACCCGCAAACCCGCCATGCAGCCGGACGCCGTCGACGAGGTCGAACGATACAGTGCGATCATCGGCGTGCGCGGTGTAAGTTCCCGCCGCGACCCAGATCGCATCACCCGCCGAAGCGGCGGCCAGCGCATCCTGGGGCGAGGTGTACGCATCCTGCCAGGACGTACCGTTGCCGGCGCCTCCGGCCGAGGCGTCCACGTAGATGACCGCCTGCGCGACGGCGACGGGAGCCAGAGCGGTGAGCAGAAATGCGAATGTGAGGAATGCGGCTGTCCGTCTCATCGCGCCACCGTTAGCCTGGTTTCGGATTCGTTCGAACCGGCCGTCAACCGGACCATGTAGTGGCCGGAGGGGAGCGAGGTGAGGTCGAGGTGGGTCCTCGTCAGGGTGCCCGGCCTCACCGGGCCGTCGAACGGCGTCATAATTTGCCGGCCGAGCACGTCATATACGATAAGTCGGGCACGCGACGCCGCGCCCGGCAAAAACTCGACGGTGGCCTCGCTCGCTGAAGGATTCGGATATGGAGCGTCGAGACGGAAGGAGGCGTCCGGAGCGTCCGGTTGGCGATCCCGGGCGACATTCATCTCATCGTACTCGTACGCCCCCAGGTCGACAGTCGCACTGCCGGATCCGCGGACAACGATCCGCTCACGTCCTCTGATGTCAATCGGCACGTGCTCCGACGTGTCGCCGTCGCCGTCGAGGTCGAATCGATCCAACGGCAACTGCCCGTTGTCGCCGGCGTCGACCGTGGCGGCATTGGATGTCGGCGATAGATCATCGTCCATCGTGCCCCGGAAGGCATCCTGGCCGATGGGGTCCGAAAACCCGGCGTCGCCGTCAAGATTGCCGCCCGAATCGACGGTCCCGCTCGAGAGACCGTCCTCGACCAGCGAAGAGGAGACCGCCGGTGCGCTTCCGCCTTCGTTGAAGATCTGATCCTCGGCGACCGGGGATGAATGGCGGGGGTCGGATGTCGGACCATCTGCGTCGGGTGGTCGACCGTCGGAGAGGAGGAAGAGCGTGGTCAAGAGAGCGAGTGGCCAGACGGTCGCCCCGACCGTCAGTGAAGAGTACGATAGGGTCACGACATTCTCCGGGTCCGGTTGGAAGAATTGCACCCATTATATAGTCGCTTCGATCAAAACTCGCAAATTTCGGTATTTCAACGGCTTATTCCGATTATCATGTTGATCGGGAAACCTGAAGGCGTTCCAACCCCGCGCATTGCTCTCGTAGACGGCTGACCCTGTCCCTGATGATGTTCCTGCAGTTCTTCATCTGGAGAGCCTGGTATGTCGAGAATGTCTGCGTACTTGCGCCATAGTTCGGTTTAGGCTGGCCTGACTACCTCCCTGAAGCCGTCCAGATCGGCAGACCGTTCGTTGAATAGGTTCGCGTGAATCAGAAGCTTGCCCCCGCCTGTGCGGAAGCTTGCCGGGTAAGATCGGATTTCAAGGTCTTCATGGGTCATCATGGTGTCCTCTAGATGTCGTATCCGTGTTCCTTTGCGATCTCGAAATGCTTTTCCATCTTTCCGTAGCTCGGATCTATTTTGAACGGAATACTCAATCTCTCATGCGGAGCCTTCGGGCCGTGAATCTGATACTTCGCGTAAAGCGCCTGCCGTCCGCTGCTGAGGTCTTTGTATATCCGGTAAAGTTCTTCGTGTAAGGCGTGAGCCTTTGATGCGGCCTCAAGCCACTGCTGCGTCAGTTCTCGGATCTGAGGCTCGACCGCTTCCGTCCCGTCCTTCGCTGCCGCTTTCAGGGCGTCCAGATATTCGCCGTCCAGATCGTTCGCGACGTGATCGCGCCGTTCCGCTTCTTGTCTGGCAGCATTCGCCCTTGCCTCTGCCTTCTGCAGTCGTGCAAGGGCATCCTCGGGTTTTACTTCGGGCTGCTGGTCCAGC
>CAYPDV010000118.1:0-5027 GCA_964409525.1 uncultured Gemmatimonadaceae bacterium
AACAAGTTCATCCCGGTCTACATCACCGAGAACATGGTGGGCCACAAGCTCGGCGAGTTCTCGCCCACGCGGCTCTTCCGGGGCCACGGCGGGAAGCTGGCCGACAAGCGATCCAAGATCCGATGAGCGAGACCATGGAAGCGAAGGCGATCGCACGGGGCGTCCGCATGAGCCCCCGCAAGGTCCGTCTCGTGGTGGACCAGATCCGGGGCAAGCCGGTGAACGAGGCGTACGGGATCCTCCGGTTCTCGAAGAAGGCGGCCGCGGAGCCGATCAACAAGACGCTCCGCTCGGCGGTCGCCAACGCGCGCTACAAGGCGCAGGAGGACGGCGAGGTGCTGGACGTGGACGAGCTGTTCGTCCGCGAGGCGTACGTCGACGAGGGACGCACCCTCAAGCGGTGGCGGGCCGGGGCCATGGGCCGCGCGAAGCCGCGCAAGAAGCGCAGCAGTCACATCACTCTGGTTGTCGATACGAGGGACTGACCGAATGGGACAGAAGACCCACCCGCACGGATTCCGGCTCGGCATAGTCAAGGACTGGAAGTCTCGCTGGTACGCGGAAGGCGACTTTCCGGAGCTCCTCCGGGAGGACGAGACCATCCGCAAGTACCTCCACCGGCGGCTCGCCCACGCGGCGGTGTCCACCGTGGACATCGAGCGCAAGCCGAGCAAGATCGTCATCACGATCCACACCGGACGTCCGGGAGTGGTCATCGGGAAGCGCGGCTCGGAGGTGGACAAGCTCCGCGACGAGCTCGCCCACCTCACGAACAGCGAGGTCTCGATCAACGTCGAGGAGGTGAAGCGGCCCGAAGTGGACTCGCACCTCGTCGCCGACAACGTGGCGCACCAGATCCGGCAGCGGATCTCCTTCCGCCGGGCCATGAAGCGGGCCGTGCAGTCCGCCATGCGCTCCGGAGCGGAGGGCATCAAGATCCAGTGCTCGGGACGGCTGAACGGCGCCGAGATCGCGCGCACGGAGGGGTACCAGGAGGGACGGGTGCCGCTCCACACGCTGCGGGCCGACATCGACTACGCGCAGATCACGGCGAAGACGACGTACGGCACGGTGGGCGTGAAGTGCTGGATCTTCAGCGGCGAGGTGGTCGAGGACCGCTTCGGCAAGACGTACTCGACGGGCTGACCACGGAAACCGGCTGATCACGAGAAGCGGAGAGAACCACCATGCTGTCGCCGAAGCGCGTCAAGTACCGGAAGAAGCACAAGGGCCGGATGACCGGAAAGGCCCGGCGGGGCAATCTCGTCTCCTTCGGGGAGTACGGGCTGCAGGCCCTCGAGCCGGCCTGGATCAGCAACCGGCAGATCGAGGCCGCGCGTGTGGCGATGACCCGCCACATCAAGCGGGGCGGAAAGGTCTGGATCCGGATCTTCCCCGACAAGCCGATCACCCGCAAGCCCGCGGAGACGCGGATGGGGAAGGGGAAGGGGAACCCGGAGGGCTGGGTCGCGGTGGTCAAGCCCGGCCGGATCATGTTCGAGCTGGAGGGCGTGACGGAGGAGGTGGCCGCGGAGGCGATGCGGCTGGCCTCGGCCAAGCTCCCCATCCGGACCCGGTTCGTGGTGCGCGAACAGCAGCTCAACGTTTGAACGCCCTCGAGGAACGAGAAGAGACAGAGAGATGAAGGCCGACGACATTCGTGATTGGGAGGACCCGGAGATCGAGGCACGCATCGGCGAGCTCCAGGAGGAGCGATTCCGCCTCCGGTTCCGGAGCGCGACGATGCAGCTCGAGAATCCGAAGATCCTCCGGAGCATCCAGCGGGACATCGCCCGCATGAAGACGATCCTGCACGAGCGCGAGCTCGCCCGGGAGCGTGAGCCGGCGGCCGGACACACAGCGGAGAACGGGTAAGAGATGGCGAAGAAAGAGAAGGGCGCCGACACGGCCGCCGAGAACGGGTCCGCCGAGGGCCGGGCCGCCGAGGACGCGACGGCCGAGGGCCCGGCCGCCGCCGACGCGACCACCGAGGCCCCGGCCTCCGAGTCCGGGACCAGGACCCAGCCGGGCGACCTCCCGGCCGAGACCATGAAGTCCACGACCGGCCTCCGGCAGCACGAGGGCAGCGGCCGCCAGCACGGACGGAAGGTCCGGGTCGGCGTGGTCGTGAGCGACAAGGCCGACAAGACCGTGACGGTGCGCGTGGAGCGGCAGTACGCCCACCCCCTCTACGGGAAGCAGGTGGCGCGGAGCAAGAAGTTCCACGCCCACGACGAGGAGAACGAGTGCCGGACCGGCGACGTGGTGCGGATCGTGGAGACGCGGCCCATCTCGAAGACGAAGCGGTGGAGAGTGGCCGAGCTGATCGAGCGCTCGGTCTGACCCATACAGAGATCGTGAGATGATTCAGCAGGAGTCGATGCTCCGGGTCGCGGACAACACGGGGGCGAAGAACGTCCTCTGCATCCGCGTGCTGGGCGGCTCGCGCCGCCGGTACGCGGGCGTGGGCGACGTGGTGGTGGCGACGGTGAAGGACGCCATCCCGAACGCCCCGGTGAAGAAGGGCGAGATCGTGCAGGCTGTGATCGTCCGGACGAGCAAGGAGACCCGCCGCAAGGACGGCTCCTACATCCGCTTCGACGAGAACGCCGCCGTGCTCATCAACCCCAACGGCGAGCCGCGCGGCACCCGGATCTTCGGACCGGTCGGCCGCGAGCTCCGCGAGAAGCAGTACATGAAGATCGTTTCGCTGGCCCCGGAGGTCCTCTGATGGCGAAGGGCGCGAAGAACCGGAAGAGCGCGAAGTACCACATCGTGAAGGGCGACCGGGTGAAGGTCATCCGCGGCAACTTCCGCGAGGTGGAGGGCACGGTCATGGAGGTCGACCGCGACCGCGGACGGGTGGTGGTGGAGGGCGTGAACATGCGCAAGCGCCACCAGCGCCCCTCTCAGGCGAACCCGGAAGGCGGGATCGTGACCTTCGAGGCGCCGATCCACATCTCCAACGTCATGCTGATCGACCCGGTCACGGGCGAGCCGAGCCGCGTGCGGATCGTGGAGGAGAAGGACGGCGTGAAGGAGCGAATCGCGGTGAAGAGCGGAAATCCCATTCCCCATCCCCACCCCCACTCCTGACCCCGATGGCGAACAACGAGAACACCCCCCGGCTCAAGCGCCACTACCGGGAGAACGTGATCCCGACGCTGACCGAGCAGTTCGAGCTGGAGAACCCGCACCGGGTTCCCCGGGTCGAGAAGGTCGTCGTGAACGTGGGCGTCGGAGAGGCCGGGGAGAACCGGAAGCTGCTCGACAGCGTGGTCGACGAGATCACGATGATCACCGGTCAGAAGCCGGTGGTGACCCGCGCCCGGAAGTCGATCGCGGCCTTCGGGCTGCGCGAGGGGATGCCGGTGGGCGTGCGGGTCACGCTCCGGAGCACCCGGATGTACGAGTTCCTCGACCGCCTGGTGAGCGCGGCGATTCCCCGGATCCGGGATTTCCGGGGGCTGCCGACGCGCTCCTTCGACGGCCGGGGCAACTACACGATCGGGGTGAAGGAGCAGATCATCTTCCCCGAGATCGAGTACGACAAGGTCAACAAGGTACACGGGATGGACATCACCATCGTCACCAGCACCGACCGGGACGACGAGGCCTACGCGCTGCTGCGGCAGCTGGGCTTCCCGTTCAAGGGCGAGGTGCCGGTGGTGATCGGAAAGAGCGCCGCGTAGACGCGCGGCACCAACGAGCAGGGAGAGACGATGGCCAGGAAGTCG
This sequence comes from uncultured Gemmatimonadaceae bacterium, assembly GCA_964409525.1. Taxonomy (GTDB): domain Bacteria; phylum Gemmatimonadota; class Gemmatimonadetes; order Longimicrobiales; family Gaopeijiaceae; genus CAYPDV01. The sequence continues at coordinate 3,738 of CAYPDV010000118.1, forward strand.
AAGATCGAGAAGGCCAAGAAGGACGCCAAGTACGGCACCCGCGACAACAACCGGTGCAACCGGTGCGGGCGCGTGAGGGCGTTCATCCGGAAGTTCGGCCTGTGCCGGATCTGTTTCCGGGAGATGGCGCTCAAGGGCGAGATCCCCGGCGTCCGCAAGGCCAGCTGGTAGAGAGGAGAAGAGGTACGCAGATGACAACCCCCGGACGACATACAGGACCGATACCGCAATGATGACGGATCCCATCGCCGACATGCTCACCCGCATCCGGAACGCCGGCCAGGCCGGCCACCGGTGGGCGGACATGCCGGTCTCGAAGCAGAAGGTCGAGGTGGCGAAGATTCTCGAGAAGAATCACTTCGTCTTCGATCACAAGGTCCTGGACGACGGACGCCACGGCGTGCTCCGGGTCTACCTCAAGTATCACGAGGGCCAGCCCGTGATCCGGCACCTGGAGCGGGTCTCCCGCCCCGGCCGCCGGCGTTACGTGAAGGCCACCGAGGTCCCCCGGGTCCGGAACGGGCTGGGCATGGCCATCCTCTCGACCTCCCGCGGGCTCCTGTCGGACCGGACCGCGCGGAAGGATCGGGTGGGTGGCGAGCTCATGGCCGTCGTCTGGTAGGGGAGGCGAGACGACGATGTCGAGAATCGGAAAGCAGCCGGTGTTGCTCCCCGACCGGGTCGAGGCCGGCCTGGAGAACGGGGTCCTCAGGGTGAAGGGGCCGAACGGCGAGCTCACCCTCGACGTGAACCCGGAGATGACGGTGCGGGTCGAGGACGACCGGGTGGTCGTGGAGCGCCCGTCCGACAGCGCGCGGCACAAGTCGCTGCACGGGCTGACGCGCTCGCTCATCTCGAACATGGTCGAGGGCGTGACGGACGGATTCCGGAAGGCCCTCGAGATCCAGGGCGTGGGCTACCGGGCCGAGAAGCGCGGCCGGGGCATCAACCTGGTCGTGGGCTACTCCCACGACGTGCCGTACGAGGCGCCCGAGGGCATCACGCTGGACGTGCCCACCCCCACCGAGGTGGTGGTGACGGGGGCCGACAAGCAGCTCGTGGGTCAGGTGGCCGCGGAGATCCGCGGCGTGCGCCCGCCCGAGCCGTACAAGGGGAAGGGAATCCGCTACCGTGGCGAGCAGGTCCGGCGTAAGGCCGGTAAGACCGCCAGCGCCTGAGTCAGAGGACGAGACAGATGACGAAGATCCGCAAGTTCAGCGATCCACGCCGGATCCAGCGCGAGAAGCGCCACCGGCGGATCCGCAAGAAGATCTGGGGCACGGCCGAGCG
>CAYPDV010000119.1:0-4773 GCA_964409525.1 uncultured Gemmatimonadaceae bacterium
TTGGCCTTGATCAGGCCGGTGATGACGTTCACGCTCGGCCGCTGCGTGGCCACGATCAGGTGGATACCGATGGCGCGGGCCTTCTGGGCCAGGATCGTGAGCGGCTTCTCCACCTCGCTCTGCACGGTCATCATCAGGTCGGCCAGCTCGTCCACCACCAGGACGACGTAGGGCAGCCGGCCGCCCCGGTAGATCCACCGGTCCGGGTCGCCCTCCGCTCCGTCCGCGTCGGCCGTCCGGAGCGTCTCGTCCTCCTGCACCTTCCGGTTGAACTCCCGGAGCGAGCGGACCCCGTTCACGCTGAGCAGCGCGTAGCGGCGCTCCATCTCCAGGACCGCCCATTTGAGCACCCCGGCGGCGTCCCTGGGGTCGGTCACCACCGGGTGGCGCAGGTGCGGCAGGTCCGCATAGGTGGAGAGCTCCACCATCTTCGGATCGATCATCAGCAGCCGGAGGGTCTCCGGCGTGTGCCGGTAGACGAGGCTGGTGATGACGGTGTTCAGGCAGACCGACTTTCCCGAGCCGGTGGCGCCCGCGATCAGCACGTGCGGCATCCGGTGGAGGTCGGCGACGTACGGCTCGCCCCGGAGGTCCTTGCCGAGCGCCAGGGGAAGCTCCGCCCGGGCGCTCCGGTAGGCGGGCGACTCCAGGATCTCCCGCACCCCGACCGTCTGGGGGTTCGGGTTGGGGATCTCGACGCCGACGGCCCCCTTCCCCGGAATCGGCGCCACGATCCGGATGCTGGGCGCCTTCATCGCCAGCGCGAGGTCGGCGTCGAGGTTGGCGATCCGGTTCACCTTCACGCCCGGGGCCGGCACCACCTCGTACTGCGTCACCACCGGACCGGTGGTGCGGCCGCCGATCTCGCCCTCCACGTTGAAGGTGCGGAGCTTCTCGATCAGCACCTCGCCCAGCCCTTCGAGCTCCCGCTCCATGCCGCGGCGGTCGCCGTTCTCGGGCAGGTCGAGGAGGTCGATCGGCGGAACTCCGGTCTCTTCCAGGTCGCGGAGGTCGATCGGGTCCAGGAGGTCGCCCTCGGCCGCGCCGCCGGCTCCGCCCGCCCCCACCCGGCCCGCGCCCGCCGCCCCGTTCGTCTGTGCCCCCTCCGCCGCGCGGGGCCCCTCCGCCGCCGCCTCCGCGGCCTCGCGCACCTCCCGCGCCGCCTCCTCCTCCTCGGCGATCTCCCAGGGAGAGCGGAGCCCCTCCGCCTCCGCCTCGGCGCCCCCGCCCCGCAGACGGCGTCCGGGAAAGCGGGAGGCCACGCCCCGGAGCGCCTCGCCGCCCCTGCCGAGCAGCCGGAGCAGGAGACCGCTTCCCGCCAGGGCCCCGCGCCCGGCGGTGCGGAGCGGGTTCGAGCCGAGCGTGGCCACCCAGAGCGCGAGCAGGAGCACCGCGACCACCAGGCTCGCGCCGAGCCAGCCCAGGCCCGTGAGGAGCACGCCGCCCGCCGCGTCGCCGAGCCATCCGGCGTCCGACGGGGCCCAGCCGGTGACGTGGAGCCCGACCGGCACCAGGAGCATCAACCCGGCGACCAGCGCCGCCAGCCGGAGCGCCCACCTCGCCTCGAGCCACCCCGCCGCCGCCAGCCCCCCCACCAGGAGCAGGATCGGCAGGAAGAGCGCGGAGACGCCGAGCACGGAGTGGAGGAGGTCCCTCGAGACCGCCCCCATCACGCCCATCGGGTTGCCGGAGGGGAACCACTCGCGGCCCACGGGGCCGAGGGCGGTCGCGGGCACCAGGGCCAGGAGGACGGAGACGGAGAGCGCCAGCAGGGCCAGGGCCAGGATCTCGCGCTGCTGCTCTCGGTTCAGCATGGCTTCCGGCTCAGGGGATTCGGATGGTCCGGTCCCGCATCTCGGGCGCGAAGTCGTACCGGTCCACGCTCGCGCACGTCTCGAGGTCGTCGCCGAGCCCGACCTCGATCAGGGCGCGGCCCGCCGCCGTCTTCGCCAGGAAGTCGGCCTCGGGCTCGTAGTCCGAGGCCAGCGTGACGCACGCCAGCGCGGCGTCGTCCAGCTCGAGTTCGCCCGCGCGCGCGGTGCGCACCCGCTCGAAGAGATGCCCGGCGCACACGGCGTCGTCGAGCGAGAAGCGCCCCTCCTTTCCGGCGCACACCACCACCAGCCCGCCGTCGTCGGCGACGGCGCGCGCGACCGCGTCCAGGTTCAGGAAGGATGCGACGACCACCCGCTCGGCCGCCAGCGCGGCGTGCAGCGCGCGGGTCCCGTTCGTGGTGCTCATCACGAGCTGCTTTCCGTCGACGACGTCGGGCGTGAACTCGGCGGGCGAGTTCCCGAGGTCGAAGCCCTCGACCTTGAGTCCCTTCCGCTCGCCGCAGAGCAGGGTCTGATCGCGGCCGAGCGAGGAGGCCAGCTTGAGCGCGTCCTCGGTGGAGATCGCCGGATGCACCGCCCGGGCTCCCGCCGCGAGCGCGCTCACGATCGTGCTCGTGGCGCGGATCACGTCGATGACGATCGCCGTTCGCTCGGCGACCGCGGCCGGCTCGACCTCGTCCGGGCTGAAGAAGACCGACGCCCTCACGATTCCCCCCGTCGTTCCATGAACCGCTCCACGTACCCCGTGTCGACCTCGCCCCTCACGAAGTCCTCTTCCCGGCACACCTCGGCCAGGAAGGGGATCGTGGTCCGGACCCCCTCGATCACGAAGGAGTCCAGCGCGTTGCGGGCGCGGGCCAGCGCCTCGGGCCGGTCGTTGCCCCACACGATGACCTTGCCGAGGAGCGAGTCGTAGTGCGGCGGCACCCGGTAGCCGGCGTAGCCGTGCGTGTCGACCCGCACCCCCGGCCCGCCCGGCGGATGGAAGGTGACGAGCTCACCCGGCGAGGGCGCGAAGTTCCGGTCGGGGTCCTCGGCGTTGATGCGGAACTCGATCGCGTGGCCGCGCATCTCGATCGGATCCGGGAAGGAGAGGGGCTCGCCCGCCGCCACCCGGATCTGCTCCTTCACCAGGTCGAGGCCCGTCACCGCCTCGGTGACCGGGTGCTCGACCTGGATGCGGGTGTTCATCTCGATGAAGTAGAAGGAGCCGTCCTGGTCGAGGAGGAACTCGACCGTGCCCGCACCCACGTAGTCGATCGCCTCGGCGGCGCGTACCGCGGCCTCGCCCATCCGGGCCCGGAGCTCGGCGTCGAGCGCCGGCGAGGGCGACTCCTCCACCAGCTTCTGGTGCCGCCGCTGGATCGAGCAGTCGCGCTCGCCCACGTGGACCACCCGTCCGTGCTGGTCGCCGAAGACCTGGAACTCGACGTGCCGGGGGCGGACGATGCACTTCTCGAGGTAGACGCCCGGATCGCCGAAGGCCGCCTCGGCCTCGTTGCGCGCCGCCTGGAGCAGGCGGGCGAAGCTGTCCATGTCGGGGGCGATCCGCATGCCCTTCCCCCCGCCGCCGGCCGACGCCTTGATCATGATCGGGAAGCCGACCTTCTTCGCCAGCTTCTCGGCCCGCGCCGTGTCGGTGACGACGTCCTCGGAGCCGGGCACCGTCGGCACGCCGACCTCGATCATCGTGCGGCGGGCCGTCGCCTTGTCGCCCATGGAGCGGATCTGGTCGGGGGTCGGGCCGATGAAGACCAGGTCGGAGCGCCCGCAGATCTCGCTGAACTCCGCGTTCTCGGCCAGGAAGCCGTAGCCGGGGTGGATCGCCTCCGCGCCGGTGACCTCCGCCGCGGCGATGATCCGGGGGATGTTCAGGTAGCTCTCGCCGGCCGGGGCGGGTCCGATGCAGACGTCCTCGTCGGCGAAGCGGACGTGCAGCGACTCGCGGTCCGCCTCGGAGTAGACGGCCACGGTGCGGATGCCGAGCTCCTGGCAGGCGCGGTTGACCCGTAGCGCGATCTCGCCACGGTTCGCGATCAGGACTTTCGAGAACACGGGAATCTCAGCCGCGGGGGTCCACTCGGAAGAGCACCTGGCCGTACTCCACCGGCTCGGCGTTCTCCACCAGGATCTCGACCACCGTGCCCGCCACCTCGGCCTCGAGCTCGTTCATGAGCTTCATCGCCTCGATGATGCAGAGCGTGTCGCCCACGGAGACGCGGCTGCCCTCCTCCACGTACGACGGAGCGTCGGGCGCCGGAGCGCGGTAGAACGTGCCCACCATCGGCGAGGCGACGTCGACCAGGTGCTCCCGTCCGGCCGCCTCGGCCTCGCCCTCCGCCGCTTCCGACGGGGCCGGGGCGCCTTCGGCCCCGGCGGCCGGAGCCGCTGCGGCGCCCGCGGCCGGTGCGGCCGGAGCTGCCGACACGGGCGCCGGGGGCGGGGTGCGGGCGATCCGGATACGAGTGCCGCCCCGCTCGATCTCCACGGAGTCGAGGCCGCTCTCGTCGACGGCGCGGATGAGGCGCTCCACGAATTCGAGATCGATCATGGGAGCTTCAAACCCTTTCGAGGTATTTGTCCTCACGGCGATCCACCTTCACCACGTCCCCCTCCTCGATGAAGAGGGGCACCTGCACGGTGGCGCCGGTCTCGAGCTTCGCCGGCTTCGTGCCCCCCTGCGCGGTGTCGCCCTTGAGGCCGGGGTCGGTATCGACGATCTCCAGCTCCACGAAGAAGGGCAGCTCGACGCTGATCACCTTCCCCTCGTGGAGCAGCCCCTCGCACTCCATGTTCTCCTTCAGGTAGGCGAGCTGCTCGCCGCCGATGACGTCCCCGCTGATGGGGATCATCTCGAAGGTCTCCTGGTCCATGAAGTAGTAGAGCTGGCCGTCGGTGTAGCTGTAGTTCACCGGCCGGCGCTCGAGCCGCACGTCCT
>CAYPDV010000120.1:0-4661 GCA_964409525.1 uncultured Gemmatimonadaceae bacterium
AAGACGATCCGGTCCATGAGGAGGCGGCTGAAGATGTCGTAGCTTCGCTCGCCCCGACTGGTCCGCTCGATGACGTACGGTGGATAGATCGGCATGGATTCTCGTGGATTCGTTAGGGCTCGACGTCGGGGGCTCAGCCCTCGGCGTCGACGATCTCCGAGCGCTCCTTCAGGAACGCGAAGACCTTCTCCTCTGTGATCTCCCGCTCGAGCGCCTCGAGGCGGCCCGCCTTCTGAAGCCGAGCGTAGACCTCCTCGGGCCGAGCGTCGTTCTGCTCGGCGATCTTCTCGATCCGGGTGTCCACCTCCTCCTCGCTCGCCTCCAGCCCCTGGCTCTCGGCGATCCGCTCCACGAGGAGGATCCGCTTCACCGCGCGCTCCGCCTGGGGCCGAAGCTCGTGCCGCGCCTCCTCGAGCCGCTCCGGGTCCGCCCCTTCGGTGTCGCCGAGGAGCTGGTCCAGGTAGGAATCGACCATGCTCTGCGGCACGTCGAAGGGGTTCGCCTCGAGGAGGAAGCCGGTGAGGCGGCTCCGCACGGCCGCTTCGGCCTGCTGCTCCGCCTCACGGGTCAGATCCCCGCGCACGGCCTCCTTCAGCTCTTCGAGGTCCTCGAAGTCACCCACCTGGCGGGCGAGCGAGTCGTCCAGCTCGGGCAGTTCGCGCACCTTGCGTGCGTCGAGCGAGATGTGGAGCGTGCGCTCCTGTCCGCGCCGCTCCTCGTCCGGAAAGTCTTCGGGAAAGGCGATCGTGAAGGTGCCGGACTCCCCGGGCTCGAGGGTGCGGATCGCGTCCTCCACCTCCGGGATCGCCTCCTCCTTGCCCAGCACGATCTCGTAGGTGCGGGCTTCACCCTTCGGTTCGCCCTCCTCGACCGGATCGATCCTCACCGACACCTCGTCGCCCGGCGCCGGGCGACCCTCCTCCTCGGGGCGGAAGACCGCGTTCTGCTCCCGGAGGCGCTCCAGGACCTTCTCCATCTCCTCCTCGCCGGCCTCCGCCCGGGGCCGCTCCACCACGAAGCCGCCCAGCCGCTCCACCCCCACTTCGGGGCGCACGTCGAAGGCGACCTCGAAGGTGAGGTCCTGGTCGCGCTCGTACTTCACCTCCTCCACCTGACCCTGGGAGATGGGGGTCAGCTCCTCGAGCCGCAGCGCCTGCCGATACGCCTCGCCGATGACCGTGTCCAGGACCTCCCGGTCCAGCGTCTCGCCGTAGCGGCGCTCGACCACCTCGGGCGGGATCTTGCCCTCCCGGAAGCCCTTCATCTTCATCCGTCCGGCCAGCTCGCGGGCGGCACGTCGCCGCTCGTCGCGGACCGCCCCGGCCGGGACGGTCACGCTCAGACGCCGGCGGCAGCCGTCCGATTCCTCGACGGCCACGCGCAGATCGGTGGTCTCGATGCTCATTCCCGGTTCCGTATGGGATACGCGCTTCAGCGAGCCAGCGTGGCGGCGTGGAAGTGCGGCACCACGCGCAGTGCGAAAGGGGGGACTCGAACCCCCACGGCCCGAGGCCACGAGATCCTAAATCTCGCGCGTCTACCGGTTCCGCCACTTTCGCCCGGAAATCCCCGGAAAATGGCGACATTCCGGGAACACCCGAAGATAACCGCGCCCCGGGGGAAGCTCAACACGGCCGGGCGCGGGGATGGCCGGACACCCGGCCGGCCGGCCCCGCGGACGGCGGCACCGGCGGGTGTCCGGCCCGGGCCTCCGGGACGGCGGTGGGATGGCCCCTACGGAACGCGGATGTTGAAGACGCGGGTCGTGCCGAGGCGGTTCTCGGCCACGATGTTCACGATGCGGCCGCTCTCGATCTCGGCGAGCCGTTCCCGGACGTCACCGGCGCTCTCCACATCCTCGCCGTTGATCTGCAGGATGCGGAGCCCGGGCGCGAGCCCCTGGCGCTGCGCCGGGCTGAACGGCTCCACTCCGGTGATCACCGCCCCGCCCGGATCCTCGAATCGGATGCGCCGGGCGAGCTCAGGGGTGAGGTCGTCGACCTGGATCCCCAGCCGCTCCTCGGTGCCCTCGGCGCGGACCGGCTCCGGCTGAGGCTCGGCCGAGAGCTGCGCCTCGCCGAGCCGGATCGCGATCTCCCGGCGCTCGCCGTCGCGGTAGATCGTGACGGTCACCCGATCACCGGGTCGGTAGCTGGCGATCACCTGCTGCAGCTCGTTCGCCCGCTCCACGCGTCGCCCGTCCACGGCCACGATCACGTCCTGCGACCGCAGACCCGCCCGATCGGCGGCCTCACCGGGACGGACCTCGGTCACGAGGACCCCGGCGATGTCGGGAAGGCCGTAGAACTCCGCGTCGACCTCGGTGAGATCCTCGATCCCCACTCCGAGGAGCGCCCGGCGCACCCGGCCGTACTGGATCAGGTCCTCCATGACTCGCCGGGCGAGGTTCACCGGGATCGCGAAGCCGTAGCCCTGATAGAAGCCGGTGCGGCTGGCGATGGCGGAGTTGATGCCCACGACCCGCCCCTGCAGGTCGACCATCGGGCCGCCGGAGTTTCCGGGATTGATCACCGCGTCGGTCTGGATGAAGTCCTCGATCGCGTAGTTCGCGATCTCCTGCGTCTCCGGATCCTGCAGCAGCTCCTGATTCAGGAGCTGGAGGGGCCGGCCCTTCGCGCTCACGATACCCGCGGTGACGGTGTAGTCGAGCTGGCTCGCTCCGCCCAGGCCCGGGTTTCCGACCGCCACCACCCACTCGCCGACACGCACACGGTCGGAGTCGCCGAAGCTGAGGTGGGGCAGGCCCTCCCCCTGGATCCGGATGACGGCCACGTCCGTGAACGGGTCCGTGCCGACCACCTCCGCCTCGAAGGAGCGCCGGTCGGGCAGGTGGACCCGGATCTCGCGTGCTCCCTGTACCACATGGTCGTTCGTCAGGATGAAGCCGTCGTCCGACACCAGGAATCCGCTGCCTCCGACCGGCTCGAGACGGGGCTCACCGTCGGGGCGGCCCTCCTCCTCGGGCCCGAAGAAGCGGCGGAAGGGCGAGGGGATCTGACGCTCGCGGGCCGGCCTGAGGGTCTCGATCCGCACCACGGCGGGGGTGACGGTCTCGGCGATGGCGACGAAGGCCTCGCTCAGGTCACGGGCGGGGCGCACCGCGTCTTCCGAGAGCTGCGGCTCGTCGCTGAGCGTCGGCATGGCGAGAGAGGCATCGGTCCAGCCGAGGCCGGAGGCGATCCCCACACCGAAGAGGAAGGCCACGCCGGTGTAGACGGCGACTCGCGCCTTGTGCTTCAGCGGATCGAACATCGTGCGAGAACCTCCGGGTCCGACGGTGTCTTCAGGCTCCCGGCGCGCGGCCGCGCCCCGGGGGGGCTCCTCGTCCTACACGGCGTGCTCCGATTGAGATCCGCACGGATTCCGGATGGCCGCTCCACGAGTACAGCGGGTCGCGCACCGGAGTCTCGCGTACGCGAAGGGGCGGCCGGCGCCGCCGCCGACCGCCCCTCCTCCTAGCCGTTCCGGACGCGCGTCGTACCGTCAGGCGGCGTCCGGAAGTCCGGCCCTACTTCTCCTCCTCCACGATCTCGTAGTCCGCCTCGACCACGTCCTCCTCCTCTTCGGCCGTGGCGCCCTCGCCGGCACCCCCGGCCGGACCGCCGGGCCCTCCGGCACCGCCTGGACCTCCGGGGCCGCCGGGCTGACCCGGGCCGGCCGGTCCTTCCGGACCTCCGGCCTCCGCGGCCTGCGCCTGGTACATCTCCTGGCCGGCGGCGCTGAACGCCTGCATCAGCTCGTCCCGGGCCTGGTTCATGGCGCCGGGGTCGTCGCCCTTGAGGGCCTCCTTCGCCTTCTCGAGGGCCCCGTCCAGGCGCTCCCGCGTGGCCCCCTCGACCTTGTCGCCCCACTCCTCGCTGTCCTTCTCGACCTGGTAGACGAGGGAGTCGAGCTGGTTGCGCGCCTCCACCCGCTCCTTGCGCGCCTCGTCCTCTTCGGCGTGCGCCTCGGCGTCGTTCACCATGCGGTCGATCTCGTCCTCGCTGAGGCCGCTCGACGCCTCGATACGGATCTTCTGCTCCTTGCCGGTCGCCTTGTCCTTCGCCGAGACGTGCAGGATTCCGTTCGCGTCGATGTCGAAGGTGACCTCGACCTGGGGCACGCCTCGAGGCGCCGGCGGGATCCCGGTGAGCTGGAACTTCCCGATGGTCTTGTTGTCGGCGGCCATCTTCCGCTCACCCTGGAGCACGTGGATCTCCACCGTGGTCTGGTTGTCCTCCGCGGTGGAGAAGGTCTCCGTCTTCTTGGTCGGGATCGTCGTGTTCCGCTCGATGAGGGTGGTCATCACCCCGCCCAGCGTCTCGATCCCGAGGGAGAGGGGCGTGACGTCGAGGAGCAGGACGTCCTTCACCTCGCCGCCCAGCACGCCGCCCTGGATGGCGGCTCCGACCGCCACCACCTCGTCCGGGTTCACGCCCTTGTGGGGGTCCTTGCCGAAGAACTCCTTCACGGCCTCCTGAATCTTGGGGATCCGGGTGGAGCCACCGACCAGGATGACCTCGTCCACGCCGTCGGCGCCGAGCCCGGCGTCTTCCAGCGCCTTCTTCATGGGGGGGATGGTCCGCTGGACCAGATCTTCCACGAGCTGCTCGAACCTGGCTCGGGACAACGTGATGTTCAGGTGCTTCGGCCCTTCCTGG
>CAYPDV010000121.1:0-4568 GCA_964409525.1 uncultured Gemmatimonadaceae bacterium
CATGCGGAACTGGACCCGGGAGGCGTCGGTCACCCGACCCATCACTCCTCCGAGCGCGTCGATCTCCCGCGCCACCCCCCCCGTGGCCACCCCGCCGATCGCCGGGTTGCAGCTCATCTGGCCCACCCGGGAGAGGTCCGGAGTGAGGAGCAGCGTGCGGGCGCCGAGTCGGGCCGAGGCGGCCGCGGCCTCGCTCCCGGCGTGACCGCCTCCGACGACCACGACGTCGTAGCGCGATTCCATCAGCACGCCCCTCCGGTCATCGGACGATCTCGAATCCATCCGGGATCGGTCCCGTGGAGTCGATCTCCCGGACCTCCTCGACCCGCGCGGAGCTCGGCCCCTCCCGGAGACTGGCCGTCATCTTCTCGACCCGCTCCACCGGCCCGGCGAGATGCACCTCCACGGCCCCGTCGGCCCGGTTCCGGACCGTCCCGCGCACTCCGAGCGACTCGGCCGTCCGGCGCGTCCACCAGCGGAAGCCGACCCCCTGTACCCGCCCCCGCAGCTCCAGGCCGCGCCGCACCTCCCGCTCTCCCGAATCCTCGACCACGATCGTCTCCTCCTCACTTTCCGATGCAGAAACGACGGAAGAGATGCTCGAGAACGTCGTCCGCGGCCACGATCCCGAGAAGCCCCTCGAGCGCCGACTCGGCGGCCCGTAGATGCGCGGCCGCGACCTCCGCGGGCACCCCTCCTTCGAGGGCACGCACGAAGCCTTCCACCTCGTCGAGCGCCTCCCGGATGCGCTCCACCTGCCGCTGGTTGGTCAGGACCGGTTCGTCCGGGTCGGCGCGCACCAATCCTCGGTAGACCAGCCCCGGGAGCACCTCCCGGAGGCGCTCGAGCCCGGTGCCGTCCACCACCGAGACCCGTACCGCGGCGTCGACCACCGAGTCTCCGGCCGGCCCTCCGGAGCACTCCGCCTCCCGCCCCGGGCTCTCCGCCTCCCTCCCCCCTCCGGAGATCCCGTCGTGGACACCCGCCACCGGTCCCACCTCACCTTCCACGAGATCCGCTTTCGTACGGACGACGACCACGGGCCTTCCCTCCAGACCCTGGAGAAAGTCCTCCTCCTCCGCTGTCGGCGCCCGCCCGTCCTCCATGCAGACGAGGACGAGGTCGGCCGCGTCGACGTAGCGGCGCGCCACCTCGATGCCGAGCCGCTCGACCTCCTCGCCGGGCTCCCGCAGCCCGGCCGTGTCGACCAGCCGGAAGGGAAAGCCCCCGAGCGACACCTCCGCCTCGAGCGCGTCGCGGGTCGTGCCGGCGACGCGGGTCACGATCGCGCGCTCGCGGCCGAGCAGCGCGTTGAAGAGACTCGACTTGCCGGAGTTGGGGCGTCCGGCGAGGACGGTGAGCGCTCCCTCCCGGAGGAGCTCGCCCTCGGGTGCGGTCGCCGCGAGCCGCCGGAGCCTCGTCGCGACCTGCCGCGCCCGCTCGAGGACCCGCCCCACCGGAACGGGGGCGTCGTCCTCCTCGGGAAAGTCCAGATGATGTGCGAGAAGCGCCTCCACCTCGACGAGGGCTTCCCGGACCCGGCCGACCCGCTCACTCAGACCCCGATCCATCTGACGGAGCGCCGCCCGGTGGAGGGCCCGGCTCCGCCCCTCGACCAGATCGAGGACCGCCTCGGCCTGCACCAGGTCCATCTTCCCGTGCAGGTACGCCCGGCGGGTGAACTCGCCCGGCTCGGCCTCCCGGCATCCGGCGCGAAGACAGGCGTCGAGCACCAGCGCGGGCGCGACGGCGCCCCCGTGACACGAGACCTCCGCCACGTCCTCGCCCGTGTAGCTCTCCGGTCGGGGAAAGTACGTCACCAGGCCCCGGTCCAGGAGCTCGCCGTCGCCCGGATCGAGGAGGGAGGCGAGCACCGCCTTCCGCGCCGGAGGCGGATCCGGAAGGTCGGGCGCGATCCGGCGCAGCACCTCGCGGACCCCCGGGCCCGAGACGCGCACCACCGCGAGGGCCGAGGGGGCCGAGGGCGTGGCACGGGCCACGATGGTGTCCGGCGACGGCCCGGCCGGGGCCGATCCGGACGGGACGGCTCCCGAGGGGGCCGATTCCGAGGGGGCCGATCCGCTCCCGCGTGGCGATCCGTTCACGTCAGCGCGTCATCCCCCGGGGAGGATCACTCCTCCGAAGCGCCCTTCTCCGCGGTCTTCGGCCGGATCGGCCCCTTGGCCTTCGCCTTCTTCCGCTCCTGCGCGATCCAGTACTGCTGTGGAAGCGTCGCGACGTTCGCGGTGGCGTAGTAGAGGTTCAGCCCCGAGGCCAGGTTCCAGAAGATGAAGAGCATGAAGCCGGGCATCAGCCACATCATCATCTTCATCTGCGGATTCACCTCGTCCATCGTCCGGAAGCTCACCCACTGGAGCAGGAACATGGAGAGGCCGAGGAAGATCGGGAGGATGTGGAGCGGGTCCGCCGCCGAGAGATCGGGCAGCCAGAGGAAGGAGACCCCCCGGAGCTCGATCGTGTTCTGGAAGACGAAGAAGAGCGTGATCAGGATCGGCCACGGAAGCAGCATCGGCCAGCACCCCGCGAGCGGATTGAAGCCGTGCTCCTTGTACAGCTTCATCAGCTCCTGCTGCTGCTTCTGCGGATTGTCCTTGTAGCGCTCCTGGATGTCCTTCAGCAGCGGCTGGACCGCCATGTTCCGCAGCTGCGCCCGCATCGCCTTCTGGTTGAGCGGGAAGAGGAGCACCCGCATCAGGACGCCGAAGAGGATCAGCACCCAGCCGTAGCCGAGGTCCAGGTTCTCGTGGAAGAACGTCAGGACCCACATCACGACCCCGACGAGCGGTCGGATGACCGGGCGGAAGAACCGCCACCCGTACGGGTTCACGTCCTCGAGGTCGGTACCCAGCGCGGACATCCGGGCGAAGTCCTGCGGCCCGGCGAAGACGCGATAGGCGAACGATCCGTCCCTCGCGATCGAGCGGGCGGCGAGGACCCTCACCCCCTCCTCGTCGCCGGGCTCGGGACGCACCAGCGCCCCCCCGAGCACGGCGGCGTCCGTGCCCGCCACCGCTTCCCGACCGTCCGGCAGGAGCGCGAAGACGAAGTATTTGCTCTTGTAGGCGACCCAGTCGAGGGGGCCGTCGACCACCCGGGTCCGGGGTCCCGTGGCGCCGATCCCCTCGCCCGCCTCCTCGCGGAGCTCCTCGGCCGCGTCCCGGAGGTTCTCGGCGCGGATTCCCTGGCGGCGGTGGTTCACCACGTACGCCATCGAGCGCCGCTCTTCGTCCTCGTCCGTCTCGTTGAGGGCGAGGCCGCTCCCGAGACCGGTGAGGACGACGGCCTGCCCGAGCCCCTCGACCCGCCCCTCCACGTCGACCAGGTAGGAGCCGGGGGTGAAGGTGTAGGCGATCTGCACCCGGAAGGGGCGGGTGGGATGACGGTAGACGAACTCCAGCGTCTCGGGGCCGCCCTCCTCGGTCACCGAGACGTCGCCCGACGGCCGGGGCTCGAAGGGCAGGCGGCTCATGTCGAGCGTGTCCTCGCCCACGAGGAGCCGCAGGGCGAGCGCCCCCTCCTCCGTCGGGCGGAGCAGCTCGACCGGCCCCTCCCGGGTGAAGGAGCGGAACCGTGGCAGCTCGGCCGAGACCAGCCGGGCCCCGGTGGGCGAGAAGGTGAAACGATAGAACTCGCTCTCGACGGTGATGCGAGCGGGCACCTCGGCCCCCGGCGACTCGGGAAGCTCCGCCGCCTCCCCGTCCCCGGGCCCCTCCTCGCCCGGGAGCCGGGGGACCTCCGGGGTCGCGGTGTCGGCCCCGTCCGGGGGTGCGATGTCGGCCTCGCCGGGCAGCGCGAGGTCCTCGAGCGTATCGCTCCCCGCCCGGTCCGGTGCTCCCGGTGCGTCCCGGCCCGCACCGTCGGTCCGCCCGGCCGCGGTGTCCTCGAGGACGGCCCCGGTGTCGAGCGCTCCCGGCGCGGTGTCGCCCGGCACCGCCGCGGTGTCCGCGTCGGGACCCCCCTCCGGCACCACCGGAGGAAAGAGGAGATTCGTGCCCACCAGCACGACGATCATCAGGACGATCGCCAGGAGGAAGCGTACCTCTGTTCTCATCGATGCCGGTCCGTGGGGTCACCGGGAGTGGGGGGGCGGGGAACCGGGTCGGACCCGGAGCCGCCGAATGGATGGCAGCGGACGAGGCGCCGTAGCGCGAGCCAGCCGCCGCGCAGCGCGCCGTGCAGCTCGATCGCCTCTTCCGCGTATCTCGAGCAGGTCGGCCGGAAGCGGCAGGAGGGCAGCGTCCAGGGCGAGATCGCCCTCCGATAGAAGCGGATCAGCCCGAGGGCGAGCGACCGGAGCACAGCGCCTCCGTCACCTCCAGGAGCTCGTCCAGGAGCTCGGTGAATCCCGTGTCGTACGCGCTCCGCCGGGCCCGCACCAGCACGTCGAGGGACACCCCCGCGTCGTCCAGCCGCGGCAGTACCTCCCGGCGGCCGATCTCGCGGAGCCTCCGCTTGACCAGGTTGCGGTCGACGATCCTGCGCCCGTGCTTCGGCACGATCAGGCCGAGCCGGGAACGGGAAACGGGGGAAGCCGTGGAGAAGACGTC
>CAYPDV010000122.1:0-4554 GCA_964409525.1 uncultured Gemmatimonadaceae bacterium
GGCTCCTGCACGGGCGTGATCCAGTGCGCCACGTACTCCACCGAGGCGCCGTCCACCCGGCAGCCCAGCCGGTCCAGGACCTCCGGGAAGAGGGAGTCGTCGTCGAGCAGCCGCTCACGGAGCTCCAGGACCTCCTCCTTCTCGCCCGCGCCGGGAGGAGGGACGCCGCGTCCGGTGCGGCCGACCAGGATCCCGGTCTCCTCGAAGGCCTCGCGCACGGCGGCCAGGAAGTAGGCCACCCCGGGGGGGTCGGCGTCCTCCGGAAGCCCCAGCCGGGCCGCGGCGTCCGCCGCCGTCAGACCGTCCAGCCGCTCGACGAGCGCCGCCGAGGCGTCGTCGCGGTCGACCCTCCCGCCCGGGAAGACGAAGGCGCCCGGCACGAAGCCCGCCGAGCGGTTCCGCCGCAGCAGGAGCACCTCGGGGGCGCCCTTGCCTTCCCGGAGGAGGACCACGGTGGCGGCCGGCCTCGGCTCCGCCGGCCGCTCCGGCTCCTCGTCGACGCTCTCGGCGAATCCCTCCGGGAGGGCGTCCTCCGGGATCTCGTGGCCGGCTCCCGGCCGGCTCACCGGGCCGCCCTCACGCCTTCAGCCCGCCGCGCTCGAGCCAGTTCGTCACGTCGCCGCCGGTGATGACGCCCCGGAGCTCCCACTCGCGGGCCACCACCACGCGGTGCGTCTCGTTCTCGGTCATCCGCTCCAGCACTTCGGACATCGGCGTGTCGGGGCTCACCACCAGCGTCTCGATCAGGGGCGTCATCACGTCGGCGACCTTCAGCTCCGGCCACTCGTTCCGGTCCACCTTCTTCACCTGCGAGAGCGTGACCATGCCCACCACGATGCCGTCGTCGGTCACCGGAAAGGAGTTGTAGGGCCTGGCGAGGAAGTACTCGTTCACCAGCTCGTCGAGCGGAACGTCGGGCGTGACGGTCTCAGGGAACGGCGTCATCGCGTCGCGCGCGCGTACGCCCACGAGCACCTGCTGCAGCAGGAGCTGCTGGTAGCTCGCCGTGGCCGCGTTCGAGAGGAACCAGCCGATGAAGATCAGCCAGAGCCCGGACACGAACTCGCCCCTGGATACCAGGAGGAAGATCCCCCCCGCGACGATCAGGTAGCCGAGCCACTTTCCGGCGGAGGTTGCGATCCGCGTGGCCGTCTGGAGGTTGCCGGTGGTCTTCCACACGAAGGCGCGGAGCAGGCGGCCGCCGTCCAGCGGGAAGCCGGGAAGGAGGTTGAAGAGGGCGAGCGCCAGGTTCAGCAGCGCCATGTGGTCGGAGACGACGGCGGCCGCCTGCCATCCGCCGTCCATCAGCAGGTTCCTGGCCCACCAGAAGCCCACGCTCAACGCCACGCTCATGAGGGGGCCCACGCCCGCCACCCGGAACTCGACCCCGGGCGAGGCGGCCTCGCCCTTCGTCCTCGCCATCCCCCCGAAGATGAAGAGGGTGATCCCCTCGACCTCCATTCCCTCGAGCCGCGCCACGAAGCCGTGCGCCAGCTCGTGCGCGAGCAGGGAGAGGAAGAAGAGCGCCGTTCCCACCACGCCCATCAGGAGGTAGGTCGACTCGTCCCTCCCGGGCAGGAAGTTCGGGAAGACGACCCCCGTGAAGGTGCCGAGGATCAGGAAGAAGATGACGAACCACGAGTAGTCGAGCGAGATGTCGATCCCGCCGATGGACCCGGCGCGGATGCCCTCGGCGCGGGCGCGCCGCCGCTCGATCTTCCTCAGGTCCTCGACACTCTCGGCCATTGTCGTGGAGTCGGGGGCAAGCGCCGTGCCGGAGGAGCCGCTCCGCCGGCCGCCCGGACGCGCGCTCGCTCGGCGCAGTCGGCCGCTCCGCCCGGCCGTGGGTCAGTGCAGCCGGTCGGGCCCGGCAGTGGTCGCGTCGTCTCCACCGTCGGCGGACCGCTCGAGGATCCGCACCTCGCCGGCAAAGAGCTCGGCGAGCCGCTCGGCCTCGCCCCGCGAGCCCTCCGTGTCGCCCCAGTGGATGGGCACGACGAGCCGTGCGCCGCAGGCCTCGGCCGCGCGGGCGGCTTCCGCGGGTCCCATGGTGTAGCGGCCCCCGCACGGCAGGAAGGCGACGTCGCAGCGGATCTCCTTCATCGAGTCGAGGAAGTCCGTGTCGCCCGCGTGGTAGTAGGTGATGCCGCCCAGCGTGAACACGTAGCCGAGCCACTGGCTCTCGCGCGGATGGAAGCGGGCGTCGAGGTTGTATGCGGGCACCGCCAGCACCTCGACGGGCTCGAGGTGGAGAAGGTCGCCGGGCCGCAGGTAGTGGTCGGCGCCCTCGATCAGCTTCTTCATGGAGGCGGGGGCGAGGACGACGGTCTTCGCTCCGCGGACGCGGTCCACGTCCTCTTCCGAGAAGTTGTCGTAGTGGGGATGCGTGAGGAGCACGACGTCCGCTTCGGTCTCCTCGTCGACGCCGAGCGGGTCGACGTGGAGCTCCACCCCGTTCCTCCGGATCCGGACCGAGGACTGACGGAACCAGGTCACTCCCTCCAGGAGATCGCTCATGCCCCTGAAGCTACACCTGAGCCCGGTGGCGTGACACCCTCCAGCCGTTCCGGCAGGGATGCGCCCATACGACAGGAAAATCCCGACGGGGCGATGGCAGGAAACGTGCACCCCTGCCCGACACCATGACCGATTACGACGACACCCCCGACGCGCCGCCCGCGGACGCCTCCGAGACCGACACCACGGAGGACGATCGACCCGAGATCCGGGCCGAGCCCGCATCCCCCACCGACCGGGAGGAAGGCATCATCGGGGGCCGCTACACGCTGCCGGTCCTTCCGCTCCGCGACACGGTGGTCTACCCGGGGGTGGCCGTCCCCATCTCCGCCGGCCGGCCGGGTACGGTGGAGGCCGTCCAGGAGGCCCTCGACGGCGACCGTCGGCTCTTCGCGGTGGCCCAGCGGGAGAACGTGGACGACCCGGTGCCGGAGGTCCTGCACCGGGTGGGCACCGTGGTGCGGATCATCCAGACGCACCGGGTGCGGGGCGGCGTGCAGCTCCTCGTGCAGGGCGAGGGGAGGGCCCAGTCCCTCTCCTACCGTACGGAGGGCGAGGCGATGCTCCGGGCGGTGCTCGTGGAGATGCAGCGGCAGCTTCCGGCCGATCCGGACGACCCGGCCCTCCAGGCGCTCGACCGCGAGCTCCGCGATCGTGCCGCCGAGCTCGGGACCCGGCGGGGCGTGCCGGCCGAGGCGCTGAACCAGCTCATCCAGGGCGTCGAGGAGCCGGGCTCCTTCGCCGACCTGGTCGCCTTCTACCTGGAGCTCCCGACGCAGGAGAAGCAGAAGCTCCTCGAGACGCTCGACGACGAGCAGCGGATGGGCAGCACGCTGGTCGCGGTCGAGCGGGAGCTCGCGCGCGTCGACGCCCAGGAGGACATCCAGGCGAAGGTCCAGGAGGAGCTCGGTGAGCGGCAGCGCGAGATGCTGCTCCGCGAGCAGCTCAAGCAGATCCAGAAGGAGCTCGGCGAGGGGGACGGCCCGGCCGAGGTCGAGGACCTCCGGGAGCGGATCGAGGCGCTGGAGCTCACCGAGGAGCAGCGCACGGAGGTGGAACGGGAGCTGAACCGGCTCGAGCGCACCAGCCCCCAGTCCGCCGAGTACCAGGTGATCCGCACGTTCCTGGAGTGGATCACCGAGCTGCCGTGGGGCGCCCGGACGGAGGACAAGATCGTCCTGAAGCGTTCCGAGGAGATCCTCGAAGAGGACCATTACGGGCTCGAGGACGTGAAGGACCGGGTGCTGGAGTTCCTCGCCGTCCGGAAGCTCCAGATGGAGCGGAAGGAGGAGCTGGGCACGACGGAGGTGAAGCAGGGCGAGGTGCCGCCGCCCCAGCCTCGGGAGGGCGGCGAGACCCCCGCCCAGCGCACGCCCGAGGCGGGCGAGCCCACCGGAGAGTCCGGAGCGGCGGGCCCGGAGGGCTCGGGCGCGAACGGCAAGCCCCGGCGGGCCGCCAACGGCGAGGCCACCGCCGAGCCGGAGGGCGCGGGCGGAGAGCCCGAACCGGAGGAAGACGAGCGCGGAGAGGGCGAAGGCGAGCGCGACGAGGACCGAGGCGAGCCGGAGCGGGAGGAGGACGCCTCCCGGGAGGGGCGCGGGCCCATCCTCCTCTTCGTCGGCCCGCCCGGCGTCGGGAAGACGTCGATCGCGCAGTCGATCGCCCGCTCGCTCGGTCGCAAGTACGTCCGCATCTCGCTCGGCGGCGCCCGCGACGAGGCGGACATCCGCGGCCACCGCCGCACCTACGTGGGCGCGATGCCGGGACGGATCATCCAGGGCATGCGCCAGGCGAAGACGAAGAACCCCGTCTTCCTCCTCGACGAGGTCGACAAGCTGGGGGTCTCCTTCCAGGGCGATCCCAGCTCGGCGCTGCTCGAGGTGCTCGATCCGGCGCAGAACTCCACCTTCACGGATCACTACCTCGGGATCCCCTTCGACCTCTCCGAGGTGCTCTTCATCGCGACGGCGAACTACCGCGACCGCATCCCGGCGCCCCTGCTCGACCGGATGGAGACGGTGACCTTCGCCGGCTACA
>CAYPDV010000123.1:0-4535 GCA_964409525.1 uncultured Gemmatimonadaceae bacterium
GCCCCGTCCCGACCGTAGTCGGACAGCGGGATGAGGAGCCCTGTCTCACACTTGAGGCACTGGGGAAATCCACGCTCTTCCGCCATGTTCCGACCCCCTCCCGTCATCATGGGACGGCCCTCCGCCCCGCCCGTCCGGCGTCAGGAGCTGAGAGAGGGTCCCGCCGTCCATGGGTAGTCCCGATCGAACGCCTCCTCGAAGTCGAAGACGTCCCGGAAATCCTCCCTCCGGTCCTCTTCCTGCTTCACCAGGATCCCGCAGTCCACCAGGGCGAAGACGATCTCACCGAAATCGTCCGTGGTGTGGATGCCCCAGTGCTCGAGCACCGTCCGTGCCATGGGGCCGAACCGCGTCAGAGCCAGCTCACGGACCCCCTCGGAGAGCTCGCGGCCCGTGATGTGGCGCGACTCCGTCATCCCGTCCATCACGTGATGGAGGGACTGGAGGACGAAGAGGTACGCCTTCCCGTGAAAACGGGGGTTCCTCTCCTGGAGCTGGAGGAGAATCTCCTCGGCGAACTGCAGATCCGTCATGCCCCAAATGTGTCGGGGCGGGGTCCCCCGCGCCAGGGTTCGGGACCGGGGGCGGGGGGTCTGGACGACCGGATCGGGCTGGCGGAACGCGGCCCCCCTCGCGAAAAGCGTACGATCAGCTCCCGGCCAGTTCCGGGTAGAGCGGGAAGGAGGCGCAGAGCTCCTCCACCTCGGCGCGGACCTTCGCCCGCCGCTCCTCGTCGTCCGGGCGCTCGATGACCCGTGCGATCCAGTCGCCGATCCTGCGCATCTCCTCCTCCTTCATGCCCCGGGTGGTGAGAGCGGGCGTGCCGATCCGCAGTCCGGAGGTGACGAAGGGCGAACGCGTCTCGCCGGGAACGGTGTTCTTGTTCACGGTGATCCCGGCCTCCTCGAGCGCGTTCTCGGCCACCTTCCCCGTCAGCTCCTCGTGGCTGTCCCGCAGGTCGACCAGGAGGAGATGGGTGTCGGTGCCGCCGCTCACCAGGGAGAAGCCGTGCTCGTCCAGGCGCTCGCCCAGGGCGCGGGCGTTCGCCACGATCTGTCTCGAGTAGCTCCGGAAGTCGGGCTCGAGGGCCTCCCGGAGCGCGACCGCCTTCGCCGCGATCACGTGCATGAGAGGCCCGCCCTGGGTGCCCGGGAAGACGGACTTGTCGATCGCCTTCGCATGCTCCTCGCGGCACAGGATCATCCCGCCACGGGGCCCGCGGAGCGTCTTGTGGGTGGTCGTCGTGACGACGTCGGCGTGCGGCACGGGGCTGGGGTGGACCTCGGCCCCCACCAGGCCGGCGATGTGGGCCATGTCGACCAGCAGGAGCGCGTCCACCTCCCGGGCGATGTCGCCGAACGTCTCGAAATCGAGGATGCGGGGGTAGGCGCTGGCCCCGGCGACGATCATGGCGGGGCGCTCGTCCAGCGCCTGGTCGCGGAGCGCGTCGTAGTCGATCCGTCCATCCGATTCCCGGACGCCGTAGGCACTCACCTCGTAGAGCTTTCCGCTGAAGTTCACCGGTGATCCGTGGGTGAGGTGCCCGCCGTGCGAGAGGTTCATCCCCAGGATCCGCGCGCCCGGCTCGAGGAAGGCCATGTAGGCGGCCATGTTCGCCTGCGCTCCGGAGTGGGGCTGGACGTTCGCGTGCTCGGCGCCGAAGAGCCGGACGGCCCGCTCCCGGGCCAGATCCTCGGCCACGTCCACCCACTCGCAGCCGCCGTAGTAGCGCTTGCCCGGCAGTCCCTCGGCGTACTTGTTGGTGAGGACGGTGCCCATGGCCTCGAGCACGGCCCGGGAGACGAAGTTCTCGCTCGCGATGAGCTCGAGCTGCGACGCCTGCCGGCCCGCCTCGCGCCGCACCGCGTCGTGCACCTCCGGATCGGTCGCCTTCAGGTGGTCCATCCCGGAACCCCCGCGGTTCCGGGAGGAGCCGGAGGGAGAGGGCACGCCGTAGGGATCGGAGACCGCTTCACGCATGATCGGGATTCCGGCTGGATCGGTGGGGATTCTGACGTCCTAGATGAAGGAGCGCTGGAGCTGCCGCGAGCGCTCCAGCCTCCGCTCCGCCTCGCGATCGGCCGCCTCGGAGGTCGGCAGGTCCTCCTCGCGGGAGCGCTCGAAGATGCGCAGCAGGGTGTGGTAGATCTCACCGGCCTTCCGGTGGGCACGCTCGGTCGACCACCCCTCGAGCTCGCCGTAGACGTTCACGAGCCCGCCGGCGTTGATCACGTAGTCCGGCGCGTAGAGGATGCCCCGGCGGTGCAGCTCGTCGCCGTGCCGGCTCTCGGCGAGCTGGTTGTTCGCGGCCCCGGCGATGATGTCGCAGGAGAAGGCGTCGATGGTGTCGTCGTTCACCACCGCCCCGAGCGCGCACGGCGCGAAGACGTCCGCCTCGACCCCGTAGACGGCGTCCGGCTCGACCGCCTCGGCGTCGTAGTCCTCGACCACCGTCCGCACGCGGTCCGCGTGGATGTCCGTCACGGTCAGGCGTGCCCCGTCCTCCGCCAGGAAGCGGCACAGGTGGTGTCCCACGTTGCCGAGTCCCTGGACGACGACGTGGCGGCCGTCGAGGGAGTCCTCTCCGTAGCGCTGCCTCGAGCACGCCTTGATGCCGCGGTAGACGCCGTACGCGGTCACCGGCGAGGGGTCGCCCGAGCCGCCGTAGACGCCTACCACGTGATCCGTCTCCATGCGGACGTACTCCATGTCGTCGACCGACGTCCCGACGTCCTCGGCGGTGATGTAGCGGCCCTTGAGCGACTCGACCGCGCGCCCGTGGGCCCGGAAGACCATCTCCCTTTCCGTCGTCTGGTTGTCGCCGATGATCACGGACTTACCCCCGCCGAGCGGCAGGCCCGCGATCGACGCCTTGTACGTCATGCCCCGGGCCAGGCGCAGCGCGTCGACCACCGCCTCCTTCTCCGAGTCGTAGTTCCAGAAGCGGGTCCCGCCGAGAGCCGGACCCAGGGTCGTGTCGTGGATCGCGATGATCCCGCGGTACCCGATGGAAGGCTCGCTCCAGAACACGA
The DNA here is from genome assembly GCA_964409525.1 of uncultured Gemmatimonadaceae bacterium. GTDB lineage: Bacteria > Gemmatimonadota > Gemmatimonadetes > Longimicrobiales > Gaopeijiaceae > CAYPDV01. The sequence goes on from CAYPDV010000123.1 coordinate 3,033, forward strand.
GCTGCTCGTGGTCGCGCTCCCCCATCCACTCGAAGATCTCCATCCGATCCGACTCCCTTTCCGGTTCGTCCGCCCGTGTCGCAGGTCGGCGCTCACCCGTGGGCGAGCACGTCCCGCGCCGCGAGGAGACGCATGATCTGGTTCGTGCCTTCGTAGATCTCGGTTCCCTTGGCGTCCCGCATCAGCTTCTCGACGGGATAGTCCCGCATGTATCCGTAACCACCGAAGATCTGGACGGCCTCGTCGGTGACGTACATCGCCGTCTCGCTCGCCATCCACTTCGCCATGGCCGCCTCCGCGCGCGGCGAGAGGCCGTCGTCGGCCCCCGTCGCGCCCGCCGCCTGGCCGGCTCCGCGCTCCGCTTCCCGCCGGGCCCGCCGCCGGGCGGCCCCCTGCGACAGCGCCCGGGAGGCCCGGATCCTCAGCGCCATCTCCGCGATCTTGAACTGGATCGCCTCGAAGCGGGCGATCGGCCTGCCGAACTGCTCCCGCTCCAGCGCGTAGGAGCGCGCGTGCTCGAGAGCGGCCTGCGCGATGCCGAGCGACTGCGCCGCGACGCCGAGCCGCCCCACGTCGATCGCCTCCAGCGCAAGATCGAAGCCCCCCGAGGGGCCGCCGATCAACCGCTCGGGCTCCACACGCAGCCCCTCGAGGTGCACCTGCACGGTCTCCGACGCGCGGAGGCCGAGCGTCACCTCCCGGGGCCCGACACGGTATCCTTCGACCTCCGGATCCACCAGGAAGGCGGCGATGTCGTCCTCGCCCTCCCCGGTCCGCGCGAAGACCAGGACCACGTCGGCCCGCCCCCCGTTCGTCACCCACTTCTTGGTGCCGCTGAGGATCCACCCGTCGCCGTCCGGCTCCGCCCGCGTCGAGAGGGCGCGGGCGTCGCTTCCCGCGTCCTCCTCGGAGAGGGCGAAGGCGGCCAGCGTCTCGCCGGACGCCATCGATGGTAGAAAGCGCGCCTGCTGCTCCGGCGTTCCCTCGCGGAGGAGCGCCTCCGTCACGGGACCGTTGTGGATCGAGACGGTGAGACCGACGGCCGCGTCACCCCAGGAGAGCGCCTCCACGGCCACCAGGAACGTCCCGAGGTCGAATCCGAGGCCCCCGTGCTCCTCGGGGATCCGCATCCCCAGGAAGCCCAGCTCGCCGAGAGCGCGGAGGACGCCGTCGTCGAGGGCGCGCGCCTCGTCCCAGGCGGCGGCGTGGGGCCGGATCTCACCTTCGGCGAACCCGCGGGCGAGGGTGCGGATCTCCCGCTGCTCGTCGGTGAGCTCACTCATAGACGTGGAATCCGCGGCCGCTCTTCCGGCCGAGCCACCCGGCCGCGACGTACTTCCGCAGCAGGGGGCAGGGACGGTAGCGGTCCTCGCCCAGCTCGCGGTGGAGGACCTCGAGGATGTTCAGGCAGGTGTCGAGCCCGATGAGGTCGGCGAGGGCGAGCGGTCCCATGGGGTGGTTCATGCCGAGCTTCATGACCGTGTCGATGGCCTCCGCTTCCGC
>CAYPDV010000124.1:0-4404 GCA_964409525.1 uncultured Gemmatimonadaceae bacterium
TGATGTGGATCCCGTTGCGCTCGGTGAAGATGTACTTGCGCATCTTCGGGTTCCAGCGACGGGTCTGGTGTCCGAAATGGACGCCCGCCTCGAGGAGCTCACTGATTTGGACCTGCTGCATGCCACTTCTCCACTTCGTCGTGGGGCCGATATACGCCCCGGTCAGGATTTCGGGAACGGGCGCAGGGCCCCTCCCCGGTGGCGTGATCGCTCCGCGACGCCACGTCCGCGGTCGTACGTGAGGGACGGCGCCCGGCTAGCACCCGCTCGCGTAAGTCCGCGAGCCGGTACCGAGTCGCCGGGCTCCGGGGATCAACGCTTCGAGAACTGGAACTTCTTGCGGGCCTTCGGCTGCCCCGGCTTCTTCCGCTCGACCTTCCGGGGATCGCGAGTCAGGAGACCCTGCGTACGGAAGGTCGGACGGAGCTCCTCGTCGCGCTCGACGAGGGCCCGGGCGACTCCGAGGCGGATCGCGTCGGCCTGCCCGGTGAGTCCCCCACCCCGCACCCGCACCGTCACGTCGAACTGCCCGCCGACCTCGGCGACCTCGATCGGCTGCTCGATCCGGTACTGGTGGTAGTCCCGCGGGAAGTAATCCGTGAGGGCCCGCCCGTTGATCGACCACTCGCCCTTCCCCGGGCGCAGCACGATGCGGGCGGTGCTCGTCTTCCGTCGTCCGACGGTCTGGGTCTGGTCCTCGATCTCGGTCGCCATCGTCAGTTCCCGACTTCCAGGGTCTCGGGGGTCTGGGCCTCGTGCGGATGCTCGGGCCCGGCATACACCCGGAGCTTGCTGCGCATCTGCCGTCCCAGCTTGTTCTTCGGCATCATGCCGTTCACCGCGAGCTCGATGATCCGCTCGGGGCGCTTCTCGAGCATCCGGCGAAAGGGGATGTGCTTCTCCCCACCCATGTAGCCCGAGTGCGTGAAGTACGTCTTCTGGTCCGCCTTCCTCCCGGTGAGAGCCACGCGTGAGGCGTTGATCACCACCACGTGGTCACCCGTGTCGAGGTGCGGCGTGTACATGGGCTTGTGCTTGCCCCTGAGGATCCGGGCCACGCGGGTGGCCAGGCGCCCGAGGGGGATCCCCGCTGCGTCCACGACCCACCACTGGCGTTCGATCTCGTCGGCTTTCGGCGTATACGTCTTCATTCCCGGGGTCACACGGCGTGGAACGGCGGTTTCAGAGGCTCGAAAAGAGAGCTTTGAATGATACCCCTGGCGCCGGAGAGCGTCAAGGTGAAAGGCCGGCCCGGATGGACCCGGCCGCGTGGGGGAACGCCGCGCCCCGCGGACCGGTCGGGCGGCGAAGCCTTCTACCCGTCGAACGTCTCGAGAAAGCGCGCCCTGGAGGCGTGGCGGAGACGCACGAGCGCCTTCTCCTTGATCTGCCGCACCCGCTCGCGGGTGATCCCCAGCAGCGTGCCGATCTCCTCCAGCGTCATCGGCTCCTGGTCGTCGAGTCCGAAGTAGAGCCGGAGGATCTTCGCCTCCCGCTCCTTCAGCGTGGAAAGCGCCATCTCGACGGTCTGCTTGAGCGCGTGCTCGTACGTCTCGTCCTCGGGACCGGGCGAGAACTGGTCCGGGAGGTAGTCGAGGAGCCGGTTGTCCTCACCGGGGGTGACCGGGGCGTCGAGGGAGAGGTGGGACTGCGAGATCGCCAGCGTCCGCTCCACCTCCTCGTGCGAGATGTCGAGGTCGTCGGCGATCTCGTTGACCGTAGGCTCCCGCCCGAGCTCCTGCAGGAGGGCCGCGCTCCGCTTCCCGATCCGGTGCAGCGCCCCCGCCCGATTGAGCGGCACCCGCACGATGCGGCTCTGCTCGGCGAGACACTGGAGGATCCCCTGGCGGATCCACCAGACGGCGTAGGAGATGAACTTGATCCCCTTCGTCTCGTCGAATTTGTGCGCCGCCCGGATCAACCCGAGGTTCCCCTCGTTGATCAGGTCCGAGAGGGGCACGCCCTGGTTCTGGTACTTCTTCGCCACCGAGACGACGAAGCGGAGGTTGGAGCGGACCAGCTTGTCGAGCGCCTCCTCGTCGCCGTCGTGGATCAGACGGGCGAGGCGCGCCTCCTCCTGCCGGTCGATGAGGGGATACCGGCTGATCTCCTTGAGGTACTGATCCAGTGATCCCTCACGGATGGACCCTCGCCGGGACGCAAAGCTCATGGGCAGCCAGGGCGGGATGGAGCGGGATCCGGAGCGGCCGCGACCTCCTCGACCTCCGGTAGAGCTATAAGAGGGAGGCCCGAGCCTTCACGCAACCGGTGTGCGATCCGGACGGGTCGGCTTCCGTCCCCGCTGTGCCCGTCGCCGGCGAGCCACCATGCGCTTCCGGGGCGGCGCATTCACCGGATCTGGCCCCCGATCCGTCTCCATCGGATGTCGCGGATCCAGTCCAGCCCGTCGCTGGCGGACGGCCGGAAGGAGTAGTAGACGAACCAGGGGCGACCACGGATGGCGTCCCGCTGCACGAAGCCCCAGTAGCGGGAGTCCTCGGAGTTGTCGCGGTTGTCGCCGAGGACGAAATACCGCCCACGGGGCACCTCGATGGGGCCCCAGTTGTCCCGGGTCGGCCGGTATCCACCCCGCCGCTCGGGCCGGGTCAGAAACGACTCCTGCCAGAGCATCGCGGGCGCGCCGGCGTCCGGGATTCCGCCGGAATGGCTCGCGTACGGCTCGGGCTGGGGAACGCCGTTCACGTAGAGGACCTTGTCCCGCATCTCCAGGAGATCGCCGGGAAGCCCCACCACCCGCTTCACGTAGTTCCGGATCGGGTCGTGCGGCGGCCGGAAGACGACCACATCGCTCCGGCTCGGCTCCTCGAGGGCCGGAAGGTGAAGGTCCGTCCCGGGAATCTCCGCTCCGTAGACGGCCTTGTTCACCAGGAGGAAGTCGCCTACGAGCAGCGTGCTCTCCATCGAGGAGGTCGGGATCTTGAACGCCTCCACGGCGAAGGCCCGGACGATGAGGTAGAGGGCGAACGCCACCAGGATCGTGCGAGCGACCTCCCACGCGCTCCGGAGCACCCGGCGCCGGGGGCGGGGCCGCCCGCGTGAAGGCCGAGGCGAGGGACCCGGCGTCCGCGGCCGCTCCCCGGCGCCGCCGGCCTCCGGCCGCTCCGCGGGGTCGCCGCCCCGATCACTTGTAGACCCGCTCATCCGTCGCTCGTCGCTCCGTCAGATCTCGGTGTCGATCTGCGCCCGCTGCAGTCGCCCCGAGTAGTCGACGTAGCCGACCTTCGTCTCCGAGTAGAAGTCGTAGACCTCCCAGCCGCCTTCCCGATGGCCGTTGCCGGTCTCCTTCACGCCCCCGAAGGGCAGGTGCGCCTCCGCCCCGATCGTCGGCGCATTCACGTACGTGATCCCGTTCTCCAGCTCGTGGAGGGCTCGGAAGGCGAGCCGCACGTCCGTCGTGTACACCGAGCTCGACAGCCCGTAGGGGACCTCGTTGTTGATCCGCACCGCCTCGTCGAACTCCTCGAAGGCGAGCACGCTCAGCACCGGCCCGAAGATCTCCTCGCACGCCATACGGCTGCCCGCGTCCACGTCCCGCACCACGGTGGGCTGGAAGAAGTAGCCCCCCTCGAGGCCGTCTCCCCTCGCCCGCTCGCCGCCGCAGAGGATCGTCCCCTCGTCCCGGGCCACGTCCATATACGACGAGACCTTCCTGAGCGCCGCCTCGTTGATGAGCGGCCCCACGTCCGTCTCGTCCTCGAGGCCGTCGCCCAGGCGGAGCTCCCGCGTGCGCTCGAGCAGCCGCTCGAGGAACTCGTCCTGGACGTCCCGGTGGAGCAGGAGACGGGAGGTGGCGGTGCAGCGCTGTCCCGTCGTACCGAAGGCACCCCAGAGGACGCCCTCGATCGCCAGGTCGAGATCGGCGTCCGGCATGACGATCTGCGCGTTCTTCCCTCCCATCTCGAGCGAGAGCCGCTTGTGCATGCGGCCGCAGATCTCGCCGATCTTCCGGCCGGTCGACGTCGAGCCGGTGAAGGAGATCACCGGGACGCCGGGATGGGCCACCAGCGCCTCGCCCACCTCCTCGCCGATCCCGTGCACGAGGTTCACCGCCTCGGGCGGCACCCCCGCCTCGAGAAGGATCTCGACGAAGAGGTGACCCGTGTGCGGGACGTCCTCTGCGGGCTTGAAGACGACACTGTTCCCGCAGGCGAGAGCCGGGAAGATCTTCCAGGTCGGGATCGCCATGGGAAAGTTGAACGGCGTGATGATCCCGCACGGTCCGATCGGGCGCCGGTACGACATCGCCCATTTGTCGGGCAGCTCGGAGGGAACCGTCCGTCCGAAGAGGCGCCGGCACTCCGAGGCGGCGTAGTAGGCGGTGTCGATCCCCTCCTGCACGTCGCCCCGGGTCTCCTCGAGCACCTTCCCCATCTCCCGGGTGGC
>CAYPDV010000125.1:0-4271 GCA_964409525.1 uncultured Gemmatimonadaceae bacterium
ATGCTCGCCACGGTGATCAACGCGCTGGCGGTGCAGGATCTCCTCGAGCGGAAGGGGGTCGAGACCCGGGTCATGACGGCCATCCGGATGGAGGAGCTCGCCGAGCCGTACATCCGCCGCCGGGCGCTCAGGCACCTCGAGAAGGGGCGGGTGGTGATCTTCGCGGGCGGCACGGGCAACCCGTACTTTTCCACGGACACCGCGGCGGCGCTCCGGGCCATCGAGATGGACGCCGACGTGGTGATCAAGGCGACCAAGGTCGCCGGGGTGTACTCCGCGGACCCGGTGAAGGACCCGAGCGCCGAGTTCATCCCGGAGATCACGTTCCAGGAAGTGGTGAGGCGGGAGCTGGGGGTCATGGACGCCCCGGCCGTCTCGCTCTGCAAGGAGAACGACCTGCCCATCATCGTCCTCGACCTCTCGGATCGCGGCACCGTGACCGCCGCGGTCCGGGGTGAGCAGGTGGGCACGCTCGTGTGCTGATCGGGGCGAGGGCTCCCCGGCACGTCCCGAGTCCAGAAGGGAGGTAGCGTTCCGATGCCGACGATCGCCGAAGCGAAGGAGCGGATGGAAGAGGCGGTGGAGGCGACCCGCCGCGAGTTCGCCACCGTCCGCACTGGAAAGGCCACCCCGGCCATCCTCGACACCGTGCGGGTCGACGCGTACGGGGGCAGGATGCCGCTCAACCAGGTCGCGAACGTGTCGAGCCCCGATGCGGGGCTCCTGGTCGTCCAGCCGTACGACCAGAACCTGCTCGACACGATCGAGCGGGCGATCATGGAGGCCGATCTCGGTCTCAACCCCTCGAACGACGGCACGCTGATCCGGGTTCCCATCCCGGCGTTGAACGAAGAGCGGCGGAAGGAATACGTGCGTCTGCTCCACAAGATGGCCGAGGACGGGCGGGTCTCGATCCGCCACGCCCGACACTCCGCCAACGACGCGATCAAGGAGAAGATGCGCGAGCACGAGATCGGTGAGGACCAGGGTCACCGGGCGCTGGAGACGATCCAGAGCCTCACCGACGAGCACATCGGACGCATCGACGAGGCGCTCGAGAAGAAGGAGAAGGAGGTCATGGCACTCTGAGGCCGGGACCCACCATGTCATCCGAACTGCTGACGCGTATCCATGTGGACGGTCCGGTGCCGCGGCACGTCGCCATCATCATGGATGGCAACGGCCGATGGGCCCGTCAGCGGGGCCTGCCCCGCCACGCGGGGCACCGGGAAGGGATGAAGTCGGTGCGCGACGTGGTCGAGGGGGCCGCGGACGCCGGGGTGGAGGTCCTGACCCTCTTCGCCTTCTCGACCGAGAACTGGCAGCGGCCGGTGGGAGAGATCTCGTCGCTGATGGGCCTGCTGCGCGTCTACGCCGAGAAGGAGCGCATCAGCCTCCGGCGGCAGGACGTGGAGGTCCACGTGCTGGGCGAGCTCGAGCGGATGGACCGACACACCCGTGCCGCCATCGACCGGCTCGTCGATGGTACGAAGGGCGGCGAGCGACTCCGCCTCAACCTGATGATCTCCTACGGGGGTCGAGAGGAGATCGTCCGCACCGCCGCGGAGCTCGCGCGCCGCGCAGCGGCCGGCGAGATCGACCCGGAGGAGATCGACCAGGGCCTCTTCGAAGCGGGCCTCTTCACCGCCGGGCTCCCGGATCCCGACCTGCTGATCCGCACCTCGGGAGAGATGCGGGTGAGCAACTTCATGCTCTGGCAGCTCGCCTACACCGAGATGCACATCACCGACGTGCTCTGGCCCGATTTCGGACGCGAGGACCTCTTCGATGCCATCCTGGATTTCCAGCGGCGGGACCGGCGCTTCGGCCGCGTCACGACCACCGGTTAGAACGCCGATGACCACGTATGGCGGGTCCACCGGGTGACGTCGGAACCGGGGGAGCGGAATCGAGGGGTCCGAACGGGGTCGGACCTCGCCCGCCGGCTCGTGGTGGCGGCGATCGGGATCCCGGCCGGAGTCGGGATCATCTATCTGGGGGGCTGGATCCTCGGGATCGTGATCGCGCTGGTGGCCACCCTGTGCCTCCACGAGTTCTACCGCTTCTCCGCGCTGAGCGGCGCGAGACCTCTCGGATGGATGGGACTTCCCGCCGCGGCAGGTCTCGTGCTCCTCGCCGTCCTGCTCCCCGACGTGGCGCGACTCGCGCCCTGGGCGCTGGGGCTGGTCGTGCTGCTCGCCCTGGCGGCGCTCGGGACCGCGGTGTGGAGCCGTTGGCCGGGCGGCAGGCCGCTCGCCTCGGCGTCGGCGACGGTGACGGGGGTGCTCTACACCGGAGGCGCCCTGGCCTTCGCCCCGCTCCTCCGGGGACTCCCGGAAGGCCGCGGTGTGGACGATCCCTGGACGGGTGCGCTCCTCCTCATCTTCCCGCTGACGATGACGTGGGCCGGCGACAGTGGGGCCTTCTTCGCGGGAAAGAGGTGGGGGCGCCGACGGCTGATTCCACGGGTGAGCCCGGGAAAGACCGTGGTCGGCAGCGTCGCCGGGCTCCTGGTGGCGGCGGCGACCGGTGCGGTGTTCGCAGAGCTCCTCCTTGCGGGCCGCCCGCCGGTTTCCGTGTCGGCGGCGGGCGGCGCGGCCCTGGGCCTCGCCGTGGGAGCCGCCGGCCAGGTGGGCGACCTCGCGGCGTCCGTCCTGAAGCGGGAGGCCGGAGTGAAGGACTCGGGACGGCTGCTTCCCGGCCACGGGGGCGCGATCGACCGCTTCGACGCGGTCCTCTTCACCCTTCCCTTGACCTACCTTCTCCTGGCGGCCGGAGAGAGGCTGTTCCTTTGAGCGGAGCGGCAGCGTGATCCGGGTGGCGGTGCTGGGCTCCACGGGGTCCATCGGAAGGAGCACCCTGGACGTGCTGGAGCGCCACCCCGAGCGCTTCCGGGTCGTGGCGCTCTCGGCGCGGCGCTCCGCCGCTCGGCTGAAGGAGCAGGTGGCCCGGCACCGGCCGGACGTGGCGGTGCTCTGCGATGCCGACGCCCTCGGGGCGGTGGAGCGGGAAACGGTCGAACGTGGGGCGGACGCTCCGGCCACCCGCTGGGAGACCGGGCGGGAGGCGCTCCTGGCCCTCACGGAGCGGGACGACGTCGACGTGGTGGTCAACGCCGTCGTCGGCTCGGCGGGGCTGGAGCCGACGCTCCGCGCCCTCCACGCGGGAAAGCGCCTGGCCCTGGCCAACAAGGAATCGCTGGTCGCGGGCGGCCGCCTCGTCCGCGAGGCGGCGGAGCGCGGGGGGGGCGAGCTCGTCCCGATCGACAGCGAGCACTCCGCCATTCTCCAGTGCCTCGAGGGTGAGAGGCGGCGGGGGGTGCGCCGCCTCGTGCTCACCGCCTCGGGAGGACCTTTCCGGGGTCGGGGCCGCGAGGAGCTGGAGGGCATGGGTCCCGAGGACGCGCTCCGCCACCCCACGTGGGAGATGGGTCGGAAGATCACCGTCGACTCTGCGACGCTCGCCAACAAGGCGCTGGAGGTGATCGAGGCGCATCACCTCTACCGGATCTCCTACGATTCGATCGAGGTCGTCGTGCACCCCCAGTCGATCGTCCATTCCTTCGTCGAGTTCGTGGACGGCTCCGTCCTCGCGCAGCTCGGCTTTCCCACCATGGAGCTCCCGATCCTGTACGCCCTCAGCTATCCGGAGCGGATCGAGGATCCCGTGCTCCAGACGTTCGACCCGCTGCGCTCCTCGCCCCTCACCTTCGAGGCCGTCGATCGCGACGCCTTCCCGCTCTTCGAGCTCGGGATCCGGGCGGGGCGCGCCGGAGGGGTGATGCCCGCCGTCTACAACGCGGCGAACGAGGTTGCCGTCGGAGCGTTCCTCGAGCGGAGGATCCCGTTCGGGGAGATGGCGAGGGTGGTCGAGTCGACGCTGGAGGCGATGATGGGGCGGGGCGGCGGGGGGGCGGAGAGCGTGGAGGAGGTCCTGGAGGCGGACCGCGCGGCCCGCGGGCACGCGGCCGGCGCGGTGGCCCGCCTGGCGGGTGAGCCCCTTCCGGCCGGGAGGGAGTCGTGACCTTCCTCGCGACCGTCGTCCTCCTCGGTGTGCTCATCTTCGTGCACGAGCTCGGGCACTTCGCCGCCGCGAAGGCGGTGGGGATCCGCGTGGAGCGCTTCTCGCTCGGGCTCGGGCCCTCCGTGGTGGGCTTCCGGTGGGGCGAGACGGAGTACGTCCTGAGCTGGATCCCGCTCGGCGGCTACGTGAAGATGACCGGCATGAACGACGAGGTGATGGACCGCCTCGAGGGAGGGGAAGGAGAGCCG
>CAYPDV010000126.1:0-4109 GCA_964409525.1 uncultured Gemmatimonadaceae bacterium
GTCGAGGAGGCGCCCTCGCCCGTCCTCACGCCCGACCAGCGGGACGCGATGGGCACCGCGGCGGTGCGCGCGGCCGAGGCGGTCGACTACACGGGCGCCGGCACGGTCGAGTTCCTCTGGGAGGACGGCGACTTCTTCTTCCTGGAGATGAACACCCGCATCCAGGTCGAGCACCCGGTGACGGAGCTGGTCACGGGCCTCGACCTCGTGCAGTGGCAGATCCGGATCGCCTCGGGCGAGCCGCTGGAGCTGGAGCAGGACGACGTCGCCCTCGTCGGCCACGCCGTCGAGTGCCGCATCACCTCGGAGGATCCCTTCCAGGGCTTCCTGCCCTCCTCGGGCACCGTCGAGCACCTCGAGGTGCCGACCGGGCCGGGGGTCCGCTGGGACGGCGGCATCCAGGACGGCTCGGAGGTGGGGCTCCACTACGATCCGCTCCTGGCGAAGCTCGTGGTGCACGGCCCCGACCGCGAGACGGCGATCCGCCGCATGGCGCGGGCGCTGGACGAGCTGGTCGTCGCGGGCGTCGAGACGAGCGCGCCCTTCCACCGGCGGGTGATGGACGAGGAGGACTTCCGGGCCGGACGGCTCTCCATCCGCTACGTGGAGGAGCACCCCGCCCTCCTGGAGCGCGACGGCGAGCGGGACGTCCTCGCCGCCGCGGTCGTCGCCGCCCTCCTGGAGGAGGAGGACCGCCTGCGGCACCGGACGCCGCGGATCGGTACGGGCTCCGAGGGTGCCGCCGGCGCGGTTCCCGACGGCGGGGCCACCGGGGAAGACGGCGCGCGTACGGGCGGCTTCTCCGCCTGGCGGGCCGCCGGGCTGCCCGGTCGGACGAGGAGGCCGTGGTGAGCGGCGCGGACGCGGCCGACGCCCCCGAGGTCGAGATCCACTCGATCGGGGCCCTCGGCGCCGGCGTGGGCGAGCTTCCCTCGGGCAAGGTCGTCTTCGTCCACCGCACGGCTCCCGGCGACCGGGTACGGGTGCGGATCACGAAGGAGAAGGCGAGCTGGGCGCGCGGCCGGATCGAGGAGGTCCTCCGGGGCGGGCCGGGCCGGAGGCAGGCCCCCTGCCCGCACTACGACCGGTGCGGCGGGTGCACGCTCGAGCACCTCCGCTACGTGGACCAGCTCCGGGCGAAGGGCCGGATCGTGGCCGACGCCCTGGAGCGCATCGGCGGCCGGGAGGTGGAGCCGCCCGCCGTCGAGCCCTCGCCCTTCGAGTTCCGCTACCGGAGTCGCATCACGTGCACGCTGCGGCGGCTGAAGGGCGACCGTGTGGTGGCCGGCTTCCACGAGCTGGAGCGGCCGGGCCGCATCGTCGACATCGGCGGCGAGTGCCTGCTCCCGACCGAGGCGCTGGCCCGCGCCTGGGTCGGGCTCCGGGCGGAGTGGGGCGAGGGCGCCGGACGGCTTCCGGCCGGCCGCACGCTCCGGCTGACGCTGCGGACGGTCGAGCGCGGATTCCTGCTCCTCGTGGAGGGCGGCGAGGGCGCCGGCGAGCCGGAGGCGCTCCTCGACGGCGTGCCGCGGCTCCGGAGCCTCTGGCACCGCCCCGAGGGGGCCGAGGGGCCGCCCGTGCTCCTCGCCGGCGACGGCGAGCCCGAGGAGGTCTGGGACGGCGAGCGCTTCCCGGTGGGGCCGACGGCGTTCCTCCAGGTGAACCGCGAGGCCGCCGAATCGCTCCACTCGGCGGTGCTCCGCGAGGTGGGCGCCCCCCGGGGGCTCCGGGTGATCGACGCCTACTGCGGAGTGGGGCTGGTCGGGCGGCGGCTCGCGCAGCATGGAGCCGAGGTCGTCGGCATCGAGGCCGACCCGGGCGCCGTCCGGGCCGCCGGCACCCGTGCGCCCGACGGCTTCCGGGTGGTCGAGGGCCTCGTCGAGGAGCGGCTCGAGGAGCTCCTTCCGGCCGACGTCGTCGTCCTGAACCCGCCCCGCGGCGGGCTCCACGAGGAGATCCCCCCGGTTCTCCGCTCGCACCGCCCGCCCCGCCTGGTGTACGTGAGCTGCGATCCCGCGACGCTGGCCAGGGACCTCGACCGGCTGGGCGACGCGTACGAGATCGGCACGCTGCGCGCCTTCGACCTCTTTCCGCAGACGGCCCACGTGGAGACGCTGGTGGGGCTGAGCTCGGCCGGGACCCCATGAAGTACCACGTCACCCTCGCCGGCCGCACCGTCGAGGTCGTCCTGGGTCCGGAGGGCGTGCGCGTCGACGGCGAGCCGGTCGAGGCCGACCTCGCGACGGTTCCGGCAAGCCGGGTCAGGAGCCTGATCCTGGACGGCGCCTCGCACCGGCTGCTCGCCCGGCGCCTCGAGGGGGGGCGCTGGGAGCTCCATCTCACGGACGGGCGCCTCGTGGCCGAGGTGGTGGACGAGCGCACCCGGGCCATCCGCGAGATGACGGGGGCGGGCGCTGCCGCGGCGGGGCCGCGTCCGCTCACCGCGCCCATGCCCGGCCTCGTGGTGAGGGTCGAGGTCGAGGAGGGCGAGGAAGTGGAGGCCGGACGCGGCCTCGTCATCGTCGAGGCCATGAAGATGGAGAACGAGCTCCGCGCCGTAGCGGCCGCGCGGGTCGCGAAGATCCGGGTCGCGGAGGGCGAGGCGGTCGAGAAGGGGCAGGTGCTGATCGACTTCGAGGCGGACGTGGAGGACGGCGGATGAGCACGGAGCGGCAATGACGGACGACCGCGAGATCACCACCGATTCGCAGATCCCCGTGGAGGAGGTCTACGGTCCCGAGGACGTGGAGCTCGATCCGGAGGCGGATCTGGGCCGGCCGGGCGCCTTCCCCTTCACGCGCGGCGTCTACCCGGACATGTACCGCGGGCGCCTCTGGACCATGCGCCAGTACGCGGGCTTCGGCACGGCCGAGCAGACGAACCGCCGCTACCACTACCTGCTCGACCGCGGCCAGACCGGCCTCAGCGTCGCCTTCGACCTGCCCACGCAGATGGGCTACGACTCCGACGCCTCCATGGCGGCGGGCGAGGTGGGGCGGGTGGGGGTGGCGATCGACTCGCTCGAGGACATGCGGGCGCTCTTCGAGGGCATCCGCCTCGACGAGGTCTCCACCTCGATGACGATCAACTCGACCGCGGCGATCCTCCTCGCGCTGTACGTCGCGGTGGGCGACGAGCAGGGGGTCGGCCGGGAGGCGCTCCAGGGCACGGTGCAGAACGACGTCCTCAAGGAGTACGTCGCGCGGGGCACCTACATCTACCCGGTGGACCCCAGCTTGCGCCTGGTGAGCGACCTGATGGCGTTCTGCGCCACGGAGGTGCCGAGCTGGAATACGATCTCGATCTCGGGCTACCACATCCGGGAGGCGGGGTCCACCGCGCCCCAGGAGGTCGCCTTCACCTTCGCCAACGGGCTGGAGTACGTGGAGAGGGCCCTGGGGGCGGGTATCGATCTGGAGGACTTCGCTCCACGCCTCTCCTTCTTCTTCGCCGCCCACAACGACTTCCTGGAGGAGGTGGCCAAGTTCCGCGCCGCCCGGCGCCTCTGGGCCCGCCTCATGCGGGAGCGTTACGAGGCCAGCGACACCAGCTGCCGGCTGCGCTTCCACACCCAGACCGGGGGCAGCACCCTCACGGCCCAGCAGCCGCTGAACAACACGGTCCGTGTGACGATCCAGGCTCTCTCCGCCGTGCTGGGCGGGACCCAGTCCCTCCACACCAACGGCTACGACGAGGCCCTGGCGCTGCCCACCGAGGAATCGGCCCGGATCGCCCTCCGGACCCAGCAGATCGTCGCCCACGAGTCGGGTGTGCCCCGGACGGCCGACCCCCTCGCCGGGAGCTGGTACGTCGAGGCCCTTACCGACGAGGTGGAGGCGCGGGCCAGGGGCTACCTGGACCGCATCGACGAGTTGGGCGGCGCCGCCCGGGCGATCGACTTCATGCAGGAGGAGATCCACCGGGCCGCCTACCGGCACCAGCTCGCGGTGGAGGCCGGCGAACGGATCGTGGTCGGCGTGAACGAGTTCCGGGAGGAGGAGGCCCGGCAGCGGATCGAGCAGCCGGACTTCAGCGCCCTGGAGGCACGGCAGCGGGACAAGGTCCGGGAGCTGAAGGCGCGTCGCGACGGCGCCGCGGTGGAGGAGGCG
>CAYPDV010000127.1:0-4078 GCA_964409525.1 uncultured Gemmatimonadaceae bacterium
CGCGCCGCTACGCCCGACCCCGCGGCCACCCCGGGGGGGGAGAGGAGGGGCAGCGACGCCTGACGGCGGCCCGGGGGCGCCGCGTCGGGGCGGGGGGGTGGGGCTCTCCGCTCGGCCTCTACCTGGCGGCGGCCGGGGTGGGCACGCTCGGCGTGGTGGACGACGACCGGGTGGACGAGAGCAACCTCCAGCGGCAGGTCCTCCACGGCACCTCCGACCTCGGGCGCCCCAAGGTGGAGTCGGCCCGGGACCGGATCGCCGAGGTGAATCCGCACGTCGAGGTCCGCCTCCACGAGACCCGCCTCGACTCCGGCAACGCCCTCGAGATCCTCGAGCCGTACGACGTGGTGGTCGACGGGAGCGACAACTTCCCGACCCGCTACCTCGTGAACGACGCCTGCGTCCTGCTCGGGCGGCCCAACGTCTACGGCTCCGTCTACCGCTGGGAGGGCCAGGTCTCCGTCTTCGCCGCCGACGGGGGGCCCTGCTACCGCTGCCTCTTCCGCGAGCCGCCGCCCCCCGGTCTCGTGCCGACGTGCGCCGAGGGAGGGGTGCTGGGCGTGCTCCCAGGCGTCGTGGGCACCCTCCAGGCCCTCGAGACGATCAAGCTCCTGCTGGGCTCGGGAGATCCGCTGATCGGCCGCCTCCTCCTCTTCGACGCCATGGCGATGCGCTTCCGGGAGGTGGAGGTGCGCCGGAACCCGGAGTGTCCGGTCTGCGGCGAGGAGCCGACGCAGACGGAGCTGATCGACTACGAGCGCTTCTGCGGCGTGGCCGGCGGGGCCGGCCCGACGGCGGCGGACGGGGCGGACGGGGCGGACGGGACGGCCGCGGAGCCGCCGCCCGCCGCCGCCCATCCGGAGTCGGACGAGGTGTCCGAGATCGGACCCGCGGAGCTCCGCCGGCGCCTGGAGGGCGGGGCGTCGGCTCCGCTCCTGGTCGACGTGCGCGAGCCGTGGGAGTGGAAGCTCTCGAACCTGGAGGAGTGGGGCGCCCGGCTGATCCCTCTCGGCGAGCTCGAGGAGCGGCTGGAGGAGATCCCGACGGACCGCGAGGTCGTGGTGCACTGCCGCTCGGGTGCGCGGAGCGCGCAGGCCGTCCGCATGCTCCGCGAGGGCGGACACCCCGCGGTGCGGAACCTGCGGGGAGGGATCCTGAGCTGGCAGGAGGAGGTCGACGGGGAGGAGACGTGATCGAGGTGCGACGTCCGAGGGTGGTCATCGCCGGAGCGGGCTTCGGCGGGCTGTGGGCGGCGCGCTCGCTCGGGGGCGAGCCGGTCGACGTGCTCCTCCTCGACCGCACGAACTACCACACCTTCTTCCCCCTCCTCTACCAGGTGGCGGCGGCCGAGATCGGCCCCACCGAGATCGCCTACCCGGTCCGCTCCATCCTCCGGAAGCACCGCAACATCCGCTTCCGCATGGCCGAGGTCCTGGAGGTCGACCCGGAGTCGCGGGAGGTCGTCACCGAGCTGGAGCGGATCCCCTACGACCACCTGGTGCTGGCGCTCGGCAGCGAGCCCAACTACTTCGGAGTGGAGGGCGCCGAGGAGCACGCCTTCCCCCTGCGCTGGATGGACCAGGCGGTGCCGCTCCGTCATCACATCCTCTCCTGTTTCGAGGCGGCGGTCTACGAGCGCGACCGGGAGCGGCGGCGGGCGCTCCTCACCTTCGCGATCGTGGGAGGCGGGCCGACCGGCCTCGAGTTCGCCGGCGCGCTCAGCGAGCTCGTGCGCGGACCGCTCCGCCGGGACTACCCGATGCTCGACCCGGACGAGATCCGCGTCCTGCTCCTGGAGGCGCTGGACCGGGTGCTCCCGGGCATGTCCGAGAAGCTCGGCGACTACGCCCACGACAAGCTCGGCCGCCTCGGCGTGGAGGTGCGGACCGGCGCCCAGGTCGAGAGGATCGCCGCCGACCACCTCGTTCTCGCGGACGGTGGCGAGCGCATCGACACCGAGACGGTGGTCTGGACCGCGGGGGTCAAGGGCGACGACGCGGTGGGGGGCTGGGGGCTGCCCGTCGGGAAGGGAGGTGCGGTCACGGTCGACGAGCACCTGCGCGTGCCGGACCATCCGGAGATCCGCGTGGTGGGCGACCTCTCCGCCGTCGAGCAGGACGGAGAGCCGGTGCCGCTGGTGGCGCCCGCCGCCATCCAGCAGGGCGAGTACGCCGCCGCCCAGATCGTCCGCGTGGTGAGCGGAGAGGGCGAGGGCGAGCCCTTCCACTACGACGAGCCGGGCTTCCTGGCCGTGGTCGGGCGCAACTCCGGGGTCGCCGAGATCAAGGGCCGCACCTTCACCGGCTTCGCCGCGTGGGTCGTGTGGCTCGTGGTCCACATCGCGAAGCTGATCGGCTTCCGGAGCCGCGTCCTGGTGCTGGTGAACTGGGCCTGGAACTACATCTCGTACGGCCGGGCGGTGCGCCTCATCCTTCCCTTCGGAGAGGGAAGGGACGTCGAGGAGGAGGCGATGGAGGCGGTCGAAGAGCCGGAGCCCGCCACCGAGCGCGAGCTGGCTCCGCGACCGCCCGCCTCCGAGGAGGCTCCACGAGAGGAGGCCCGCTCGGTGGCGGACGAATCAGGAGGCCGCTAGAACTCCGCCAGCTCCACGATCGCCTCCAGCACGTCGTCGGCGCCGGGCAGGATCGCCTCCTCGAGCTGCGGCGAGTAGGCCACCCACGTGTCCAGCGACGCGACCCGGCGCACCGGCCCGTCGAGCCAGGGAAAGAGCTCGTCGGCGATCCGGGCGGCGATCTCCGCGCCGATGCCGAAGGAGAGCGCGTCCTCGTGGGCGACGATCACCTTGCTCGTCTTCCGGACCGACTCTCCGATCGTCTCCATGTCGAGCGGGTTCAGCGTCCGGAGGTCGATCACCTCGACACCGATCCCCTGCTTCTCGGCCGCCTTCGCCGCGTCCATCGTGCGCTTCACCAGCGCGCCGCAGGTCACGACGGTCAGGTCCGAGCCCTCCCGGACCACCTTCGCCTTCCCGAAGGGGATCATGAAGTCCTTCCCGGGATAGCGCCCCTTGTTGTGCACCTGCCGGTAGAGGTGCTTGTGCTCGAGGAAGAGCACCGGGTCGTCGCACCGGATCGCGGTGCGCAGCAGACCGAGCCGAAGCCGCAGCTGCAAGCGGCAGCGATTCGGTCCGACAGCCTGCACAAAGCGGACCGCCTGTCGGCCCAGCAACGCGAGCTCGTCGAGCGCATCGCGCTGCCGGTGTACGAGAAGACCCGGGCCCTGGTCCGAGGGTGCTGACGGGCGGAACGCGCGTTTAGCCGGAGGCGGCGAACTCCAAGCTCGGCGTGCCGCCCCCTCGCGAGCCGCCAATGAGATCGATCAGCTGCCCGATGTTGCGCTCCGAGTGCCGCTCGAATGCATGGCTCCGGGCTTCCCGACCCATGGTCTCTCGCAGCTCGTCATCCGCGAGAAGGCGCATGATCTCGTTCTTCGTCCGCTCCAGGCTGCCGGCGGCGTGAAACCCGAGCCGCCCGTCCGTTAGCACACCCTCCGGATTCACGTTGAGGCTCACCACGGGGACCTTCCTCATCCACGCCTGAACGAAGGTGTTCGAGAACCCCTCGTAGAGACTCGTGTTGACCAGAATCGCGGCCCTGGCGAGTGTCTCGTTCACTTCCTCCTGAGTGCGCACTCCAAGGTACGAGAGATTCGGAACGGCCTCCATCTCGTCCACGATCCAGCGCTGCCACTGGCGCGAGCCCTGAGGAGCCCCCATTACGATGAAACGCGCGTCCGTCGAGCCTTGCAGATCCGCCGCTAGGCGGATGAACTTCTCGGGCTGCTTGATCGGTTTGAGATTGCCCACCCAGACGACTTCCGGGGGCGACACCTTGCGCACTTCCTCTTGCTGCAACGGCAACGGGTGGAAGTTTGGAACGACAGCGGTTACGCGAAGTCCGTGGTGTCTCTCGAGCAGCCGCGCCTGATCCTGCGTCTGCGCCACGATGACGTCCGTGTGGCGGAGGCTGTATTCGTAGAACTTGCGATCGAGGAAGCGCAGCGGGCTCTCCTTGGAAAAGCTCCAACGATACTGCATGACGTCCGCATCCGACGCGAT
>CAYPDV010000128.1:0-3925 GCA_964409525.1 uncultured Gemmatimonadaceae bacterium
CAAGGGCGACGAGGACGCGCTCCGCGTGGTGCTCGACGCCGAGCCCGAGATCCTGGGCCACAACCTGGAGACGGTCGAGCGGCTCCACCCCGACGTGCGTCCCGGCGGCCGCTACTGGCGCTCGATCTCCTTCCTCGGCGCCGCGAAGCGCATGAGGCCCGACGGGCTCACCAAGACGGGCATCATCCTGGGGATGGGCGAGCGGGAGGACGAGATCCGGACGGCCATGGGAGACCTGCGCGAGGCGTCCGTCGACATCCTCACCCTCGGCCAGTACCTGCGCCCCTCCCTCCAGCACATCCCCGTGGCGCGGTGGGTGACGCCCGACGAGTTCGCCGGCTGGAAGCGGATCGGAGAGGAGGAGTTCGGCTTCCGCCACGTGGAGTCGGGCCCCCTGGTCCGCTCCAGCTACCACGCGAAGGACCAGGCGCGCGAGGTCGAGGCGGGCCGGCCGGGGAGGATCCGCGAGGTGATGGAGGCGGACGTGCCGGCGCCGGCGGAGATGCCGGGGCTGGACCTGGTCCAGATCGAGACGGGAAGGAGCGGGACCGATGGCTGAGCGGGGCACGACCGAGAAGGAGCGCGGCCGGAAGGGACCGGACTCCGGCGAGAAGCGGGCCGGCCAGGAGGAGGGGGGCCGGGGCGGCCGCGGCTCCGACGCGCTCGAGGGCTTCTCCGAGGAGAAGGCGGTGGAGCTGCTGCGCGAGATGCTCCTCTACCGGCGCTTCGAGGAGAAGGCCGAGGAGGCGTACGCGATCGGGAAGATCGGGGGCTTCTGCCACCTGCACATCGGGCAGGAGGCGGTCGCCGCCGGCTGCATCCTGCCGCTCCGCGAGAACGACTACGTCATCACCGCCTACCGGGAGCACACCCAGGCGATCGCGAAGGGCATCGAGCCGAAGCGGGTGATGGCCGAGCTCTACGGGAAGGCGGAGGGCACGTCGGGCGGGATGGGCGGCTCGATGCACCTCTTCGACACGGAGGTCGGATTCCTGGGCGGCCACGGGATCGTCGGCGCGCAGACCGCTCTCGCGGCCGGCATCGGCTGGGCGATCCGCTACCGCGAGGAGGACCGGGTCTGCCTCTGCTTCCTCGGCGACGCGGCGGTGAATCAGGGCGCCTTCCACGAGGCCATGAACATGGCCGCCGTCTGGGACCTGCCGGTGATCTACGCGGTGGAGAACAACGAGTACGGCATGGGCACGAAGTTCGACCGCGTCTCGGCCACCGCGATCTCGGAGCGGGCGTGCGCCTACGGCGTGCCGTCGCACACGGTGGACGGGCAGGACGTGCTCGCCACCTACCGCCTCTTCGAGGAGCTCGCCGAGGAGGCGAGGAACGGGGGCGGCCCGCAGTACGTCGACGTCCAGTGCTACCGATTCAAGGGTCACTCGATGTCGGACCCCGTCTCGGGCACCTACCGGACGAAGGAGGAGGTGGAGGGCCGGAAGGAGGAGGACGACCCGATCATCCGTCTGAAGGCGAAGCTCGCCGACGCCGGCGCGCTGGACCAGGACGGGCTCGAGCGGATCGATGAGGAGGTCCGGGAGATCGTCGACGAGGCCGCCGACTTCGCCGACCAGGCCTCCGACCCGGATCCCGAAGCCCTCTACGACCACGTCTACGCCGAGATCAACGAGCACGGCCGCCTCTTCTTCGACGGGCGGGACCGATGAGGCCGGTGCACAGCGGTGTCGGGTTCCGCGCGGCTCCGCGCGACTGCGGCGGAGCGGGAGGGCCCGACCGTGGCTGAGATCACCTACCGCGAGGCGCTGAACCAGGCGATCCGCGAGGAGATGGAGCGCGACGAATCCGTCTTCCTCCTCGGCGAGGAGGTGGGCGAGTACGACGGAGCCTACAAGGTGTCGAAGGGGCTCCTCAAGGCCTTCGGCGAGCGGCGGGTGGTCGACACGCCGATCAGCGAGCTCGGCTTCGCCGGTCTCGGAGTCGGGGCGGCGATGGTGGGGCTCCGGCCCGTCGTCGAGTTCATGACCTTCAACTTCTCGATCCTCGCGCTCGACCAGGTGATCAACAGCGCCGCCAAGATGCTCCACATGTCGGCGGGCCAGATCGGAATCCCCATGGTCTTCCGAGGGCCCACCGGAGCGGCGCTCCAGCTGGGGGCCCAGCACTCCCAGGCGGCCGAGACGTGGTACCTGCACGCCCCGGGCACCAAGGTGGTGACCCCGGCGACGCCGGCCGACGCCAAGGGGCTGCTCAAGGCGGCCATCCGGGACGCCGATCCGGTCGCGGTCATGGAGGGCGAGCTTCTCTACAACTTCAAGGGCGAGGTGCCGGACGATCCGGACTTCATCGTCCCGCTCGGGGTCGCCGACGTGAAGCGGGAAGGCTCGGACGTCTCGATCATCACGCACGGGAAGATGCTCCACGTGGCCCTGCAGGCGGCGAAGACGCTCGAGGAGGACGGCGTCGACGCCGAGATCCTCGACCTCCGCTCGCTCCGGCCGCTCGACGTGGACGCGATCCTCGGGACGGTCCGGAAGACGAACCGGGCCGTCTACCTCGAAGAGGGCTGGCCGTACGTCGGCGTCGGGGCGCAGATCGCCGCCCTCATCCAGGAGGAGGCCTTCGACCACCTGGACGCGCCGGTGCTCCGGGTCACGCAGGCCGACATCCCCATGCCGTACGCCAAGGGCCTGGAGCAGCTCGCCAAGCCCCGCGCGGACCTCGTCGTCGAGGCGTGCGAGAAGGTGCTGTACCGGTGATCGAGCGGACATCCGAACCCCTGCCGGGGGCGCTTCGACGCCCCTCCCGATAACGATGGCGACCAAGGTCCACATGGAAGCCCTCTCTCCGACCATGGAGGAGGGGCAGATCGTGAAGTGGCTCAAGTCCGAGGGCGACGCCGTGGAGAACGGCGACGTGCTGGCCGAGATCGAGACGGACAAGGCCACCATGGAGCTCACCGCCCGGGGCGCCGGCGTGCTGCGAAAGGTGCTCCTGGACGAGGGGAGCACGGCACCCGTGGGCTCCGTGATCGCCGTGATCGGCGAGGAGGACGAGGACATCTCGGCCCTGGTCGAGGAGGCCGCGGGCGACGGGGCGGCGGCGCCCGAGGAGGGTGCCGAGGAGGAGGGTGCCGAGCCGGAGGCGGAGGGCGCCGAGGGCGCGGCTCCCACGGGCGAGCCCGAGCCCGAGGAGACGGTCGAGCGGGCCCGCGAGCGGCAGGCCGGCCCGGAGACGGGCACGGCGGTGGCGGAGGAGGAGGCCGAAGACGAGGACGAGCGGGGGGACCGGGCCGCAGGCGACCGCACGACCGGGAACGGCCGCGTGAAGGCCTCGCCCCTGGCCCGCCGGCTGGCGAGCGAGGGCGGCCTGGAGCTGGGCTCCATCGAGGGCTCGGGGCCGGGCGGCCGGATCGTGAAGCGGGACGTGGAGGCCGCGCTGGAGGCGGCTCCCGCGGCCGGCCGGGAACGCCCCCGCCGTCCCGCCGCCGTGGGCGCCGAGATGACCGAGGAGGACTACACCGACCAGTCGCTGAGCCAGATGCGGAAGACGATCGCCCGGCGGCTCACGGACTCCCTCTCGCCGATCCCACACTTCTTCCTGACGGTGGAGGTGGACATGGGCCGCACCCTCGCGGCCCGGAAGCGGATCAACGAGCTCCTCGAGGAGGAGGGCGGAGGCCGGGTCTCGATCAACGACCTCGTGATCAAGGCCACGGCGATGGCGCTCCGGCGACACCCCGAGTGCAACGCCCACTGGAAGGGCGACTTCGTCCGGGAGTTCCACCGGGTCCACGTGGGGGTGGCGGTCGCCGTCGAGGCGGGCCTGATCACGCCGGTGATCCGGGACGCGGACCGGAAGGGGGTCGAGGAGATCGGCCGCGAGGTGAAGGAGCTCGCCGAGCGCGCCCGCGAGAAGAAGCTCCAGCCCGACGAGTACACGGGCGCCACCTTCTCCA
>CAYPDV010000129.1:0-3873 GCA_964409525.1 uncultured Gemmatimonadaceae bacterium
GGCCTCACGCTGCGTTGGATCCTCTCGCCGATGCACACGGCATCGCCTTCGAGAATCCGCCTTGCCTGAGACTCGCAAGACCCCCGTGCGCGACCCACTGTATTCCCTCAACGGCCTTCTAACTCCTCCCTCACGATCCGGTTCGCCTCCCGCCCCTCGAACCGCCCCCGGATCCGGGGCATCAGCCGGCCCATCACCGCTCCCAGATCGGAGGCACCCTCGGAGATCAGCTCGCGAACGATGACCCGGACCTCTTCCTCGTCGAGGGGCTCGGGAAGGTACTCCCGGAGGATCTCCGCCTCCTGCTCCTCCTTCCTGGCGAGCTCCTCGCGCCCGCCCGAGCGCATCTGCTCCGCGGCTTCCCTGCGCTGCTTCACGGCACGGCCGAGCACCTCACGCACGTCGGCGTCGCCCGTCGCGCCCCCCTCCTCGATCTCGCGGTTGCGGATCTCGGAGATCGTCATCGAGAGCACGGACGTACGCAGCCGATCGCCCGCTTTGCGGGCCCGATTCAGGTCGTCCTGGAGGGTCTGCTTGAGGTCGCTCATGCGCTCCGGAAGCTACCGGGAGAAGGGGGGCGGGTGAAGGGCGCGCCGGGATCGGCGCCGGGACTCCGGATCATCCCGGAGGCCAGGAGAAGGCCCGGCCGCCGAGGAGGTGGAGGTGGAGGTGGTCGACCGTCTGGCCGGCACCGGATCCGGTGTTCACGACCAGCCGGTAGCCGCCCTCCTCGAGACCCTCGTCGCGGGCCACGTCGCGCGCCGCGAGGAGGAGCTCGCCCATCCGCTCCCGGTGCCCGTCCCCCAGCTCCGCGACCGAGGCTACATGCTCGCGCGGGACGAGGAGCACGTGCGTCGGAGCCTGCGGGTTCGTATCGCGGAAGGCCGTGACACCGTCGGTCTCGAGCACCACGTCGGCGTCGAGCCCACCGTCGGCGATCCGGCAGAAGATACAGTCGCTGCGGGCCATGTCCGCTCTCCTCGTCCTGGGGGATGGCTTGGCTGGAGTCTGGCGCCCGGACCGCGGCCGGCGCAACGGTGCGGTCGACGCGCGCGGGGCGTGGCAGGCGTGTCCGGCCATCCGGCCGCCCGAGGGACGTCCCGTTCCGCGCCCCGATCGGCGGCCCGACGGGCGACCGCGAGACTCTCCCGTGTCGGCATGTCGGGTCCCCGCCCGATGCCCGATCCTGTGAAGTCCGCTCCCGTTGCAGGAGGTGTTCCGTGCACGCCCTTCCCGAGCTCGCCGCGCGCGTGGCCGCCCGCCGTCCGCTCCCCGCCCTCTCCCTCGATCTCCTGGTCGACCTCGTACGCCGCGAGCGTCCCGGGCCCCCGCCGGATCCGGGAGCCCTGCGTGAGGCGCTGGAACGGCGGCCGGACCTCTTCCGGGTGCTCGAGGCGTGGCCCCCCGCCCCACCCGGGAGGGACCGTCCACGTTCGCTCCGGGAGCCGGCATCGCCGGGGGGTGCCTGGATCCTCTTCCTCGGGCCCGCGGACGGCGCCGAGGACCTCGCCCGTCCCCTGCGCATCATCCGCGAGAGCCTGATCGCGCTGGGCCGAACGGTGGAGCTGGATTCCCGCTCCGTCCGCGCGCGGTGGATCCGGAGGATGCGGGAGAGCGCCCGCATCTCGGAGACGCTCGTCCGGCATCCGATGAGGCTCGGAGGGGCCCGGGTGGAGTGAGCGCCCCGCGTGCGCGACACGGGGCGATCCAGGGCGGCTACGGGGCCGGCCGCCTCAGGCGCACGCTCCACCATCCCTCGTCCGTGACGGCGTCCTCCTCCCGTGCCCCGCTCGCCCCGATCCGGCCCCGGACGTCGGCGACCTCCGTCTCGAGGACCCCCCCGAGCACGAGCCACCCTCCGGGCCGCACGGCCGCCACCAGCGCGTCGACGAGCGGCAGGAGCCGGGGCGTCTCCAGGTTCGCGAGCGCCCCGTCGAAGGGACCCCGCCGCAGCAGGCCCGTGGCCGTGACCTCCTCCTGCTCGACGCGGATCCCGCCTCCGGCCGGACTCCGCTCGACGTTCTCCCGCGCCGCCTCGACGGCCATGGGATCGGATTCGAGGGCGAGCACGGGACCGGCGCCGAGCCCGGCGGCGGCGAGCGAGAGGATCCCCGATCCCGCTCCCACGTCGACGACTCGCTCTCCGGAGGCCACGGTGTCGCAGAGGAGCCGGAGGCAGCCCCGGGTGGTCCCGTGCTCGGCCGTTCCGAAGGCGACGCCGGGATCGAGCTCGATCACGACGTCGTCGGGCGCCGTCTCGGGCGGCGGGCACCACGAGGGGCGGACGACGATGCGTCCGATGCGGCGGACCCCGAGCCCCCGCCGCCAGAGAGAGGCCCAGTCCTCGTGGGGCTGCCACCGGTGCTCGACCTCGAGGTCGGCCTCCGCGCGCTCACGGAGGAGATCGGGGAGCCTCCGGAGGAAGGCGCCCGGGTCGGGCGGGGGCGGCAGGTGGGTGACCCAGGCGCCGTCCCGCTCCTCGACGGCCCTTCCGCCGATCGAGACGAGCGCCGCCGGCACCCGCCCCTCCTCGATGGGCCCCAGCGGGCGGACGGTCACCACCAGCCAGCGATCGGGGCTCACCCGGGACGCGTCAGCTGAAGGCCTCCTTCACCCGCGACCAGAACCCGTTCCGCGACCGCCGCTCCACCCGCTCGGGAGCGGGCGCCTCGAGCTCCCGTAGGCGCCGCAGGAGCTCGAGCTCCTCGTCGGACGGATCCTCGGGCGTCCATACCGCGATGCGCACGAGCTGGTCGCCCCGGCCGCCGCCTCCGATCTCCGGCAGACCCTCGCCACGAAGCCGCAGAACGGTGCCGCTCTGGACACCCGCCGGAACCTCGAGTCGGGCCGAGCCCGTCACCGTCGGCACCACGATCTCGTCGCCGAGCGCCGCCTGGCCGAAGGTGACGGGCAGCTCGTAGAGGAGGTGCGTTCCCTCGCGTACGAAGCGCGGGTCCTCCTCGACCTCGAGGAGCACCACGACGTCGCCTCTCGGGCCCCCTCGTGGACCGACGTTCCCGCGGCCCCGGAGGGTGAGGTAGTTCTCCGAGCCGACGCCGGCCGGCACCTCCACCTCCAGCGTGCGCTCCGAGCGGACCCTCCCCTCGCCGTGGCAACGGGCGCACGGATCGGAGACGATCCGTCCCTCGCCCCGGCAGCGGCGGCACGGGGCCACGCTCACGAAGCGGCCGAAGGGCGAGCGCTGCACCACCCGCTCCTGGCCCTCTCCGCCACACTGGGGGCAGGTCTCGGGCGCGCCGCCCCCCTCGGTGCCGGTGCCGTCGCAGCGGTCGCAGGGATCGAGCAGGGAGATCCGCACCTCCTTCGACGCGCCCCGGGCCACCTCCTCGAGGGTGAGCGGGAGGCGGATGCGGACCGAATCGCCGCGCTGCGGGCCCTGGCGCCGTCCGGAGCGGCCCCGCGAGCGGGCGCCGCCGAACATGTCGCCGAAGCCGCCCATACCGCCGAAGTCCCGCATGAAGATCTCCACGGCCTCGGCGAAGTCGAAGCCGCCGAAGCCGGCGCCGCCCCGGGCTCCCTTCACGCCCGCCTCTCCGTACCGGTCGTAGGCACGGCGCTTCTCCTCGTCGCGGAGCACTTCGTACGCCTCCGTGGCCTCCTTGAAGCGCTCCTCCGCCTCGGGATCGCCGTCGTTGCGGTCCGGGTGGTATTTCAGGGCCTTCTTGCGATAGGCCTTCTTGATGGTCTCGACGTCCGCCTCGCGCGGCACGCCCAGCAGCTCGTAGTAGTCCGTCATTCGTATCGGTTGATGTCGCCGGCCGGCATGGCTGCCGTCACGACCCTGGAAGGCCGTTGAGGAAGTACAGCGGGTCGCGTTACGAGCGCCACGGGGTCGGATGGTAGGCGGCGCTC
>CAYPDV010000130.1:0-3857 GCA_964409525.1 uncultured Gemmatimonadaceae bacterium
ATCACGGCCCGGCTCTTCATGGTGCCGAAGGTGATGATCTGGCCGACGGCGTCCTTGCCGTACTTCCGGCGGACGTACTCGATCACCTCGCCCCGCCGCTCGTAGCAGAAGTCGATGTCGATGTCCGGCATCGAGACCCGCTCGGGATTCAGGAACCGCTCGAAGAGCAGGTCGAACTCGAGAGGGTCGATGTCGGTGATGCGGAGCGCGTACGCCACCAGCGAGCCCGCCGCCGAGCCCCGGCCCGGCCCGACCGGAACGCCGTTCCTCCACGCCCAGTCGATGAAGTCCCAGACGATCAGGAAGTAGCCGGCGTAGCCCGTTCCCCGGATCACGCCCAGCTCGTAGTCGAGCCGCTCGCGCACGTCGTCCGGGAGCGGGTCGCCGTAGCGCTCCTTCGCCCCCTCGACCGAGAGGTGGGTCAGATAGTCGTTCTCGTCGTCGTGCTCCTCGGGCAGGGGGAAGGCGGGGAGGTGGTAGCCGCCCTCGAGGTCGAGGTCGACCTCGTCGGCGATCCGGAGCGTGTTCTCCACGACGTCGGGCCGCTCGGGGAAGCGCTCGGCGATCTCCGGACCGCTCTTGAAGTAGAGCCCGTCGTCGTAGCGCATCCGGTCCGGGTCGGATCGGTCCTTTCCGAGGCCGATGCAGAGGAGGACATCGTGGGCCTCGTGGTCGTCCTGCTGGAGGAAGTGCGCGTCGTTGGTCGCCACCACCGGGAGCCCCAGCTCGTCGGCCAGCCGGAACACCTTTCCGTTCAGCTCGTCCTGCCCCTCCGAGTCGTGCGCCTGCACCTCGAGGTAGTACCGGTCCGGGAAGACGTCGGCGTACCAGGAGGCGGTCTCCCGCGCTCCCTTCCAGTCGTCGTCCATCAGGTGGCGGGCCACCTCGCCGGCGAGGCAGGCGGACGAGACGATCAGCCCGTCCGCGTGCCGGCGGAGGAGCTCGCGGTCGACCCGCGGCTTGTGGTAGAAGCCCTCCGTGTAGCCCATCGAAGACAGCTTTACGAGGTTCCGGTACCCCTCCCGGTCGCGGGCGAGGAGCACGAGGTGGTGGTACGCCCGCTCGCCGCGGCCGGGGCGGGAGCGGTCGCGTCGATCACCCGGGGCGACGTACGCCTCCATCCCGAGGATCGGCTTCAGATCCTGCTTCCGCGCCGCCTTCTGGAAGTTCCACGCCCCGAACAGGCAGCCGTGATCGGTGAGCGCGAGGGCGGGCATCTCGTACTCCTTCGCCCGTCGGACCAGGTCGCCGATCCGGTTGGCGCCGTCGAGGAGGGAGTACTCGGAGTGCGTGTGGAGGTGGACGAAGCTCACGAGGCGGACGGCGTGGGAGAGGAAGCGTGCCGGGCACCGGCATGATACCGGAAGCCGGCGAGGAGGATCAACGGCTCCCGATCCGGCGTCCCGTGGCTGCTGGATTTCCGAGCGGCGGGACCGCCGGCGCGGCGTCGCGCGGGGCGCCTTCACCGGCTCCCCCGGTCGCCTTCATCCGGCCCGTAGGTGGCGGTCCGGCCTCCGGACCTGAATGTTGGAAAGGGGTCCGGCGGCGTGTCGGCGGCCGGGGAGGCATTCGCCCAGGGAGAAGCGCATGAACGAGAACGTCCTGGTCACCGGCGCCACCGGTAAGGTCGGCGGGCAGGTGGTCCGTCTCCTCCTCGAGCGGGGGGCGAGCGTGAAGGCGGGCACCCGTCGGCCGGAGCGCGGCCGGAAGATCCTGCCGAAGGGTGCCGAGGTGGTCGAGCTCGACTACACCCGCACCGAGACGTACGACGCGGCGGTGGAGTGGGCCGACCGCGTCTTCCTGGTGCCGCCACCGTTCGATCCGCACGCCTATCGTACGCTCTCGTCGTTCGTGGACTGGGCCGTGTCGGCGAAGGTCCGCCACGTGGTCCTCCTCTCCGCGATGGGCGTGGAGGACCGCCCCGACGTGCCCCTGCGCAGCGTCGAGACGCAGCTCCAGGGCTCGGGCGTGGACTGGACCGTGCTCCGGCCGAACGTCTACATGCAGAACTTCCATCCCGGCTTCCTCGGGAGGGAGATCCGCGAGGAGGGGGTCTTCCGCATTCCCGCGGGGGACGGTCGGGTGAGCCTCGTGGACGGCCGGGACGTCGCCGCGGTGGCGGCGGAGTGCCTCACCGGGAGCCGGCATCTCGGGCGGATCCGGACCCTGACCGGACCCGAGGCGCTGTCGCACGACGAGGTCGCCGCCGTGCTCTCCGAGGAGGCGGGCCGCGAGGTGCGCTACGAGGCCGTCGAGGACGAGCGGATGCGGGAGCGGCTCCTCGAGCGGGGGTGGCCGGAGGACCAGCTCGAGGTCGTGCTCCGCTTCTTCGCGTCGATCCGCGAAGGCGACCGCGCCCACGTCACCGGCGACGTGGCCGACGTGCTCGGCCGGGAGGCGACCTCCTTCCGCGCCTTCGCGCAGGAGAACGCCGCCGCCTGGCAGGTGTGACGGAGCGTCAGCCGCTCGGGCCCGCTCCGTCCCCGCAGCGGAACGACGCCAGGATGGTGTCGAGCTGGATCAGGTACTCCCACTTGTCCCGGCCCGGCGCGTAGAGCCACGCGTCGACCAGGTAGAGGCGGTCCTGGGACGGGCAGCGGATCACGCGCGTCCGGAACGGCCCGGCGGCCGGGAAGTCGTCCTCCGGCGGATTCGCCCACACGGCACGCACCTCCCGGTACGACCGGTCGCGGACCTCGCCCTCCTCCACCTCGAGCCGGGTGGTGTCGAGCACCTGGGGGTATCCGTAGTGCTCCGAGACGAGGGCCTGCCGCCATTCGAGGATCTCTCCGGCGTCGGGAAAGCCCCCCGATCCGAGCGGACGCCACGTCACGACGATCTCACGGATCAGCTCCGAGGGATCCGGATTGTCGTTCCTGAACTTGTAGACCGAGTCCCGCCGCTCCCACTGGTAGACCTCGGGAAGGAGGAGCGAGAAGCCCGCCTCGCCGGCGAGCGTCGTCGTGAGCGCGGTGTCCCGCCCCGACAGGAACATCCGGCCCCGGGCGTATTGGTGGAACTGCTCGACCAGGAGCTCGCGGGCGGGTCGGAGGAGCGGCTCGATCTCCTCCGCGCTCCCACCCGGCGGGAGGAGGAGCACGGTGGCCACCTGGCCGCGCGCCCACACGTCGCTCGCCTGCACGACCGCGGGCGGATCCGGGATCGCTTCCCGCGTCCGCTCCAGCGCCGTGGACACCCACGAGTCGTCCCGCGTGCCGATCAGGAGCAGCTGCCGGAAGCGGCGCAGGTGCGCCCACCGCGACTCCGTCGGGTCCTGCCACGTCAGACGGAACGTCTTCTCGTCGCGTACCGCCCGGACCGTCTGCTCGAGCACCGCGTAGACCGTGTCCTCGACCTCGCCCCAGAGGTCCGGCTCGGCCGCGACGATGATGCCGTTCGGCTCGCCCCAGGCCCGCTCCTCCGCGCCGCAGGCGGCGGAGAGAAGGAGCCCGAAGAGGGCGAATGCCGCCCGCAGGAGCGGCGTCCGGCTCCGGATGGTCCTGCGTCGCATGCGACCTCCCTTGGTGGTCGTAGGCTGCATTCCCGGCCTGCTACCCGCGACGGGCGAGTGAGGTCTGGACTTCCCCCGGAGCGGCCCCGCGCACGCGCGTCCGAGAATCGGATCGGATCTTGCTCCCGATGGTTTCCCCAGCGCACCGATCCGCACGATTCCAGGGGGGGACGCGATGCCCGAGGAGACGAACCCGAAGAAGACCACCGGCACCGACACCCGGGACACGAGCACGGACGTCTCCGACGCCGACCGCGAGCGGGGTGAGGACGCCGCCGCCGAGGCGCACCGAGCAGAGGGGGAGGAGCCGAGCGAGGAGCGGGAGGCCGGCGACAGCCGGCCCGTG
>CAYPDV010000131.1:0-3526 GCA_964409525.1 uncultured Gemmatimonadaceae bacterium
CCAGCGGTCCCACCCGTAGTAGTAGAGGTAGAGGGTGAAGGACTCGAAGAAGAAGAGCCCCGCGTAGACCCACATCGAGCGGTCGAAGATCTCGGCGAGGTATCCCCAGAGCCCCGGGTAGAGGGTGATGAGGAGGAAGACGAGGATCGCGCCCCAGATCGCGGTGGCCGAATAGGCCACCAGGAGCAGCCGCGTGAACTCCTTGGCCAGCTTGTCGTAGCGCTTCTCGCCGCCGAAGATGCCGATCGCTTCGACGACGATGGCGAACATCGGCACGCCGAGGACGAAGGCGGCGAAGAAGAGGTGGATCTGGGCCGCGACCCAGACGGCCGCGCGGCTCCCGATCACGGGAAAGTCGCCGTACTCCCGGGGCGTGCCGGCGGCCTCCTGCGCGAGGGAGGGGTCGGCCAGGCAGAGGACGGCGAGCCCCGCGAGGAGAACCGCCGCCACGGGCGATCTCCACACCGACGGCTCCCCGGCCCGGGGCCGGGGGCTCCGGGAGCGGACTCCCCGGCGACCGCGCGGCGGCTGCGGCCACGGCCACGGCCGTCCGGCGCTCCGGCTCACTCCTCGCCCCCGTCCCGGAGGAAGAAGGGAAGCCGCTCGGAGAAGTCGACCGGCATCGAGCGGCGCACCTCGCGCATCACCTCCGGGGTCACCTCGTCGAAGCCCCTCTCCCGCGCGAACGCCTCGACGCGCGAGGTGACCACGCCCCGCACGAAGGAGGGGATTCGCTCCACCCGCTCCCTCGCCTCGTCGCTCCAGGCGAGCGGGGGCGGATCCGGCGGGGCGTCCGGGGCCGCGCCGTACGTGACGTCCCTGGGAGCGCGCACCAGGGGGCGGCCCTCCGGGGGGTCGTAGTCGCAGGCGTCGTCGGTCCCCAGGATGCTCCCGGTGAGCGCGTGGGCCCGGGCCCGGCATCCCCCGCAGACCTCGCGGTACTCGCAGCGGCCGCAGCGCCCTTCCAGGCTCCCGGAGCGGATGGCGCCGAAGACGGGAGAGGACTCCCAGACCTGCCGGAAGGGCTGGAGGGTCAGGTCGCCCGCTTCCAGGGGGGTGTAGGGGCAGGGGGTGACCTTCCCCTCCGGCGTGATGCGGCAGTACTGCACGCCGCAGGGGCAGCGGGTCCGGTAGTTCAGGAGCGAGGAGTCGGAGCCCCGCTCCACCGCCAGCCGCATGACCTGGGGCTGGCACTTGGGCCTGACCAGCATGCGCCCGCGGTAGCGGTCCTCGAGATCGAGGAGCTCGTCCAGCACCTCCCGGTTCGCGGCGGGGCCCAGCTCCTTCATGCCGCCGCCCCGGCCCGTGGGCACGAGGAAGTAGACGTTGAAGGAGACGGCGCCCCGGCCGGCCGCCCAGGCGGCGAGGTCGGACAGCTCGTCCCGGTTGCCCCGGGTGACGGTGGTCTGCACCACGAAGTCGAGGCGGTGCCGGCGGAGCCGCTCGACCGCGGCGAGCGTGGCCTCGAGCGGAGGCGAGTGGGGCTTCGCGGGCGAGCTCTCCGGGCCGGCCCCGGCGCCCACCGTGGGCAGGGACGTGCCGGCGGTTCCGGCGCCGCTCGGGTCGTGGGCGCCCCCGGCGCTTCCTCCGACGCCGCTCCCCTCGTCGGCGCCCGGGTCTTCGGCGTCGTCGGCGCCCCTCCCGCCCCGGCGGGCCGACGCCATCCGGAAGCGGTCGTGGTACTCGGGATCGAGGGAGTCCACGCTGACCGCGACCCCCTTCACCCCGGCCTCCATCAGGCTCGCGATCCGCTCGTCGGTGAGGCCCGTGCCGTTGGTGCCGACCACGACCGTCGCCCCCCCGCGGGCGGCCCGGGCTGCGATCCGCTCGAGGTCGTCGCGGACCAGGGGCTCGCCCCCCGAGAGGATGAGCATGGGGGCGGGGTTCACCTCCAGGATCTCGTCGACGATCCGGAGGCAGTCGGCGGTGTCGAGCTCGCCCTCGGCGCTCTCCCACGAGCCGGCCGAGATGTAGCAGTGGGCGCAGGCCAGGTTGCAGCGGCGGGTCAGGTTCCACGCCACCACGTGGGGAAGGGTCGGGCCGGAGTCGGCGAGTCGGGCCGGGTCGGTCTGGAAGTCGGGCTCGCGCGCCGCGTCGGCCAGGGAGGAGGGGGAGCCCGTGAGGGGCAGCTCGATCACTCCTGGTCCTCCCCGGCCTCGGCGCTCATGAACTGCTCCACCGCCGCCTTCGCGTCCTCGGGGCTCACCGTCTTCAGGTCCACGGGACAGTCGTTGGCCTGTTCGGCGACATCCCGGATCGGACACCGGTCCACGCCGCTGGCCTTGGCCTCCTCGATGAACTTCCGCATCTCCGGGGTCAGCCCGTCCACCCCCTCGGCCTCGGCCTTGAGCTGCTTGGTCTGGAGCTCACGGAACATGACGAGCATGGTGTCCATGTCGAACTCGTCGGCCTCGATCATGGCCTCCTTGTTCTCGTCCATGACCCGGGTGGTGACGCGCCAGAACTCGTTCTCGCGGGCGAAGCGCTCGACGGTGTTCCGGGCCAGCGGCCGCGCGATGAGCGGGACCTGCGAGAGACGGTCGTACGCCTCCTCGGTCCAGACGACCGGGTCGGCCGCCGTGCGCTCCCGGGTCTGCTCGTGGCCCGTGTAGGGGCACTTCGTCGAGACGGTGGGCGTCTCCGGCTCGGGGTCGGCGTCGCTGCCCACCACCACCGTGCGCTTCATCGCCTCCTGCGCCTTCACCTCGGCCACCGCCAGCTCCTCGGCGGTGCCGATTCCCATCACGAGCTGCATGTGGGTCGGCAACAGCTTGGAGATCGCCTCGTCGAGGCGGTCGTCGGTCACCATGGGATGGCCGTCGGCGCCGAGGGGCGGGACGGCCCGCGCGGGCGGGGCATCGGCGTCGGCCGACGAGCCCGCTCCGTTCGCGGAGTCCGCGGACGCACCGTTCGCCTTTCCGTTCGCCCCCGCCCCGTCGCCTTCGCCGGCGTACGTCCCGTTGGCTCCCGCCCCGTAGTTGTCGAGGACGAACTCCTCCACCGCCTTCCGCGCGATGCCGAGCGCGAACGGGGGCACCCTGAGGATCCGGACCTCCGCCTCGGGCGCCCACTCCAGCCCCTGCTCGCCGTCCTCCTCGATCCAGGGGATCTCGTCCGGCCGGACGTCGGTCGTGCCGATGAGCAGGATGTTGTGATCGGCAAGGCGCACCACGTTCTCCGCCTGCGATCCCATCTCGGTGCCCTCGATGCGGTGGCCGCCGTGGCGGGCCAGGACCAGGAGCGTGGGATCGACCTCCTCCGCCCACTGGAGGATCACCTGGAAGGGCTTGCCCACCAGGATCTGCGTCTCGACCTCGACGTCGGGGTACTCCTCGGCCATCACCTCGGCGCGCTTGATGTTCGCCTGGCAGAGCTTCAGCAGCCCCTTGTCGATGATGTTGTTGTGGAGCTCCTCCTGCTCCTCGAACTTGAACACCTTCGAGGCCTGGGCCGAGAGGACGTCCTTGATGTTGTGGAAGACGACGTGGTGGTACTCCACGTCGAAGGCGCTGCAGACGTAGAGCTT
>CAYPDV010000132.1:0-3333 GCA_964409525.1 uncultured Gemmatimonadaceae bacterium
TTAAATCCGGGCCGATTCCGCCCATCTCGCTGATCCCGCCGGC
Organism: uncultured Gemmatimonadaceae bacterium; assembly: GCA_964409525.1. GTDB lineage: Bacteria > Gemmatimonadota > Gemmatimonadetes > Longimicrobiales > Gaopeijiaceae > CAYPDV01. The sequence goes on from CAYPDV010000132.1 coordinate 44, forward strand.
GTTGTCGGCGATCGGACCGTAGGCGTCGACCGACATCGTCACGCCCACCGTCGCGAGCATTCCGACCGCGGCGATGCCGATCCCGTACAGGCCGGCGAAGAAGAAGGAGACGAAGATCGCGCCGCAGATGAGGAGCAGGGGGATCGCCGTCGACTCCATGCCCACCGCGAGGCCGGTGATGATGTTCGTCGCGGACCCGGTCTGCGACGCCTCGGCGATCTTCCGGATGGGCCTTCCGGCCGTGTAGTACTCCGTCGCGAGGCCGATCGCGATGCCCACGATCGTGCCCGCGAGGATCGCCCAGAAGGGCCCCGACGCCGGATAGGTGCGCCCGAGGACGGGATCGACCATCCGGATGTCCATCGACACCACGATGAAGTACATGGACACCAGGAAGAGCCCGGCCGCGACGAACGTCACGTTCCGGAGCGCCCCGGCGGGGTTCATCCGCTCCATGACCTTCATCATCGCGATCCCGACGAGGGAGGCCAGCAGCCCCACCATGACCGTCAGGATCGGGAGCGCGACCGCCTCCGCCACGCTCGCGGCGAGAGCCGTCGAGGTCGCGCCGATCGCGATGGTCGCCACGATGGAGCCGACGTACGACTCGAAGATGTCGGCCCCCATTCCGGCCACGTCGCCGACGTTGTCGCCCACGTTGTCGGCGATGGTGGCCGGGTTCCTCGGATCGTCCTCGGGGATCCCCGCCTCCACCTTTCCGACGAGGTCGGCGCCGACGTCGGCCGCCTTCGTGAAGATCCCGCCCCCCACGCGGGCGAAGAGGGCGATCGAGCTGGCGCCCATCGCGAAGCCCGAGATGATCTCGGCGAAGGTGACGTGCTCCCGTCCGAAGGCGCCGGCGCCGTAGATCCAGTAGAAGATGCCGATCCCGAGGAGCCCGAGGGCGGCCACGGCCAGCCCCATCACCGAGGCGCCGAAGAAGGCGACCCGGAGCGCCGGCCCCTGCCCCTGGTCGTGCGCGGCCGCGGAGGTGCGGACGTTGGCCCGGGTCGCGGCCTTCATGCCGAAGAAGCCGGCGAGCGCGGAGGAGAAGGCTCCCGATACGTACGCCAGCGACGTGGGACCGCCGATCGCCCACCAGAGGAGGAGCGCCACCACCAGCACGAAGAGGGCGATGACCGAGTACTCCCGCCGGAGGAAGGCCATGGCCCCGTCGTGGATCTGGTCGGCCAGGTCCCGCATCAGGTCGGTGCCGGTGGCCTGGCTCTTCACGTAGCCGTACAGCCCGCCGGCCACCGCGAGACCGAGGAGAGCCAGGATCCAGGCCCACTCGGTGAAGGACACGAAGTCGATCATCGAATCATCTTCCTCATCGGTTGTAACGGTTCATGGCCGCCTCCAGCCCCTCTTCCACCCAGAGGCGGACGGCCTCGCTCAGCTCGGGAAGGAGGCCGACCACGACCTCCTCGTCCTCGTCCTCCATCGGCGAGAGGACCCAGTCGGAGAGGTCCGCCCCCTCCGGGGCCCGTCCCACACCCACCCGCAGCCGCGGAAAGTCGCGGCTGCCCAGCGCCTGCTCCACGGAGAGGAGCCCCCGGTGCCCCCCGGCGCTCCCACCGGGGCGCAAGCGCACCCGGCCCACCTCCCGGGTGGCGTCGTCCACCACCACCAGGAGGTGGGCCGAGGGATCGAACGGTCGGAGATCCGACATCGCGGCGAGCGCGTGTCCGCTCCGGTTCATGTAGGTGAGCGGTTTCAGCAGCCGGACCGGCCGGCCCGCCACGCTGCCCTCGCTCACGAGCGCGTTCCCCTCGCGGCGGAACGGGTCGAACGACCCGTCGTACGCGATGCGGTCCGCCACCCACCAGCCGACGTTGTGGCGGGTCCGGTCGTATTCGGGGCCGGGATTGCCGAGCCCCATCACCACCCGCACCGGAGCGGACACGGGTCCCGAAGGCCGCTCGGAGATCCGGGAACCCTAGTCCTCTTCCCCCGGCCCCTCCTCCTCGGCCTCCTCGCCCTCGGGCACCTCGCCCTCTTCGAGCTCGGCATCGAGCAGCTCCAGCTCGACCTCCTCCTCCTCGTCCTCCTCGGGCTCCTCGAGGACGATCTTCGGCGCGACCACCGTGCAGATGGTGCGCTCGGGGTCCAGGAGCGCCTCGACTCCTTCTTCGAGCTCGAGGTCGGAGACGTGGACGGACTCGTGCATTCCCAGCTCGGTGACGTCGATCTCGAACGACTCGGGGATCTTCGCGGGGATGCAGCGGACCGGCAGGTCGTGGATGATCTGCTCGAGCACCCCGCCGGAGTGCTTGACGCCGGCGGCCATCCCCACGAGGTGGACGGGGATCTGCACCTCCAGCTTCACACCCTCCTGGATCCGGTAGAAGTCCACGTGGATGAGCTCGGGACGATACGGATGCACCTGCACCTCTCGGATGAGGGTGCGGACCTCCTCACCGTCCTCGATCGCGAGATCCACGATCGTGTTCTCGACCGAGATCGACCGGAAGAGCTGCTCGGCCTCGCGCGCGTCGAGCGAGAGGCTCTCCGTCTCGGCCGCGTGGCCGTAGATCACCGCGGGAACACGGCCCGAGGCCCGGAGCTTTCGCGCCGCGCCCTTCCCGGTCCGGGCCCGCTTCTCCGCCTTCAAGGTCACCTGCTCAGTAGCCATTTTTCCGTCCTGCGCTCGTCGTATCCGACCCCGGAGGGGGCCGGCGCGGCCGTGCCGCGTAGGTCAGTCGTCGTCTTCCCGGATCTCGAAGAGCTGGCTCACCGACTCGTTCGAGTGGATGTATTCGATCGCGTTCGCCAGCAGCCCTCCGATGGAGAGGACCGTGAGCCTGTCGAACCGCCGATCCTCCCGGATCGGGACCGAATTCGTCACCACCATCTCCTCCAGCGGCGCGCGGGAGAGCTTCTCCACCGCGTCACCCGACAGGAGCGCGTGGGAGGCGGCCGCGTAGACCGTCTTCGCCCCCCGCTCCTTCAGGGCCACCACCGCGTTGGCGAGGGTCCCGCCCGTGTCCACCATGTCGTCGGTGAGGATGCAGTTCTTGCCCTCCACCTCACCGACCACGTTCAGCACCTTGGCCACGTTCGCCGCCGGCCGCCGCTTGTCGATGATCGCGAACGTCGCCCCGAGGCGCTTCGCGAAGCCCCGGGCCATCTTCGCCGATCCCACGTCCGGCGCGACGACGACCAGGTCCTCGAGCCCCTTCTCCCGGAAGTACTGGGTGATCACCGGCGCGGCGTAGAGGTGATCGACCGGGATGTCGAAGAAGCCCTGGATCTGGTGCTGGTGGAAATCGATGCCCAGGAGGCGATCG
>CAYPDV010000133.1:0-3285 GCA_964409525.1 uncultured Gemmatimonadaceae bacterium
CGCTCAAGTACCCTTAGGGCACCACGATCACGGGCACGGTCCGGAACCTCACCTCCTTCGGCGCCTTCGTGGAGGTGGAGCCGGGCATCGACGGCCTGGTGCACGTCTCGGACATGAGCTGGACGCGCCGGGTCGAGCACCCCTCCGAGGTGGTCGACAAGGGCGAGGAGGTCGAGGTCATGGTCCTCGACGTGGACGCCGAGAACAAGCGGATCTCGCTGGGGCTGAAGCAGCTCGAGGACGATCCGTGGCCGGGCATCGCCACCCGCTTCTCGGCGGGCGTCGAGACCGAAGGGAAGGCCGTGCGCGTCCAGGACAAGGGCGTCGTGGTCGACCTCGGTGACGAGATCGAGGGCTTCGTCCCCGCGTCGCACTCCGGGGTGCCCGAGGGGCAGCCTCTGGAGAACGTCTACGAGCCGGGCGACGAGGTGGGGCTCCGGGTGCTGGAATCGGACGCCGCCAACCGCCGCATCGTGCTCGAGGTGACGGAGATGCCGCCCGAGAAGCCGAAGGAGGAGGGTCCGCCTCCGGGCGCGCCCGAGGCCGAGGCCGGCGAGACGGAGGAGCCCGGAGACGAGTCGACCGCCGAGGTGGCGGCCGAGACCGCCGCCGTGGCCGAGGGCGAGGTCGCCGAGGACGAGGCCGCCGAGCCGGTGGCCGAGGCCATGGAGACCGCCACCTCCGAGGGCGACGCCGAGGTGCCTCCCGCCGAAGCCTCGGCCGAGCAGGTCGGCGACGAGGAGGACGAGCCGGCGGCGGAGGCCGAGGAGGCCGAGGAGGAGGCCGAGGAGCCCACCGCGGAAGCCGAGGCCGCTGAAGAGGATGAGGCCGAAGAGCCGACCGCGGAAGCCGACGCCGAAGAGGAAGAGGTCGAAGAGCCGGCCGGCGAGGAAGAGGCGGAAGAGCCGACCGCCGAGGCCGAGGAAGCCGAAGAGGCCGAAGGAGCCGAAGGGGTCGAGGAGGAGGAAGAAGCCGGGGAGAAGGCCTGAGCCCGCTCCGGCACTCCGCCGCCGACGAGCCGCCCGGGCGCGACCCTGGCTCGTTGCCCATGGACCGATTCCCGCCCAGCCGGACCGCCGGGGCCGTCCGGCTCCTTCCGCCCGCCCTCCTCCTTCCCGTCTTCCTGGCCCTGGCCTGCGCTCCCGCGGGCCCGGCCCCCGCCCCGGCGCCCGAGGAGGAGGAGCGGCCGGTGGAGGCCGCCGACCCGGCGGATCCCGTCGAGCGCGCCGGAAACCTCCTGGAGAGCGGGGAGCCCGCCGCGGCGCTCGAGGCGCTCTTCGAGCTGCCCGCCGACGCCCCGGATCCGGTCCGTGACACCGCCGGCGCGCTCGCCGCGTCCGCGGCCCGAGAGGTCTCCACGGAGGAGCTCGAGCGGCTCGCGGGGCGGGCCGACGCCGCCGGTCCCGCGCTCGCGGCCGTCCGGGGCGAGCTCGCCCTCGTGCTCCACCTCGAGGGCGAGGAGGAGCGAGCGCGGGAGCTCGCCCGCGAGGCCGGGGCGCTGGACGCGGGAGCGGGCGGGCGCGTCGCGCGAGCCGTGCTCGAGGGGCGGATCGAGGACGTGGCGCCCACGGCGGTGCTCGGGGCCGTGCTGCCCGTCTCGGGATCTCCCACCATGCAGCGCTACGCCCGTCTCGTGGAGGAGGGAGCAGAGATCGCCGTCCGCGAGCACACCTCCGGCCTCCGTCGGCCGGTGCGGCTCGAGGTGGGCGACGACCGGGGCACCCCGGCGGGAGCCTCGGCCGCCACCCGGGAGCTGGGCGCATCGGAGCCGATCGGGATCGTGGGCCCGCTCGTGGAGCGCTCGCTCGACGAGGCCGCCCGCGCCCGCTCCGGGGTCTTTCCGCTCGTGTCGCCGACGGCCCGGCTGGTTCCGGAGGGCCGGGCGGGCGTCTATTCTCTGTCCGGCTTCGACCCGGGGGCGGCCCTGGCGGCGGCCGAATACGCCATGGGCAGCGGCCTCCGCACCGCCGTGATCGTGCGCCCCCGGGACGAAGCGGCCACGGCCGAGGCCCGGGCCTTTCGCGAGGCGTACGAGGAGAGGGGCGGGAGCGTCGTCCGGGAGCTCAGCTACCCGCCGGGCTCCACCCACTTCGGCGACGTCCTCCGGGAGGTCGGATCCGTTCGACCCGGGCTCCTCTTCCTTCCGCTCCCGGCCGAGGACGTCACGCTCCTCGCCCCCCAGATCACCTTCTTCGGCCTGGATTCCCTCGGCGTCCAGGTGATAGGCAACCGCTCCTGGACCGAGGCGGACGTGCTGGCCGAGCTGGACGCCCGCCACCTCGAGGCCGTCGCCGTCGTCACCCCGCGGCCGCCGGGGGAGTCGCTCCCGGGGTGGGAGACGTTCGTGGCCGCCTACGAGGAGACGCACCGGCGGAGCCTCAGGAGCGAGGTGCCGGCGTACGGCTACGACGCCGCCGCCCTCCTGATCGAGGCGGCGCGGCGGGCGGGGCGGGGCGGCGACGTGGGCCGGAGCTTCGAGGAGATCCGCGACTTTCCCGGGGCTACCGGTGTGCTCTCCGTGCGCGACGGACATATCGTGCGACGCCACGTCGTCCTCGTCTTCGAAGGGGGCGAGGCGCGTCCGCTCCCGGCCGGCGAGGTGCCCGCCCTCGAGCGCCGCGACCGCCTGCGCGAGCAACGGGAGCGTCGCCGCGGGAGAGAGCAGCGGGAGCAGGAGCGAGATTCCAACTCCGACGGGAGCCCCCCATCATGACCCGGATCGCCTCACCATGACCATGCGGGAGAAGCTGAAGCAGCTCGAGGAGCTACGCAGGGAAGCGGAGCTGGGCGGCGGCGAGGAGCGCCTCGAGGCCCAGCACGAGCGGGGAAAGCTCTCCGCCCGCGAGCGCCTCGACCTGCTCCTGGACGAAGGCTCCTTCGTGGAGCTGGACCGCTTCGTCACCCACCGCTCCACGGGCTTCGGGCTCGAGAAGAAGAAGTTCCTGGGCGACGGCGTGGTCACCGGCTACGGCACGATCCACGGGCGGCTGGTCTACGTCTTCAGCCAGGACTTCACGGTCCTCGGGGGATCCCTCTCCGAGGCGCACGCCGAGAAGATCGTCAAGCTCCAGGAGATGGCGCTCGAGAACGGAGCGCCCCTGATCGGCCTGAACGACTCGGGCGGCGCGCGCATCCAGGAGGGCGTGGTGAGCCTGGGCGGCTACGCCGACATCTTCCTCCGGAACACGCTGGCGAGCGGGGTCATCCCCCAGATCTCCGTCGTGCTGGGGCCCTGCGCGGGCGGGGCGGTCTACTCGCCGGCGATCACCGACTTCGTCTACATGG
>CAYPDV010000134.1:0-3247 GCA_964409525.1 uncultured Gemmatimonadaceae bacterium
ACGGGACGGTCGTCTGCGACTTCACCCGGAAGGTGATGATCCCCACCCGGGAAGGTATGGGCTCCCCGCAGCCGGCTCGCCCCGAGCCGAAGACCGACTGACGCGACGGCGGGGCAGCGGGGATCAGCGATGCCCTGCATGCGTGGGATATGTAGCTCTCCGTAGTTCGGAAACCCCCCAATGAGGCCATAGCGGTCACCCGGAACGTACGCCACGATCGGCATGCAGAGATGTGCCGGAGGTGAACGTGGCGACGAGGAGATCATGGTTGCGGGCGACGACCCAGGTCGTCGCCGCCGGCGTGGTGGGGTATCTGCTCTGGTGGGGAGCCGGCTCACTCCGTCTGGAGATCGACGGTCGGGCCTTCGTCTGGCCGGCCGCCGTCGGTTTCGGTGTCGTCTGGGCCGCCCGCGAGGGCGTCGGCCGTCACGCCGCCGCCCTCGTCCTCGGTGCCCTCGTCGGCATCCTCGCCCTGCCCGTCGCCCTTGACCAGCTTCCCCTCACCGCAGGCGGCGCCGCTCTTGCGATCGGCGTCGGGGCGGCGGCCGTCGCGGCGCTCGTCCTGATCCGATGGATGCCCACGGGATCGGCGGCCGTGGGCTTCGGGACGGGGATCGCGGCGTCGCAGGCTGCGGGGATGGACGCGTCCACCACCGCATCGGACGTGCTGGCCGCCGGCACGGCGATGGGCTTCGCGATCCTCCTCGGGGTGATCGCCGCGAGCTCCCTCTCCGCGGTGCGGGATGGCCGTCGTCGGGAGAGCGAAGTCCGGCCGGAGCTCCCCCGAGGGGAGCTGACCGTCGAGTCCGGAGTGACCGAGGAGGTCCCTGCTGTGTCCCGGAGGACGCGCTGATGGGGCCCCGTCGACTCGCCGCCCTTCTCCTGATCGTCGGGCTGGTGGCGGCGAGCGGGTCCGGGGCTCCGGCGACGGGGCAGGAAGAGGGACCCCGATCCGGCGCATCGGCCGTGCACGAGCTCGTCTCCACCACCCTCGACGCCACCGGCGAGGTGAAGGGGACGAGTGCACTCGAGCTTGTGCGCCTCCCCGAAAGGGGCGGGACGGTCCGGGTACCGTCCGACGAGGTGACGGAGTACCGGAACCTCTCCGGCTTCTCCAGCCCGGAGCAGGCGCCGGAGGGGTTCGTCTGGCGAGCATCCGAACGGTCGGACTCTCTCAGCGTGGCGACGGTGGACGGTGGGCTCCCGCTGGACGTGGAGGTCCGCTACCGTCTCGACGGACGGCGCGTCTCCGTCGAGGACCTGGACGGCGCCTCGGGGCACGTCCGGATCGAGATCCGTCTCCAGAACGTGGCGAGGGCGACCCAGGGTCTGACCTACGAGTCCGCGACGAAGGGCGAGGTCACCGAGGAGCTCCCCGTTTACCTTCCACTCCAGTACTCGCTGCGGGCGGCGTTCCCTGTCGACGACTGGCGCGAGCTCTCGGTGGCTGGATCTCCGTTCACCCCCGACCCGGAGGGCAACCAGAACGTCAGCGTCTCGGGCCTGCTTGCGCCGCCGCTGAGCGGAGCGTCGGCGACGGTCGTGATCGAGGCCGAGGCCGATCGGGCATTCGTCCCGAAGATCCAGATCTTCGCGGTGCCCGGGATCCCCTCGGGCCTGAGCGCGACCGTCTCCGAGCAGCTTGGGGCACTGCGGGACCTGTTCGACGGTCTCGAGCGGATCGGCGCTCGTCTCGCCGATGCTCGCGACGGAGCCAGAGAGCTCGGCGGCGGTCTCGACCGTCTGCTCGCCGGTGTCGGGCGATTGGACCCGGACACGGGGGAGCCCATCGACGACCCGGACGACCCACAGACCCTGCTGGGGGCCATCGGCGCGGCGCGTCGGGCGCTCGACGATCGGATCCTCCCCGGTGTGGGTACCCGAGACCCCGCAACGGGCGACCCGGTCGTCGTTCTCGATGACGAGGGCACGCCGACCACCCTGCTGGGCGCCCTGGGCTTCATCGGCACCCAGCTCGAAGATCGCATCCTGCCGCCGATCGGTAGCCGCGACCCCGAGACGGGCGAGGCGATCGAGGTCACCGACGCCCAGGGGCGGGCCCAGACGCTGCTCTGGGCGCTCCAGTCGACCAAGGACACCTTCGACGACCGGATGATCCCGGCCGTGGACCAGGTGACCGCCGGGCTGGACGAGCTCCTCGTGGGCCTGGACGCCGTCTCGGGGGATGAAGATCCGGGGTTCCGGGAAGGGCTCGAGGGGATCAAGAGCCTCGCAACCGCCGGCTCGGGGCTGACCGTCGATCCCACGCTGCTGGCGATCCTGGGGCAGATCGGCGGGATCAGCGACGGGCTCCTCACCTCCCTCGGTGAGCGCAACCCCGACGGGTCGCCGAAGATCACCCTGGACGCCGATGGCAACCCCACGACCGTGATCGGGGCGCTCGGGGCGATCCGCTTCACGGCCCTCACGAGCCCGGCCTTCAACGTCGCCCAGCCGTCGCTGGATGGACGTGTCCCGTTCGACTACTTCCAGGAGTGCCCGGCCTGCTTCGACCCGTCGACGCCGGTCTTCGATCCGGCCACCGCGGCATTCCAGCCCGGCTTCCGTGAGGTCTTCCGCTTGGTCAGCGACGGGATGGGGGAGCTCATGGCGAACCTCCAGTCCTTCGACCCCAGCGACCCGGGTCTCGTCGAAGGGCTGCGCTCGGTCCGCGACGGCCTCGAGGACCTGGCGGCGGGCCTCCACACCTTCGATGCGACCGATCCCGGGTTGGTGGACGGTCTCCGGCTGGTCGAGGGCGGCCTGGACGAGCTGCTGGGCAGGCTCCACACCTTCGACCCGGACGACCCGGGGCTGGTGGACGGTCTCCAGCAGGCCGAGGTGGGGGCCACCCGCCTCTCGGGCGGCCTGGACCTCCTGCGGCTGCTGGGGATCGGGACGATCGCCGCACAGGTCGGCGGCACGGGCGACGATCTCGCCCAGGACGACGGCATCCTCCAGGCCGAGACCGAACGCGTTGCCGGACACACCTTCCTCGCGACCGGCGCCGACGAGGCGTCCACCACGTACCTGTTCACGATGGCGGGTCGCTCGACCCAGTCGCGGGACACGGCCGTCCGGGGCGGGCTCCTCGCCTTGAGCGCGCTCGCGGTGGCGGTGTTGTCCCGGAGGCCCCACTTCTTGGGGGTCTGATCCGGGGGGATCGTCCCGGGAGGGACCTTCTGGGGTGCGCTGGCGTTGTACGAGTTCCTCAAGTGGTGTCTGGGGTTCGTGTTACGTTCTGAGG
>CAYPDV010000135.1:0-3166 GCA_964409525.1 uncultured Gemmatimonadaceae bacterium
TGCAACGGGTTGGCCACCGCCTTTGTCTACGGCGCGTCCCATTATTTGCGTTTGGGCCTGAAGAGGCGCGCACATCCCGCACAAGAGGCAGAGAGTCGTAAGGCTCGTCAGCGCACGACGGCTCATTCGTTGGGCGATCAGTCTGTGAATTGATCACCAGATTTTCGTTTTGAGGTGGTCGGAGAGCCTAAGCGAGAGGGCAATCAGAGTCAGCGTGGGATTCGCCGAGCCGGACGTAGCAAAGGCCGCCGAACCGGCGACAAACAGGTTTCTGATACCGTGCACCTCGCAGTTCGCGTCCACTACTCCTCGGCGGGAAGCTTCGTGCATACGCGTAGTGCCCATATGATGCCAGCCGGCCGCGGCCCGCGACGCAGAGCCGCTGAACGGATTCTCGGCGAGGAGCCAATCCCGAATCTTGACGCGGCCGATTCCTATCCGTCCTGCCTCCTGCCCAATAACTTCGAAGGTCTTCAGAAGCGTCTTCTTCTCGAGCTCAGTCAGCTGCCAGTCGAGGTTGGCTCTCGGGACGCCGAGGGCGTCCTTTTCATCGGACAGAACCACTCTCGATTCCGGGTTTGGAGCGGTCTCGCTTCGGCACTGCATCATAAATCCAGCGACCTTGTCCATCTCCATTTCGGGAATCTGTCCAGCATTAACCGCCTCGAATACTCTCTGCATTCGTTCGACCTGGGCCTTGGCGGATGTGGGATACTCATCGATCCTGTTCGCCTCGTCATCGGGTATTAGATCGTCATCGGCGCGGAGATCGGCGCTGCAGTTAAGAATCTGATGCTCGCGCTGCTCGTCGTAGGAAAGCGCGAGCTCACCACGCGCACCGCGCGTGAACGTGTCGGACGATAGCATGTAGAGCGACATTGGGCCCGGTTCAGCCAGGATCATGTAGGCCGAAGGAGCCTCCAGGTGCTCCATGAAATATCGTCCGACAAGGTCGTGATCGTTGCCTAAGCCGTTTGGAGCCTGCGAGTTCGAGGCCAGTAGCAGGCGTGCATTCTGGATGGCTCCGCATGCCAACGCGACGTACCGTGCTCGTACACGATGTGCTTTCCCGTTCAGACAGCGGATCTCCAGCTCCTCGACCTCGGAGACCGAATCGTTCGCCTTGATGTCGCAAACGTTGGCATGCGTGAAGAGGTGGATGTTTGAAGACTCGACAATGTCGTCGCGGTACCGCGTTCCGAACCGAGTCGGCGTGCTGAACTGCCACATTTTGGTCCAGACTTTCGACTCATCGAACGGAAGCTGAGCAAGACGAGGGTCTTGCGCCTCCCAATACCTGCCATCCCAACCTTCCGTTGGCCCTAGTTCTACAAGCTTCTGGGCTCTTTCGTAGAACGGCTCCATCTCCTCCAGACCGAAGGGCCAGCCGCTGTTGGGCACCCATGCTCGTTCCTCGAAATCCCACGGGTCGAAGCGCGCACAGAAGCCGCCCCAGTGCCCGGTCGTGCCGCCAAAGTAGTGCAGGCGTGAGGAGTGTAGCGGGTAATACTTCTGACCGATGTTTTCGCCACGATACATATCTTGGACTTCCGAATCGACTTCGAATCCCCCACCTTCGAGCAAGATGACTTTCTTGGAGAGACCAGCCCACTCAAGCGCCATGCTGATCCCGGCGGCGCCCGCGCCTACGATGCAGAGGTCTCCTTCGATGACCGTTCCGTCATCGAGCGTATTGGCGTCGATGTGCATGGCAGTTGGTGGATGGATGTCAGGCTGACACGATGGAATAGAGCGCGCACTGGCGGGCCTCGGTCAGCGAAAGAATCCAGCCGTTGAGCTCGATCGTACGCTGACGCGCAAAGTCGTCGCTGATCTGCTTCGCGAGCCTGCTGCGGATCGACGTGGCCGTCAACTTCGAGGATAGTCTCGACTCCGACATGATGGCGGACGTGAGGTCGTCGACCGTACTTTCATCGCGAACCGCGGCACGGTAGGCCCGGCCCACTTCAACGACACGCTGGCTTCCAATAAACTGAAGCAGTTCCGGCCGGGCTAGAGTACGCAATGACGATGCTGCGGCAGGCAAGCACAGTCCGCCTGAGAGGCCAAGGCCTGCAATGCCTGCGGCCGTCACATGAATGAACTGTCGTCGTTCCATGGTGCGAGCTGACTCTGGACAAGGAGGCTAAGATTTTCGTCCACGACGTCCGCGTAGCATATTCTCGGAAGCGCTTGGGAACTGAACTTTCCTGCGCCGAGCATATGAATGACTGACATGACGGATATCGCCGGCATGAGAGGAAAACTGCTCCGTTATTTAAGTGTATCGAAAGAAGGTGCAAACCTCAAGCCGTTACCCTCGAGCTTGGTCAGGCGACCGAGCAGATATTCGCCGTGCGATACTCGGCGATTTTTCACCTGCGTGCGAACGGCTTCAGCCTCGACTCGCCGTTCGCTGAAATAAGCGATGACGCGCTCATCGCTTGGCTGTCGACGAAGGATCTCGTCACCATACTATCTGTACAGCGCATGGTCACAGAGGGCGTCATCACATGGTCACAGGTTCCATTTACCCGACCTGCCATCGACATCGTCCAGTTTGCCGTCCTGATTACAATTGGATTCTTCTACCGTCGAAAACCCGCGTACCACAAGCGATTCATGCTTCTCGCTACCATCGCCCTCCTTCCCGCAGCTACAGGTCGTATGGGATATCTCCTAGGACGGTGGAGTACTGAGATTCTCTTCGTTGTGATCGTAGCCTTTCTTTTCATCTACGACGTGCGTAAAAGAGGCCGACCGCATGTGGCATATCTGATGGGCACAGTAATCCTGCTTCCCCGAATCCTTCTGGAGCTCTATTGGAAATTCTTTCTGTTAGCGTGACAGATTGCGAGGGCCCGGCTTTGGAGTCGGCCCTTGAAACCGCTTCCCGTCTAGGTTCTCGGTAGGCTCGTTTCTCGACTCAACTGCGCCAAACGAAGTCGCTCGATCGGGGGCACCCGTCCACTTGGTCAAGCAAACGCTCAGTCACGCGCCACTGGCTACGACATCGCAGTATGCTCACGCTAGACCGGGAAAGTCGTCAGCGAGGTATTTGGCTGTATAAGAATCCTGGAGCTACAGCAACTTCGCACGCTGCTGCCTAAAGTCGAGCCCGCCTCCCCAAGTTGCGGCCTGACCACCGAATCCGTGGCCGCTTTGA
>CAYPDV010000136.1:0-3099 GCA_964409525.1 uncultured Gemmatimonadaceae bacterium
AAACGCCTCGCCGGACGACTCAGGCACCTCCTGGGGCGCGTGAGCCGTTCCGATGGAGGCACAGGAGCGAGGTCCGGGACGAGCACCACCCAGAAACCCGAAAACCGTCCATGGCCCGATGGGACGGCCGCAGGACCGGATCGGACCGAGTCACGACCGCCCGCCAGCCGCAGGCACCATACGACCCCGCGGGGGGCCCGCCGTCACCCCCCCAGAGCCGCCGCCGGGTCCCGCGCCGAAGCCTTCCCCGCCTCGAGCCATCCGTAGCGGCTGACGAGCGCGCCGAGGAGGAAGACGCCAGCGGCCCACGTCCGCCACCCGAGCAGCCGGAGGAGGAGGCTCACGGGCCCGGACAGCCCGCCCGAGACCCGCAGCAGCGCACCCGCCGACCCCGTCCTGAGCGCCCGGTCCCTCGCACCGTGCCGCCGCACCTCGATCCACCCTCCGACCAGCGTCTCGCCCCCGGCGACCAGGAGGCCGATCAGATGGAGCGGTCCGGGCGCGTAGCCGAGCAGCTCGAGAACGGCCGCCGCCGAGCCGAGACCCGCCAGTCCGAAGTGGAGCGGCAGCGTCGCCCGATGCGCGTTCCAGGCGGGCACCGCGGTCGCGCCGATCAGCACGCCCGTGTAGGTCCCGACCAGCGCTCCGAGGAGTGCGCCGGCGACCAGGCAGAGGAGGAGGAGGACGCCGGCCGGGCCCGCCCCCCACAGCTCGCCGACGCCGGCCGGCTCCGCTCCCCACCGTGAGAGCACCGCTCCCAGCGTGACCACGCCTCCGAACCCGGTGAGCAGCCACACCCCCACGGACATCGGGGAGCGCCACTTGAACACCCGGAGCATGTAGAGGAAGCGGGCGGGGCGGCCCAGATCCATCACGAGGAGCGCGGCCGACGCCCCTGCGCCCGCCACCGCGATCCAGAGCGCCGCCTCGACGAGATCGGGCATGCCCCCCGCGAGCACCGCGACCAGCGCGAGGACGCCGCTCATGCCCGCCAGGCCGCCGACGAAGAAGTAGAGCGGGACCTCCCAGGTCCAGACGGGAGGCTTCAGGACCGGCAGGCCGTAGTAGCCCTCCGTGGCGGCGAGGTCGGCGGCCGGGGTCGCGGGAGGGCGGGCGCCCGTCGCGGGCCAGCGGGCATCCCGCCCGGCGGCACCGCCTCCCGCGGCCCCCGGCGGGATCGGCCCCCCCTCCACGTCGACCCCGCGACCCGTCACCCCCCCCGTCGCCGCCGCCTCCCGGCGGAGGTCGTCCAACCGCCCCTCGTCCGGTCGATCCTCTTCGGGCTGCTCCTCGGCCGAGCGCCCCTCGTCCGGTCGAGAACGATCCGCGCCACTCACAGCAGGAACGCCGCCGCCGAGATCGCGATCAGGCCGGCGGCCGTGGCCACCGCCGAGCTCCACGCGGCCCGGAGGTGGATCGTGGGTACCTCGGGGGTGGGTGGGAGCCCGTACGCCGAGGGGTCGCCCAGGGTGAGAAAGAAGGCGTGGATCCCGCGGACGGAGGTGTCCGTCGGGTCGTAGATCGCCGCGTCCGCGTATCCCCGCACCCGCAGGTCGTCGATCCGGCGGCGCGCCCGCTCCCTCAGCTCGTCGAGCGGCCCGAACTGGATCGACTCGGTCGGGCACGCCTTCGCGCAGGCGGGCACCAGCCCGGAGCGCTGGCGGTCGTAGCAGAAGGTGCATTTGAAGGCGCCCCCCGCGCCGGGCAGCGGCTCCGGCCGCCGGTCGATCACGCCGAACGGACAGCCCACGACGCAGTAGCCGCACCCGTTGCAGACGTCGTCCTGGACGTAGACGGCCCCGGTCTCGGTCCGGACGATGGATCCGGTCGGGCACGCCTCCAGACAGCCCGCCTCCTCGCAGTGCTTGCAGACGTCGGACGAGAAGATCCAGCGGAAGGCGTCCTCGGTCTCCTCCGCGGCACCCGCCGCGCCCGGCGCCCCCACCCCGCTGGCTCGCCCGCTCTCCGTGCCCCGATCCTCCCCCGTCATCGGCCCCGCCACCTGCATCCCCAGGCGGCCGTCCTGCTCGAGGAAGAGGACGTGCCTCCACGTCGAGGCCCCCAGCGCACCGGTGTTGTCGTACGAGTGGCCGGTCCACTCGAAGCCGTCGTCGGGCACCTGGTTCCACTCCTTGCACGCCACCTCGCACGCCTTGCACCCGATGCAGAGCGTGGGGTCGGTGAAGAAGCCGACGGTGGTCCCGTCGGCGGCGTAGGTGTGCTCGCCCTGGTTCGTGCTCGCCGTGCCCTCACCGATCGCCATGGGACCTCCCCTCGCGTCGCGTGCTCTCGCGTCCGGCGGCCGCGGCGCGCCGGTGTGGCTGGATCACGGCTCGCCCTCCCTCCCGTCTCATGCCCCGCTCTCCTCGTCCTTTCCGCGCTTGCCGTGGCCGCCGCCGCCCCGCGCGGGTCCGGACTCCTCCTTCCCCCGCTCGAGCTCCTCCTCCTCGCCACCCGTGAGGCTCTCCAGCCAGCGGACCAGGTCGGGGCCTCTCGGCCTCGGCACCGGGAAGACGTTGCACAGGAGCGCCTTCCCCTCGTGGATGGAGACGTTCGGCTCGCCCGACAGCGGCACCAGGTCGTTCGCCACGTCACCCTTGAGCGGGCCGGCGGAGCCCCAGTGGAAGGGGATCGCGACCTGGTGGACCACCTGTCCGTCCACCCGGAGCGGGCGGATGCGGCGGGTCACGAGGGCGCGCGCCTCCACCGCCCCCCGGCGGCTGGCGATCGTCATCCGGTCTCCGTTCACCACGCCCACCTGCCGGGCCAGCTCCGGCGAGATCTCGGCGAAGAGCTCGGGCTGGAGCTCGGAGAGGTGGCTGAGGAAGCGGCTCATCCCCCCCGCCGTATGGTGCTCGGTGAGGCGGTACGTCGTGAGCACGTACGGGAAGCGCGGATCCGGCGAATCCGCGAAGGGGTTCTCCTCGCGCCGGAACCAGTTCACGGGCGGGTTCGTCTGTCTGCGGTGGAGGGGATTCCGCACGGGCGACTCCAGCGGCTCGAAGTGCGTCGGGAGCGGCCCGTCCTTCAGCCCCTCCGGTACGAAGAGCCAGCCGAGGCCGTCGTCGTGGAGGATGAAGGGGGCGTCGCCCGGATGCG
>CAYPDV010000137.1:0-2913 GCA_964409525.1 uncultured Gemmatimonadaceae bacterium
GCTCTGGTACAACGTGGTGGGGGCGGGGGTGGTCGTGGGGGCCGGGTGGGTGATCAGCGGGAAGGGGGGCGAGGGCCGGGAGGACCTGGCGGGTCCGTCGTGATGATCGTCCTCGCCGTGCGCCCCGGTCAGGGAAGGACCGCGTCCACCGGCACCTCGAGGCCCGGGAACGCGGAGAGGCGAAGCGCGCCGCCCCTCCCATGCTCCTGCACCCGCAGGGAACCCTCGTCGGATGGTTCCCGGAACACCTCGATTCGATCCGCGGTGAGATCCACCATCCAGTACTCCGGGATCCCGGCCCTCGACCAGCGCGCGGCCGACGAAGCGGGTGCCGCCCGGGACGAGGAGCTTCACGGTCTCGCGGATGCCGGGTCGTCGACGGTGAACGTTTCAGCGGAAACGTCCGGGCGGTCTGATGCTTCGATGGGCCGGCGTCCGGATCCATCGTCTCAGTCGAACTCCACCAGGTGCTCCACCGCGGTCACCTCAGCAGACGCCGAGAGCCCCGGCGTTTGCCGTGGACGGCGATCGAGTCACACCGATGGAGAAGGCGATCCGCCCGGGAACGCGGGAAGGAAGCGCTACGTCCACTCCTCCATTCCCTCTGCTCCCCGCGAGTCGTGCCAGGCTCGCAGCAGCTCCGACTCCCGCTCCGCCGGGATGCCGGACTCCACCTCCGGCTCCCCCTCGCGCCCGGGAAGCCAGGCGAGCACGTCCCGCGCGGTCTCGGGCACGGGACGGAAGCGGAGCCCCGCCGCCACGGCCCGGCTCACGTCCATGGACAGGACTCCCTGCGCCTCGTCGGGCACCCAGAACGGCATCTCCTCCCACGGTCCCACCCCTTCCCGGAGCAGGAAGTCGTCGGGGACCCAGGTGAAGCGCGCGTCGCCGCCGGCCGCCGCGCGGACGGATTCCAGCATCCCGGCCATCGTGAGCGGCTCGGCCGGGCCGGTCGCGTTGAAGGTGCCGACGCGGCGCCCCTCCGCCATGTCCAGCATCCAGCCGGCCAGGTCGCGCACGTCGACGAGCTGCACCCGTCGGCCCGGCTCGCCGGGAGCGAGGACCTCGCCCCCGCGGGCGATCCGGCGGCACCAGTACGGGAAGCGGTTCATGTAGTCGCGGGGGCCCACGACGAGGCCGGGCCGGACGACCAGCGCCCGTCCGGGCATGGCCGCTTCCACCGCACGCTCGCACCCGACCTTCAGCTCGCCGTAGAGCTCCATGTCCAGCTCTTCCGGCTCCGGCTCGAGGGGCGTGCGGACGGGGGCCCCCTCGTCCATCCCCCGCTCCGCGAAGTCCCGGTAGACGGAGACGCTGGAGACGAAGGTGTAGTGCTCGACCCGGTCGGCGAGCAGCCCGGCCGACGCGCGCACGTGGCGCGGCAGGTAGCCGGAGGTGTCGATCGCCACGTCCCAGCGACGGTCGCCGAGCTCCGCGAGATCGCCGCCCCGGTCCCCGTGGACGTTCTCGACGTCCGCCGGGCCGGGGTGGTGCCGGCCGCGGTGGAAGAGCGTCATCTCGTGGCCCCGCTCGAGCGCGGCGTCGACCAGCGCGCGTCCGACGAAGCGGGTGCCGCCCAGGACGAGGAGTCTCATGCCGAGCGCATGCGCCTCACCCCTCCCGCCCCAGCCGGTACATGAACACCGCCGCGCGCTTCGCCTGCGTGGTGATCGACGAGAGATCCACCGTCTCCCGCTCCGTGTGCGAGCCGGATCCGTGCGGCCCGAGTCCGTCCATCCCGTCCACCAGCGAGGCCACGAAGGAGATGTCCGCGGCGCCCCTCCCCCCCGGGTCGAACGCCTCGACCGGCCCCAGGCCGAGGTCGCGGCTGGCCCCGTCGTAGAGCGTGAGCAGCTCGCGGTTGCCGTCCGTCGGGGGCATGGAGGGGTACCCGTCCGAGAAGGTGATCTCTGCGGAGGTGCGGGGCAGGCTCCCTTCCGCGATCTCCCGCATCCGCTCCCGCGCCCGCTCGAGCTGTTCGTCCGAGATGGTGCGGATCCCGCCGTGCACCACCGTCTCGGAGGCCACCACGTTCGTCTTCCCGAACACGGTTCCCCGGGTCTCCTCCTCGTCGTACTCGACCGTCGTCCCGCCCGCGATCACCCCCGGGTTGAACGTGAGGTACTCCTCGCCCCGGAGCTCGGAGTAGAACGCCTCCAGGATGCGGGCCGCCTCGAAGATCGCGCCGGCGCCGACCCCGGGGCTGAACACGCCGGAGGAGTGCGCGTCCCGGCCGCCGGTCCGGAGGATCCACTCGCTGCTGCTCCGGCGGGCGATCACGGCCTGATCGGCCCCGGCGCCCCCCGAGCCGCCCTCGAAGCCGAGCGCGACGTCGCTCTCCCGCGCGGCCTCGATCAGCGCCCGGCGGGCTTCCTCGAGCGGCCGGCCCGGGCTCTCCTCGTCGCCGGTGAGGACCACGCGCACGGTCAGGTCGTCCAGGGCCCCCACCGACTCCAACGCCCGGAGCGCCTCGAACATGACGACGATCCCGCCCTTCATGTCGGCCACGCCCGGGCCGGCCGCCTCGTCCTCGTCCACGATCCGGAAGTCCTGGAAGGGGCTGTCCTCCTCGAACACCGTGTCGAGGTGGCCGATCAGGAGGAGCCTCGGAGCCTCCGGCCGGGCCGCCTCCCGGACCGCCACCAGGTGGCCGGCGCGGCGGAGCGAGTCGGGCACGCCGACCCACCGCGTCTCGAAGCCGAGCGCCTCGAGCTCGGCCGCGGCGATCCGGCCGGCGCGCCGCACCCCGGCGGGGTTCATCGTTCCGCTGTTCACCTCGACCAGGCGCTCCAGCAGATCGACGGACTCCTGGCGCCGCTGATCGACGTGCGCGGCGAGCCGCTCCTCGACGGAGGAGAGCTGGGCGGCGGCGGGTGCGGGAGCCGAGATCGCGAGCGGCGCGGCCGCGGCGAG
>CAYPDV010000138.1:0-2862 GCA_964409525.1 uncultured Gemmatimonadaceae bacterium
GTGGCGCTCCCCGTCCCTAAGGAAGGAGACGCGTGGATAGTAGGTGACGATGCCAACGTCGTCGAACACGTCGATCTTCAGGTCCTCGACCTCATAGGTGACGTCGGAGATTGACCCGAAGAAAGCCGCTTCCGAGGCGCTCGTGCTCTCCACGTCCTGCCGCTCGAACGTTCGAGGTCCAAACTTGGTGAACTTGTCAGTGTCGAGATGGAGCGACTGCAGGCCGTCTATGTTGCCTGTCATGATGTCCGTTCGGATGGATTCGACCGCCGCGCGCAGCTCTTCGCACGCCTCGGCGTCTTGCGGTGCCTCAATGTCTTCCAAGAAGCTTCGGATGTGAGGCGCCAAAAGGTCGGGGTCGTCGCGGTACTCGTAGCCAGTCACGACAGGCGTGTCAAGCTCTACCACGCGCAGATCATCTCCAAAGGCGGCCTTGAACGCCTCCCAGTTCATGAGCTCGGCTGGGCCAATATGCTCTTCGTGAAACTGCTCTATTGCGGACTGAAGGCTGTCATCGGCCACGAGTCGCTGAAAGTATTCGCGGGCCTCCTAATCGTCGATCGCGGCAAGGTGCTCCGTCCGTAGCGAGTCGTCAGTCAGTAGGTTCATGTAATAGTCGCCGCCTGGGTGAGACGAGCTTGCAAGCTCTTCGATGTCTTCCGCTACGCGCGGAGATCCGATTTCCATCAATGGGGTGATCCAGCCTTCGACGCCTCTCGTGCCTCGCTCATTTACGAAGGTTAAGGCTGGAACGGATATGACGGCAGCCGTGTCGCTTAGGTATCGGAACGCATAGGGATCGGCGTCCAAAAAATCGTCACCCACTCCCCACCAGCGAACGAGCATAGGCCAACCGCTGGCAGGGTTTCGAAAAAACGTAGCAGCAGCGGACGGCGGCCCGGCGAGGTAGATCAGGCCCGCCAGGCGTTCGGGGTGCTGCTCGGCGAGGTACGTCAGTCGGTAGGCGGGCTCCGTATTTCCCGCAAAGACGGCGCGATCCATGCCGAGGGCATCGAGGAAGTGGAGGAGATCGGCCGCGTTGTCCGCAATACCGAGGTTGGTGATGGTCGTGTCGGCGTCGCGGCGCCCGATAGCCAGCACGCGGTAGTCGCCCCTAAGAAGGCTTCCGAGACGGGCGTAGCCGTCCACGTGTCGGACCATCGCCGGCGTAAAGACGACGGGCAGCCCCGCGCCGCCGAAATCGAGGTAGCGGAGACTATCGCCGCCGATGCGGACGAACTTCTCCACGTAGGCTCCAGCCTCGGTCGTATCCACTTTCGTCTGCCCAGCTGCGCGCGGACATCTAAACAGCTGCGCCGCGACAACGGTAACGACGAATAGGAGAACCAACCTCGGCTTCATCGCTGCTGACGTTGTCATTGACAGGGTTTGACACGCACAAGATATGCCTCCGAGCGGCGATTTCCCAAGAGCCGCTGTTCGGCGGCAAGAGAGGAAAGGGCCGCGCGGCGGCTCACTCAAGGGCCCTCCTAGGGATGACCGTCAGTGAGGCCAACCGTGGGCCAGGACCGTCACAACTCACTGCGAGGTACCTGGATCAGCTGATCAGTTAGTGAGCCGTCGCTTCTAAGGGTCACCTCGTCGTATTTGCAGTCGGCTGGCTCCAAGAGGCATGGATCGGCCGTAAGTTCGTGTCGAGATGACAGTAAACTACTGACCTCGTATTCGAACTGAAAGGTCCCATCGTTCGCAGTCGCGATCTGACTAACCTGCGTGTATCCCTCTCCGCACGGCTTGTTGCTAGCGATCTCGCATGCTTTCCCCGACGTGTAGCGCGAAATCAGCACGGGCACGTCGGCCAGCGGCTCCTTTGTCTCCGCGTCTATGACGCGACCACTAAACCTATAGAACCGCGTGGCCTCAAAGCTGTCGCAGGCCCCCAGGGCGCATGCGGCAAGAACGATCCAGACGACAATCCTTGTTCGACTCATGAAGCTTGAGGCATGTGGGCTCCCCCTATGGATCCTCTGAGATGGTTAGGGACTTAAGGAAGCCCAGCGAAACGAGGAAGCGTGTTTATGCCATCTGTACTCTTGCGTCGATTAGGAGCCATTGAGCAGCTTGCATTGGCACGGCCAAATCGACTAAGTCGTATATTGAAACGACCATTCACTTCCTAAAGAAGTGCATGACCCGTGCCGCAGAGAAGATCTTTAGCGAGGCCCTCGGATCGAGTCGGCCTCACCCGCGGCCGCGCCACTTTACGTTAAAGCTGCAGACATTCTCGAATCTAAACGCATCGTGAAAGGCACTGGGCGATGCCCATATCGAATGCAGCGCGCTCTGGGGTCACTATGAAGCGAATGCTCAAGTCTACGGCCGACGTCAACACAGTTGGGCGAAGTGAATATCGCGAGTCAATGACCACTATGGGAGAGGTCATTAGCACGCGCTACGAAAATCCTCCAAGCCATCGACATACTCCGGTTGCCGGTCGCAACAGTATCGTTTTCGAGATGACATGATGTATCGGGGTCCGCCGACGTCGATAAACAGCCGCTTCCGTCCTCATCCTAACAACGAGTCGACGGGGCGCGTCCTTCCCCGTCACATTACAGTGCTACCTCGCAAGAAAAAGTTTGAGATTTGATTGATAGTGAGTATAATTAGACAATCCGCAACTGTTAGTCTGCCTTGACAGAAACACGTTGGCAACATGGTACCAGCTTCGTGCTGGCCGTTCTACGGATTCGCGTCCTGACAAGATTAGCAGTTTAGTTTCACAGGCCAATGGACGATCTGCGCTAGGAGTCTGCAACCTGTGGTTTAGTCCCTAGGAATGGCCATAGGCACATTCAGCAACGTCATGTTCAAGCTTTCCATAATTCTGCTCGCGCTGGT
>CAYPDV010000139.1:0-2860 GCA_964409525.1 uncultured Gemmatimonadaceae bacterium
CAACGTTCGCAGCCCTTAGTCCTGAACGAGTATCGTGGAAGAGCAAGACGAGCAAGTCCGCGCCGCAGCCTTCACGGCCGAATGATTGGCGGCAGCCCTTCGTCAGGTGATGATAGATCCCCCGGACTGAATGACCCGGTGGGATGGACCTGAATTCCCGCGTAATGGGCAACCGACGTGAGGGAGATTGGATGCTCGGAGAGATCGTCGTGTATGACTTGACGCAAACCGACGATCCGTATATCATCATCGTGCAGCTTGCGGGTACCAATTTCCATCCCGAATCCATGCCGACGGACCCGCACGAGCACGCCGGCGGGATCGGGACCTGCTCCCGGCCTTCCTGGGCCCAGCATTCAAGACGTCCGGGGCGTCGAAGGGGAAGGAGACGCCATTCGCACATCAAACAGGGAGGACATCATGACGGACGTAGTCGTGACATCGGCCTTACTGAGCGCCGGCTTTGTCTTCGCTTTCGCGGGCGGCGCCGCGAAAGCGCAGCCGGCCGACCCGCCCATCGAGACGGGTACGGTCCATTCAATCGACGGCACCCGGATCGGCTACACGCGTGTCGGGTCCGGGCCCGTACCACTCGTACTTGTACACGGAGCCCTGAATACGGGACGGAACTGGATGCCTGTGGCAACGGCCCTCTCCGAGCACTGCACGTGCTATGTCGTGGATCGCTGGGGTCGCGGCGGGAGCGAGCACCGTAGCGAGTACGCGTTTGATCGCGAAGCCGAAGATATTCTCGCAGTGCTGGAGGCGGCCGGACCCGACGCGCTCCTGCTGGGCCACTCTTCCGGTGCGGTGTACGCGCTCGAGGCGGCCTTGCGCCGTCCCCTTCGCGGCTTGATCCTGTACGAGCCGCCGCTACACGCCGGTCCGCTCTTCGTGTCGATTCTCGAGCGCATCCAGGCGGCGGCAGAAGAAGGGCGGTTCGATGAGGCCGTCACCATTTTCCTCCGTGACGAGGCCCGCCTTCCGGAGGATGAGATCGCCTTCCTGCGGGATTCGCCCATCTGGGAGCAGATGGTCGCCCTGGCGCCACATTCCGTTCAGGAGTGGGTGGCGATGACCGCAGTCGATCCCAGCGTGGAGCGGTATGAGGACCTTCAGGTCCCGACGCTCCTTCTGGCCGGTACCATGACGAAGGAGCATCCATCCTTCGCGACCGAATCACTCGCGAAGATTTTTGCGGATGTCCGGATCGAGCGGCTGGATGGGCAGGGACATACCGGCCATCTCGGGGATCCGGATCAGGTGGCCGAAGCCGTCGCCGGCTTTCTTCTCAAAACGTATGACTAGGCGGGCCGATGAGGGGCGATCCCGGTGCAGATTCGACGGTATGACCTGAAAGCAATCAGAACTGAATCCGCGTGAATGATGATCAATTCCGAAAAGCTGCTGTCGGAGTACGACCAGGAAATGGCCGCCACGCGCCGCGTGATCGAACGCGTCCCGGACGATGATCCCGACTGGAAACCCCATCCAAAGTCGTTCTCGATCGCCCATCTCGCTCAACTCCTCGCATGGATGCCGGGCTGGATCGGACAGACGCTGACCAGTTCCGAACTCGATCTTGCGAGCGCCGGCGCCTACAGCAATGAAAGCACGGAGACGTTGCTCAAGTTGTTCGACGAGAACGTTCGCAAGTCCCGTGACGCGATCACGGAGGCGGACGCTGCCGACTACGACGTGCCCTGGTCACTGAAGATGCGGGACCGGGTACTGTTCACGGCCCCGCGCGGGGATGTCGTTCGCCAGCACATCAGTCATCTGAGCCACCACCGCGGTCAGATGACGGTTTACCTGCGGCTGCTCGACGTGCCCGTCCCGTCCATCTACGGGCCGACGGCCGACGAGCCGTGGCAGGAGTGATCAGACGCGAAAGATGACGATGATGCGAGCGGTCATTGCGACGAAGTACGGCCCGCCGGACGTGCTGCAAATTCGCGAGATCAAGAAGCCGACGCCCCGCCGCGACGAGATTCTGATCAAGGTGCGGGCGACGACGGTGACGTCGGCTGACTGGAGAGTTCGGAGCCTGGAGGTACCGCGCGGCTTTGGGGTCGTCTCTCGCCTGATATTCGGCTTTACCAAACCTCGCCGGCCGGTGTTGGGCAGCGAGCTGGCAGGAGTGGTCGAGTCGGTAGGCTCGAGCGTCACGCGCTTCCGCGAAGGCGACGAGGTGTTTGCATTCAGCGACGCTAAGATGGGCTGTCACGCCGAGTATAAATGCATGCCGGAGGATGGTGCGGTCGCCGCCAAGCCGCCCAACCTGAGTTTCGTCGAAGCCGCCGCGCTCTCCTTCGGCGGCACGACCGCCCTTCAGTTCTTTCGTCGAGGAAAAATCAGCAGCGCCGAAACCGTGCTCATCAACGGCGCATCCGGCGGCGTGGGCACGGCCGCCGTCCAGCTCGCTAAACATTTCGGCGCGTACGTGACCGGCGTGTGCAGTACCGCCAACCTGGAACTCGTCAAGTCCATCGGGGCCGATCGAGTAATAGACTACACCCAGGAAGACGTATCCTCTGCTGAAGAAGCGTACGACATCATACTCGACGCAGCAGGCACCATCCCGCTCGCGCGGGCGACCGAGATGCTGAAGGACGGCGGGCGATTGCTGCTCGTGCTCGGCACGCTGCCGGACATGCTCCGAAGCCCGATCGTATCTTTGACGACCAGCAAGAAAGTCATCGCCGGCCCTGCATCCGGACGCCTCGAAGACCTGCAATTCCTGGCAGAGCTGGCGGAGGCGGGCAAATTTCGTCCGGTAATCGATCGGCGATATCCGTTCGAGGACATTGCCGAAGCGCACCGCTACGTGGATGAGGGTCACAAGAAGGGCAACGTCGTC
>CAYPDV010000140.1:0-2844 GCA_964409525.1 uncultured Gemmatimonadaceae bacterium
TGTACGGCCTGCTTTGCGTCGGGCGCCTCGGTGCTCATTTTCGAGACGATCTGGTCTAAAGCGCAACTACCCAGCCGATCGCGCCATATGGCGAGTGTACTTTAACCCCTACTTTAACCCAGAACGCAAAAATGCCCCTCCTGATCTAGAAGGGGCGTTTTAAGCGGTCCGGACGGGACTCGAACCCGCGACCTCCTGCGTGACAGGCAGGCGTTCTAACCAAACTGAACTACCGGACCAACAAAATAGGAAAAGAAGATACGATGTCTGATCGAGGCGCTGCAACCTGGCCTCGGGACATTCACGTAAAGACCACAAAGCCGGAACTGCGCGTCCGCAGCCCCTTCGCGCGTACGTACCAAACCGCTCTTCCTGGGTTCCGCTTACGTGCAGCCAATGCGGAACCTCCTCAAAAAAGAGGCCGGGGCCCGACCCCACACGTCGAACCCCGGCCTACCGACGAAGGCATCATCAGAGATGCGAGTGATAGACACCCACCGGATCGAAAACATAACCTCAGTTGATGAAAATATTTACCGTCTTGGTTGCTTCATCCATGCGACACTCATGTTCACACAAGTATGAGCCGATTTGCAAAACCGCTGCACCTGCTTAAGCACACATGCAGATGGACGATACCAACACAGCGGTTGTCACTCGAATAAATTCGCCGACGAGCACGTGCATACAAATCGATGGCGTGCGCCCGATATCGATGAACGCTCTATTGATAGAGGATAATCTCGTCCTCGCAAAAATCACCAGCCGAAGCCTCATGGCACTGCGTTTTTCGAACGTGGATATTGCCCATGATGGAGAGGGAGCCCTACGCTACTTGAGCCGCGAGACATACGATTTGATCGTGGTTGATTGGATGCTCCCAAAGGCAAGCGGACTGGATATCGTCCGCTGCATCCGATCGAGCAAAAACCATGCTGACACCCCGATCGTCATGACCACCGGAAAAAACGATCGGCAGGATATTGTCATGGCACTCGAGTCCGGAGTGGATGCTTATCTCGTGAAGCCTATTAGTCCCAACGTCTTGACAGAGCGCATCGAGAAAGTGCTCGCGAAGTAAATCCGGGACGTGCGGACTGCACAGGCCGGACCTGGTCACGTGCTGCTTAAATCCATCGTCGTGACTCAGGAAGCGGACCGCTAGAAAAGTTCGCAGCCGTCGCATCTGCACCTCAGTCCACGTCTTTAGCTCGCACGGCCGACCCGGCACTCACGATGGTTCTATTCGGCGACCGCCTTCCGTCGTTCATTTCGTACCCTGGTTCGCCGCGAGATGCGCGCGGCACTCCCCAGTCCATCTTCCCCGACCTTTGATCTTCGCGAAACCGACCACTGAGCACCTGTGTTCAATGGCGCACCGAAAAGGTACGTCCGTGCGCAAACATCATGCTGCCCTTCCCTTAAAGGAGGTGTGAATCCGGAAGGAGGGGAAGGCGACCGTTTTGTACCGACGTCCGACGCTCTTATATTCCGCGTCTCGGAGGCTTACTCTGCGGCTTTATTCAAGCCGCTTATCCGGTCAGGTAGCTCAGTCGGTAGAGCAACGGACTGAAAATCCGTGTGTCGGCGGTTCGATTCCGCCCCTGACCACCATATCACATCCCGATTACCTCGAGTAGTCGGGCTTTTCTATTAGCTCCAGTGACAGATAAGGTGACGGATTTATTTATGAACGTCCGTTACCTGTTCGCACGAGCCCAGCCACGTTGGACGAGAAGATCATGCAGTGCGTGCTCGTCGAGGTATTTCGAAAGATGAGGCGACAGGTAGAGTGCATCTTCGCATGCCTCTTCAGTTATTGCAAGGACCTTCTCGAGTACTGGTCCGTCATGTGGTAAGCTACAAGTGCGACAGTCGAGTCCGTCTCCGTCGACAACGCCCAGTCTTACGCAGTAGCAGGGGTATGCGGCCTTGATCCTGACGAACGCTGCATTCGCCGCGAGTCCTGCAATGTTTAGATTGCCTTTAGCCGGCGACAGCCATTCGTCGTGTAGGCCGATCTCGACAGAGATGAGTAACTGCATGAAAACGGGTGGGGGACTATGATCTGTACTTACTTTTCTTCGTGAGCCTTGATGAACTCGATAACATCGTCGATCAGGAAGATCGGATTGCGCCCGGGGCGGTAGACTCTAAGCCGACCGTCGCGAACGTATGTCATTACTGTTTCCGGAGAAACGTCTAGGAGCTCGGCAAGCGTGTACTTGGTGTGCACTCCGTTAACGGCCCTCACGCGGTCGTAAAGGTGCTCAATTTCTTCCTGGATACGGTCAACCGCGTGTTCGGCAGCCGCAGAGGCGTGGCGCTCCAGTAAGCGAAGGAGCTCATCTTTCTCGATGACAGCTATGTCAGTCTGCATCGGCATCTGCGAGTGCAGGGTGTTTGAGGAATGCGTTCGAGCGAGTCGCCTTCCGGCAAGGCTTGGTTACAGGCATGTGGAGTGGCCCGACGTTTCTACCTAGACTTAGTCCACGTGTTATGCTTCAGCCTATCTCGGCTTCCGAGCCCATGCATCTTCTGCAAGCAGAGCGAGCTGTTCGTCCCAGTATTCTGGGCTCTCACGGTAGAGCTCCCAGAATCGGCCGAACTCGTCGCGCCGGATCCCGACTTCCGTGAGCTCCCATTCCGAAATGGAGCGTAGGCAGTCGACGTCGACCTCGACTCCTTCGAAGAGCCGGTTCAGTAGGTCTCCAAGCCGCGATGGGAAACTGGCAGGAAGCCGCGCGACTAATAGATCATGGTGGGCCCCGTCGAGCCTTCAGCCACTTTTGGCGTCGCCATTGTACGATGCATTTGACGACGATGGGGGCTATTTGCCTCGAG
>CAYPDV010000141.1:0-2774 GCA_964409525.1 uncultured Gemmatimonadaceae bacterium
AGTGACCGACGAGACTGGCGACAATCCGACAACGCTTGCGCCCCGTACACAGCTGACGGCGGTGCCGTATGCCTTCCATGCATTCAACGCGGGGGAGAGCGGCAGTGGATGGAGCCTGACCGGCAATAGCGGGACCGCACCCGGCACCAATTTCATCGGGACCACAGATAACACCGCGATCGAAATTCGGGTACAGAACCGACGTGCATTGCGCATTCAACCGGGCGGCGACGACGGAGCCGCAGCACCAAATGTGATCGCTGGGGCCTCCACGAACGGTGTCGGTGAGGGGGACGTGGGATCGGCCGTTGGTGGCGGTGAAGACAATCTCGCCGCAGGTGGCTACGCTACCGTCGGAGGCGGCCGAGGCAATAACGCCACGGCTCCGAGCGCTACAATCGGCGGCGGCTTCGGAAACACCGCGCGCGGTGAGTTCTCGAACATCGGCGGCGGAACCGGAAACACGGCACTTTCGAACTTCGCTGCCGTGGCCGGCGGCCGCGACAACGCTGCGAACAACGAGGCTGCAATCGTCGGCGGCGGATGGCAGAACAGCGCGAACGGTGCATACGCGACCGTGTCCGGCGGTCTTTTGAACACCGCCGGATTGGATGGAGACGTGGGTGCCTTTGCCACCGTGGGAGGCGGGCAGGAAAACCACGCCTTTAACGAGGCATCCACAGTTGGGGGAGGCGAGACAAACGAGGCCCGAGAGACCTTCGACACCATCGGCGGAGGGCAACGGAACGTCGCCGACGGCGGCGGCGCAACGATCAGTGGCGGGATCGGCAATTCAGTGAGCGCTCCCGTCGCCACGATTGCGGGCGGACAGGCAAACGTCGCCGACGGCGAGTTTTCTGTTGTTGCAGGAGGCACTGGCAATCGTGCGGCGCTCAATTTCAGTGCAGTGGGCGGCGGCTTTAACAACACCGCCAACGGTACGGCGTCGGTCGTCGGGGGCGGCGAACAGAATTTCGTGCGTGGCCGGTTCGCCGTCCTCGGCGGCGGCTTCGAAAATAATACGGGATCGGCGGAAGGGGGCGGCGACTTTGCGACGACCGGAGGCGGCAAGTCCAACTCGGCAATCGGGAATAACAGCGCCGTCTCCGGCGGGGAGAACAATAGGGCCGTCGGCGCTTCCTCCGCTGTCGGTGGCGGAACGGGCAACGCGGCCGAGGGCGGCGTTGCAACAGTCGCAGGCGGAGCCGGAAACGGGGCTCGCGGCGCCTATTCGGCCATCCTTGGAGGTGACCAGAACATCACCCTGATGGAGCATTCCGCAATAGGAGGCGGACAGAACAACATCGCCAGCGGATTGGGCGCGATTGTCGCTGGAGGCGTCGAAAACGTCGCCGGTGGACACCATTCGAGTATAGGTGGCGGTCAGCTAAACCAGGCCGTCGGCGACACAGGGGGCCCCGAAGAGGTACGATTTGCGGTGATCGCCGGCGGCTCGGAGAACCGCGCAGCGGGCTCGGCCGCTAGCGTCGGAGGCGGCGTGACGAACCGGGCAGTCACCTTTGCGGTGGTAGCGGGAGGAGAGCGGAACACCGCCGACGGCCCCTATTCGGCCGTTGGAGGCGGTGCCAACAACGACGTCAACGGTGGCCGCAGCGTCATCGGTGGAGGCTCCGACAACAGTATCGAAGGAGGCTGGGCGACTATTCCCGGAGGAGAATCCAACCGTGCAGACGGCGAATTCAGCTTCGCGGCCGGACGTCAGGCACACGCTCTCCACGGAGGGAGTTTCGTCTGGTCTGATCAGTCCGGCGGTGCGTTCGCCTCAACAGACGTGAACCAGTTTCTTGTGTTGGCTCGCGGTGGAGTGGGCATCCGCACCAGCAATCCCCGCACCCAGCTCCACGTCACCGACGCAATTGATGGCGTCGCAACCGTCGCGAATCACGTGGCACTCATCGAGAACAACGCCACCACCTCGTCGACCGGGCCCGATGTGCTCGCGCTGAAGACCGCCGCTATGGCACCTACCGGAAGCACCAACTTCATCTCCTTTTTCGACGGCAACGACAATGGGATCGGAGCCATCGAAGGCACAGGCACCGGAATCACACTGAAGAGCGGTAGTGGCGATTTCGCCGAATTGCTACCGCGGATGGATCCAGAAGAGGAAATAGCGTCCTCTGACGTGGTCGGCATCTACGGCGGACGTATCTCGAAACGCACAGACGGGGCCGACCAGGTCCTCGTGGTATCGTCACGGCCCATCGTACTGGGTAACGCCCCGGGCAACGGGGTAGAAGGTGACTATGAACCAGTTGCTCTCATAGGACAGGCTAAGGTACGCGTGATGGGCGCAGTCGCGACGGGAGATTTAATTGTTGCCTCCGGTCTGGAGGATGGCACCGGACGAGCGGTCCCACTGGTAGAGTACGATCCGGCGTCAGACGGTCAGGTCGTGGGTCGGGCCTGGGAGTCGGCGCCCGGGGGCGGCGAGCAGCACGTCAACGTGGCAGTGGGGCTGGACCAGGCTGGGGCGCTCCTGGCACTTGTTGAGCGACAGCAACTGGAGTTTGACGTCCTGCGCGGCGAACTCAGGGCACTGCGTGCGATGGTCGAGGACCAGGCGGCCGAGTGCCGAGCCCCCTACTAAGGGTCTCTATCTTGCACATTTGTTGCGCCGCCCTTTGAAGTCGTCACCGCCTTGTACCAGAAACGCCCCAAAATCGGCCTTTAGGCATATTTTGGAGCGTTTCTCGCAGAGCCAACGACCGGACTTGAACCGGTGACCTGCTCATTACGAGTGAGCTGCTCTA
>CAYPDV010000142.1:0-2767 GCA_964409525.1 uncultured Gemmatimonadaceae bacterium
GTAGGCGGCGCTCCGAAGGCATAGCCTCTGCGCTACGTCGAGGAGCGCCAACGACCCAGACGGCTCCGTGCCGCCGTAACCCGGAGGGCACGGGGGGGTTGCGGCCTCACGCTGCGTTGGATCCTCTCGCCGATGCACAAGGCATCGCCTTCGAGAATCCGCCTTGCCTGAGAACCGCAAGACCCCCGTGCGCGACCCACTGTACTTCTTCAACGGCCTTCCAAGATGCGGGTCACCAGCGAGGAAGTGTAGTCGACGATCGCCACGACCTTGTCGTACGGCATCCGGGTGGGGCCGATCACGCCGATCACCCCCCGGAGCCCCCCGGTGCTGTACTCTCCGGTCACCAGCGTGAAGCCGCTCAGCTCCTCGGGGGCGTGCTCCCCCCCGATGGTGATGCGGAGGCCGCCCGGATGCTCGCGCTCCTCGAGCACCTCCGCCAGCAGCTCGGTGCGCTCGGTGAGCTCGAGGAGCCCCTTCAGGCCCTCGCCGGTCGTGAACTCGGGCTGATTCGCGAGCACGCTCGCCCGGCCGAGGTGGATCGAGCCTCCCTCCAGCTCGGGCGACTCGAAGAGCTGTACGCCCGACTGCATGAAGATGTTGATGAGCTGCTCGGCTTCCTCGTCGGACGTCGCGACGCCGCGGATCCGCTCCGGGAGCGTCTCCCTGATCTCGCGGAGGTTGAGGCCGGCCAGGCGCTCGTTCAGCAGGAGCGTGAGGTCCACCAGCGCCTCGCCCGGCACCTCGCCGGGCAGGTCCACGTACACGGTCCGCACGAATCCGCTCCGGATCGTCGCCACCAGCATGATCTTCGACGAGGAGACCTGGATCAGGTCCAGCCGCTCCAGCACCGCGTCGTCCAGACGGGGCGCGAGCGCCACGCCGAGCTCGGTGGAGAGGATGCCCAGAGCGCGGGTGGCTCGCCGGACCAGGCTCTCCGCCGCCGACGTCGCTTCCCGCTCCAGCTCCCGGACGAGACGGTCCTGTTCCTTACGGGAGAGGGTCGTGGGCTGGATGAGCTGATCGACGTAGAAGCGGTAGGCGAGGTCGGTCGGCACCCGCCCGGCCGAGGTGTGCGGATGCATGAGGTAGCCCTTCTCCTCCAGGTCGCTCATCGTGTTCCGCACCGTCGCGGGCGACACGCCCAGCTCGGAGCGGCGGGCCACCGTCCGGCTCCCCGCGGGCTCCGCCGTTTCGACGTAGATGCGGATCACCGCCTCCAGGACCCGGCGCTCCCGGTCCGTCAGCTCCGATCCGACGATGTTCGTCTCGAGATTCTCGGCCATGGCAGGAGAACATCCGCGACCCCGGGGGCCGCAGTCAACGCCGGGACGGTGGTGGACCCCGTCCGAATCAGTCGGAGGAGGGGTGGGCTTCGTCCAGCTCCACCGCGAGGCGGTCCAGGAGGAGCCACCCTTCCGGGGTGAGTCGCACGGCCTGTCCCGGGCAGGTCGCGAGTCCCTCCCGTTCCCATTCCCGGACCCGGCTTCGAGCCGCTTCCGGAAGGGAGGGCCGGTGGAGGCCGCGGCGGGTCCGGAGTCCGAGCCAGATCCGCTCGAGCCGCCGGTCGCCGGGGCCGAGACGTTCCTCGTCCTGGAGGGGAGGACGGCCGGCCAGCGCCGCCTTTCTGTATGCGTGCCAGTCCCTGAGGTTCCAGCGGCGGACCGGAGGAACGTAGCTGTGCGCTCCGTTGCCGAGCCCCAGGTACGGGGTCCCGTCCCAGTAGCGGCGGTTGTGCCCCGACTCGAAGCCGGGCAGCGCGAAGTTGGAGACCTCGTAGGCCCGGTAGCCGGCCTCCTCGAGGATCCGGAACGCCAGGAGGTACTCTTCGCGGTACCGCTCCTCGTCGGCGACCTCCTCGCGCCCGGCGGCCACCGCCCTCCCGAGCGGCGTTCCCTCCTCGACCGTGAGCCCGTAGAGGCTCACGTGAGGCACCTCCCACTCCGCCACCCGGCGGAGATCGCTTTCCCACGAGCGTCCGATCCGGGTCGGGAGGCCGAAGAGGAGGTCCACGCTCAGGTTGGTGATCCCCGCCGACCGGGCGGTCTCCACCGCGCGCACCGCGCCCTCGGGGCCATGGAGCCGCCCCATCCAGCGGAGCGCCTCCGGGTGCAGGCTCTGCACGCCGAGCGAGAGCCGGTTCACCCCGGCCTCGGCCCAGGCGCCCGCCACCTCCGGCGTGAGGCTCTCCGGGTTCGCCTCGGCCGTCCACTCCAGCTCGGGAGAGGAGAGGAGCGAGGATCCCAGCACGTCGCGGAGCCCCGACATCGCGGTGGGGCCGAGGAGGGACGGCGTACCGCCCCCTACGTAGAGCGTGGAGAGGCGGGGCGCGAGCTCGACGTCGGGCTCCGCGGTGACCCCCTCCCACTCCGCCGAGAGCGCCTCCAGCCAGCCGTCGACGTCGCCCCTCGGAGCCACGGTCACCGCGAAGTCGCAGTAGACGCAGCGACGTGCGCAGAAGGGGGCGTGCACGTAGACCGACGGCACCGGGCCGGGAGGCGGATCGCCGTCCGGACGGACCGGGGGGCCGTCCGAGCTCACGTGCGCCCTCCCACCGGCTCTGGAAGGCCGTTGAAGAAGTACAGTGGGTCGCGCACAGGGGTCTTGCGAGTCTCAGGCTTCATTGGATTCGCGAAGGCGATGCCGTGTGCATCGGCGAGAGGATCCAACGCAGCGTGAGGCCGCAACCCCCCTGTGCCCTCCGGGTTACGACGGCGGGACCACGCCGCTCACGCGGCGCGGTGCCCCGTCTGCGGCGTTGGCGCTC
>CAYPDV010000143.1:0-2745 GCA_964409525.1 uncultured Gemmatimonadaceae bacterium
TCCCGCAGTGGCACTCCCAGTCCTTGACCGGACCGAAGATCCGCTCGCAGAAGAGTCCGTCCCGCTCCGGCTTGAAGGAGCGGTAGTTGATGGTCTCGGGCTTCGTCACCTCGCCGTACGACCAGCTCCGGATCTCCTCCGGCGCGGCCACCTTGATCTGGATGTAGTCGAAGTCCGAGTCGCGGCGCTCTCGCGTGCGTGGAAAGTCGATCATGCGTATCCCATCGTTGGATGGAGCGCGGCGGGCATACCCGCCACGTCATGTGTTCCGCTTCTTCGTGTCACGTTCCTCGTCGCGGCGGTCCCGCTCAATCGTCCGAGCCGAGCGTGACGCTCAGTCCCAGGCTCTGGAGCTCCTTGACCAGCACGTTGAAGGACTCCGGCGTGCCCGGGTCGGGGAGGTTGTCGCCCTTCACGATGGACTCGTAGACCCTCGAGCGGCCGGACACGTCGTCCGACTTCACCGTGAGGATCTCCTGGAGCGTGTGCGCCGCGCCGTACGCCTCGAGCGCCCACACCTCCATCTCTCCGAAACGCTGTCCTCCGAACTGGGCCTTCCCCGCCAGCGGCTGCTGCGTCACCAGCGAGTACGGCCCGATGCTCCGGGCGTGGATCTTGTCGTCGATCAGGTGCGAGAGCTTCAGCATGTAGATGCCCCCCACCGTGATCGGGTGGTCGAAGCGGCGTCCGCTACGGCCGTCCCTCAGCCACACCTTCCCGTTCGGGAGGATCTCCGCCGCCTCCATGAACTCCAGGACGGCGGCGTCGAGCCCTTCCTTCGGCTTCTTCTTCCCGGCCAGCGCGTGGATGGCGGGGTACGCCTCGTCCATGTCGACGCCCTTCCGCTCGGCGAGCGTCCGGCCTCCCTCGACCACGGCCTTCCGGAGGCGATCGAAGAGGTTCCGCTGCTCCTTGTCCAGATCGAGCGTGAGGTACGCGTCGAGCGGACGGCCGATACCCTTGTCCGGCCGGCCCGTCTCGGGCGTGCCCCCGTTCGCCGAGGCTCCGTTGCCCCCGGCGCCGTTGCCTCCGGCGCCCACCCGCTCCGGCAGCCGTGCGGCCGCCGAGACGAGGACCTGCACCTCGGCCGGATCGTGCGGGAAGGGCTCGGTCTCGAGGCCGAGCGTGCCGTGGGCCCAGTGGAGCCCGGCCAGCTTGAGCAGCGCGCCGACCTCGTCCTCGCTCGCCCCCTGGAAGACGGGGGTCTTCGCCTCGAAGCCGAGGATTCCGGCGGCCCACCCGAGGTGGGTCTCCAGGATCTGCCCGACGTTCATCCGCGACGGCACGCCGAGCGGGTTCAGGACGATGTCGACCGGGGTCCCGTCGGGGAGGAACGGCATGTCCTCCTCCGGCGCGATCCGCGCGATGATACCCTTGTTCCCGTGGCGGCCGGCCATCTTGTCGCCCACCGAGATCTTCCGCTTCTCGGCCAGGTAGACCTTCACCAGCTGCACCACGCCCGGCGGCAGCTCGTCCGGCTGGAAGACCTTGTCGATCTGCTCCTCGGCGCGCTCGCGCACCCGGTCGATCCGCTTCTGGGCCTCGTCGACCACCTTGCGGACCTTCTCGTTCACCTCCTGGTTCTGGACCTTCAGCGTCTGGAGGTCCATGTCGACGAAGTCGAGGTCGTCGAGGACGTCCTTGGTGAACTTCGTGCCCTCTTCCAGGAAGGGCTCGACCGTGCCCCGCTTCAGCGCGAGGGCGACGGTGTTGAGGTGGAGCAGCTCGTAGAGCTCCTCGTTCCTGGCCTCGGTGATGCGGGCGATCTCGTCCCGCTCCTGGATCCTGAGGTCGGCGATCTGCGCCCCGTGCTCCTTCTCGAGCAGCGGGTCGTCGATCCGACGCGAGAAGATCTTCACGTCGATGACCGTGCCCTCCATGCCCGGATTGATCCGGAGCGAGGAGTCCTTCACGTCCTTCGCCTTCTCACCGAAGATCGCCGTGAGGAGCTTCTCCTCGGGGCTGAGCTCGGTCTCGCCCTTCGGGGTGATCTTCCCGACCAGGATGTCTCCGCTCTTGACCCGTGCGCCGACGCGGATGATGCCGCGCTCGTCGAGGTCGACGAGGCTCTCCTCGCTGACGTTGGGGATCTCGCGCGTGATCTCCTCCATGCCGCGCTTGGTGTCGCGGACGTGGAGCTCCAGCTCCTGGATGTGGATCGAGGTGAGCTCGTCGTCCTTCACCAGCTTCTCGCTGATGACGATCGCGTCCTCGTAGTTGTAGCCGTACCAGGGCATGAAGGCGACGGTCAGGTTCCGGCCGAGGGCCAGCTCGCCGAACTCGGTGGAGGGGCCGTCGGCGAGGATCTCTCCCTCCTCGACGTCCTGTCCGACCGAGACGAGCGGCCGCTGGTTGATGGCCGTGTCCTGGTTCGTGCGCCAGAACTTCTTCAGGCGGTAGCGGTCGAACTGCGCCAGCTTCGCCAGCGGCTGGTCCGTGGTGCCGGGCTTCACGGCTCCGGTGTCCACCACGATCTCGTCGGCGGTCACCCGCACCACCTCGCCGGACCTCCGGGCGTGGATCACCGCGCCCGAGTCCTTCGCCACCTTCGCCTCCAGCCCGGTGCCCACCAGGGGCGCGTCCGGGAAGAGGAGCGGCACCGCCTGACGCTGCATGTTCGAGCCCATCAGGGCCCGGTTCGCGTCGTCGTGCTCGAGGAAGGGGATCATGGCCGCGGCCACCGAGACCATCTGGTCGGGCGCCACGTCCATGTAGTCGATGTCCTCGGGCCGGAGCAGCGGGAAG
>CAYPDV010000144.1:0-2728 GCA_964409525.1 uncultured Gemmatimonadaceae bacterium
GAGCGCCGGGGCGAGGGCGAGGTGGGGGCCGCGATGGAGGAGCTGGTGGCGTACGCCGACCGCCTCCTCCGCGAGGGGCTGGCGCGGGTCCCCGACGGGACCTGGGAGGCCGAGGACCACCTGGAGGACGACGGGTTCGGGAGCGGCCCCCTTCCGATCCGGGTCGCCCTCGAGGTCGCCGGGGGCGAGCTCGTCGTCGACTTCGCGGGCAGCGCTCCACAGACCCGCGGCGGCGTGAACGCGGTCGCGGCGATCACCGCCTCGGCCACCCGCTACGTGGTGCGCTGCGTGGTGGAGGAGCTGCTCGGGCGGCCGCTCCCCGCCGGGGGGGGCCGGATGGAGGCGGTCCGGCTCCGGCTGCCGCCCGGCACCGTCGTCGACGCCCGGCCTCCCGCCGGCGTGGCGGCGGGAAACGTGGAGACGAGCCAGCGGATCACCGACGTCCTGCTCCGCGCCTTCGGCCGGGCGCTCCCGGACCGGATCCCGGCCCTCTCCCAGGGCACGATGAACAATCTCACCGTGGGCGGCGCCGACCCCCGGACGGGCGAGGCCTTCGCCTACTACGAGACGGTGGGCGGAGGAATGGGAGCCGGTCCGGAGCGGGACGGGCTCACCGGGGTGCACACCCACATGTCGAACTCGCTCAACACCCCCGTGGAAGCGCTCGAGCACGCCTACCCCTTCCGGGTGCGCCGCTACGAGATCCGCCGCGGGAGCGGGGGTGAAGGCGCGCGGCGCGGCGGCGACGGGCTCCGCCGCGATCTCGAGCTGCTCACCGAGGCGACGGTGACGCTCCTCTGCGAGCGGCGGGAGTCGGGGCCCTCCGGGGCCCGGGGCGGCGGAGACGGGGCGCCGGGGCGGAACGTACTGATCCGGGACGGGGTGGAGAGTTCGCTGCCCGGCAAGGTCACCTTCACCGCGCGCCCCGGCGACGTGGTGAGCGTGCGCTCGCCGGGCGGAGGAGGATGGGGGCGTCCGGACGACCTCGCCGACGCTGCCGGCGACCCCGACGCCTCGGAACCGGAGAGCCGATGAGCCGTGAATCGCGCCGTGCACAGGGGGGCCGACGCCGCGCGACCCCACGCCGGCGCCCCGTCCCGCGCTGAGGGGGCGGACGTGGAGCTGCTCCTGGCGCTGGTCTGTGACGAGGCGGGTGAGTCCCCCGAGGGCAAGCTCGACCTCACCGGCGTCTTCAACGACCTCTTCGCGCCCGGCTTTCCCGCGCGCCAGGACCGGATGGTCCTCGTCCTGGCCGTGGAGTGGGACCGCGCCGACCAGGGGCGCTACAACTTCCGGGTCGACCTGGTGGACCCGGACGGCGAGCCGGCGCTCACCGTGGACGGCCACACCGACGTCGACCCCCGTCCCGCCGACCGGCCGCCCCCGCGCACCCGCCTCGTCCTGCCCCTGGAGGGGGTCGTCTTCCCGAAGCCGGGCGCGTACCGTTTCCGGGTGCGGATGAAGGGGCACGAGTTCGAGGGCCCGCCGCTCCACCTGATGGAGACCGGAGAGCCGGGGACGGGGGAGCACGCGGGAGCGGGAGAGAACCCGGAATCGGGGTCCGGCGGGTGAGCGCCCCCCGCGTAAGCGTGATCCTCATCACGCATGACGAGGAGCGGAACCTGGGGCGGGCGCTCCGGAGCGTGGAGTGGGCCGACGAGGTCGTGGTCGTCGACTCCGGGAGCACGGACCGGACCGAGGAGATCGCACGCGAGCACGGCGCCCGATTCCTCCACCGTGACTGGGAGGGCTTCGGCGCACAGAAGCAGCGGGCCCTGGAGCAGGCGACGGGTGATTGGGTCCTGTCGCTCGACGCGGACGAGGAGGTCGGACCGGGGCTGCGCGACTCGATCCTGGAGGCGGCGCGGGCCCCCGGTGACCGGGTCGGCTTCGAGGTCCGGATGGTCACCCGTTTCGCCGGCGGCTGGCTGTGGCACCGGGGATGGCGGCGCGAGACGCACCTCCGGCTCTTCCGGCGCGATCGTGGACGCTTCCCTCCGCGATCCCTGCACGAGGGTGTCGAGGTCGACGGGCCCGTGGGGCGGCTGGACGGCTACCTGTTCCACTACTCGTGGACCGACATCGCCCACCAGGTCGACAAGATGAACCGCTACACCTCGCTCTCGGCCGGGGAGCGGCACGAGCGGGGGAAGCGGGCGGGGGCGCTCACCCCTTTCCTGCGGGGCGTCGCCTGGTTCCTGAAGGACTACCTCGCCCGGGGCGGGTTCCTCCACGGCCGGGCCGGACTGGTCCACGCGGGGCTCTTCGGAATCTACAGCTTCGTCCGCTTCGCCAAGCTCTGGGAGATGGACCGGGACGAAGACCCTCCGCGGCCGGAGGAGCCCGGCCGGCCGGGGTCAGGACCGGGAGGTCCCGACCGAGCGGGATCACGCCCGCAGGAGCCCGGCCGGCCGGTCCCGCCGCCGGGCGGCCCGACCGGGGCGGAGGACGGGTGAGCTCCGCGAGGGCCGGACGCGACGGCACCGACGGCACCGACGGCACCGGCGGCCCCCGCACGTGCATGGTCCTCCTCGCCGGCATCGGCGACGTGGTCCACGGCCTGCCCGTGGCCGAGGGCCTCCGGGCGGCCGAGCCGGACGGGCGGATCACCTGGGTCGCTCAGACCGCTCCCTCCCTCGTCCTCCTCCACAACCCGTCGGTCGAGCGGATCGTGGGTGCCCCCAGACCAGGAACGAGGAGGAATCGATGCCCTGCGCATCGCTGACGA
>CAYPDV010000145.1:0-2670 GCA_964409525.1 uncultured Gemmatimonadaceae bacterium
CCGGCTGGGCGATGGATCGATACGACAGGATGTTTCCGACCTCATGATAGGGGATGTGGTCGAACGCATTCCAGCTCTTGCTGTCGAACCAGGCCCGCGTGTTCAGCCTGGGGACGACGACGGCGATGTGGCCGACGTGCTCGCCATCCGAGTAGAGCGGGTACTCCCAGATGTCGTAGTTGACGATCATCGCGTAGATCCAGTCGTCGCGAGTCGCCTGAATGGCCTGCGTGACGGTGAAGGTCTCGGTCCCTCGTTCGGTACGCCGGAAACCCTCGCCGTAGGTTGCCGTGATCGATGCTTCCACGCCCACCTTTATGAGTGGAATGGTACCTCCACCGGTGGCCGTCGTCGCGATGCTCCAGTCGGACGTCAGTTCGGTTTCGGCCGTGATCGTGCGCTCTGAGGTCGTCGAGTACTCAGCCTGAAAACATCGTGCGCGCGCCGCCTGGCAGGCGCAGTCATGCTCACCGTAACACTCCGTCACATCGTACGTGGCCCCACCGATGACGTCGTAGTGGGTGGGCGGTGCATTGAGGATGACCAGGGGGCGCACGATATCGGTCCGCGCCGAATGCGTCGGCGGCCCCACACGTACTCCGTTGTCACCGACGTCGAGGGCGGCGAGTGCCACCGGGCGGGCGCCGCTGGGGTCGATGCGATGGTCACTGGTGCTCGCCAGTTGGAGGCCGTTGAAACCGATTTCATCGCTGTAGGCATACACGCTCATCCTGAGAATGCCGTCGACCGATATCCCACCATCGTCACTGACGTCTCCGTTGCTTACGACGACGATTTCGGGCCTCCATTCGGAAGAACTGTTCGCGAGGTCGTTGTCGGCATCAAGGTCGGCAACGGCGAGGGCGTGGCGCGCGACGTCGCCCGTTTCGGACGAGCTCGAAAGCGAGCTGATGCGGGTTGGCGCCAGATCCTCCCCCATTGCATAGATCTCCAGCTGCCGGTAATAGAGGACGAGCTCGTCGATCCCATCCCGGTGAAAGTCGGCAGCCTCCGCGCTCAGCGCGTATCCACTGCCTCCCATGGTTCCGTGAATCTGATCCGTCCCGTCGGGGCCGGATTCAAAGCGGCTCGTGTCGGCAGCCGATCCCCACATGTCCGGCGGAAGGGGCGACCCGTCCTCGGCTTCGGCCAACAGAACCCGGGACATGTTCAGAAACCAGCGCGTGTCCTGATTATTGGTGGTCTGCTGGAATACGATCGCAACGCTCTCCGCAAACTCGGGTCCGAAGCGCCCGGGCTCGACGGCGATGCGATTCATGAACTCGCTCAAGTTGTTCTCCTTCGAGTAGATCGTCGTCTCCGCACGGGGGACGAGCTGATAGCTCTCCGGGTGCACGTCATAGACGCGAACAAAGACGGACCAGCAGCCGGAATTGAAGGCGCACTCGAGCTCTAACGCAGATGCTACGATCACCTC
This sequence comes from uncultured Gemmatimonadaceae bacterium, assembly GCA_964409525.1. Lineage (GTDB taxonomy): Bacteria > Gemmatimonadota > Gemmatimonadetes > Longimicrobiales > Gaopeijiaceae > CAYPDV01. Next base: position 1,439 of record CAYPDV010000145.1, read on the forward strand.
GTCGGTACCGTCGCCGTCGAAGTCGCCGGCGTTTACGTCAAACCAGCGCGATGAGCGTGCCACCATGCGCGGAACGTCGGGCACGGCATGTCTGATGATCTCTGGATCGCGGAAGGTGCTCAACAGCCGAGGTGCCAGAGCCGGCGTCGCCTCGTAGAGCTCGATCTGCAGCGCCGCGTCGGCTCCCCAGTAAGCCAGTAGAAACTCGGATCCGCGGTCGTCATCGAAATCGGCGGCAGCCAGTCGGAGCAGACGGTTGAAATCCGAGTGCTCGACCAACGAGCCGGCCTCGGCTACGGTCACAAGATTCGAGGCGGTCCACTTTAGATTCGCGCGGTCGAGATCCGGAATGACCATCTCGATCGAGCGGTCGGGACCCTCCCACACCGCCACGTAATCGTCGAGACCATCGCCGTCGAAGTCTCCCGTTATCGCATCGAGTGCGTTGTCGTTTTCCGGCGGAGCATCGGAGGAGATCGTCTGCGTCTCCTGCGCACTTAGCTCGTTGGGAACCTCCGGGTCCGGATTGTTGAGGTTCAGATAGTCGTAAAACGTCTGGACGCGGGTCCCTTCGTTTTCCGGATCGGCCCACAAGAGCAGTATTTCGGAGGAGTCACCCAGCTTTGTAGTGCCCTTGAGCGGATCAGCGTCCTCATCCTCCTGAGCAAATACTGTATTCGGTGAAAGCAGCAATAAAACGGAGACGAGCGCGAACAGCGAAGGGACTCGGAGCATGAGGGGCACCGTGGGGTTGAGGGGCACCGTGGGGTTGAGCGGCAGCCAGAGGACCGGCGCAATGTAGGTAAGGCCAGACAACCGGACAACCCACCGCAGGGGCGATCCGCCGCCGGCGTACGCGGCGCGTCAGGCGGGCTTCACCGCACGCGGTTCGCCAGTCTGGCCGCTCGCGTGGTCGGATCCTCCGACTCGGCCGGCTCATCGAGGGCGTCCTCTTCCACATCCTTTCGCAGCGGGCCGGCATGCGAGGGCAGCTCGTCCCAATCGCGGCTCGTGACGATCGCCTCCAGATTCTCGAGGCGCCGGCGCATCCGTTCGAATTCTTCGGCCGGAGGCAGCGCCTTCCGCTCTGATGCGATCTCGCTTTTCAGCAGGGCCCGGACTTCGTCGGCGCTCAGACCGTGCTCCTGCTGGAGCATGATCTCACGCGTTTTGCGTTCTTCCCACGATTTGCCGTACATCCCGAACATGTCGAAGGTCGAGGCCGCGTGCGA
>CAYPDV010000146.1:0-2666 GCA_964409525.1 uncultured Gemmatimonadaceae bacterium
CCGCGAAGGCGGACGCACCGTGGGTGCCGGCGTCGTGACCGAGATCCTCGCGTAGAGAGACAGAGAGAACATGGCAGACCGAATTCGCATCCGGCTCAAGGCGTTCGACCACTGGGTGGTCGACCAGACCGCGGCGGACATCGTCCGCACGGCGCAGAAGACCGGGGCCAGCGTGAAGGGGCCGATTCCCCTGCCGACCCGTCGGCAGCGGTGGACCGTCCTGCGCTCGCCGCACATCGACAAGAAGAGCCGGGAGCAGTTCGAGCTCCGCACGCACAAGCGGCTGATCGACATCGTGGACAGCCGCCCGCAGACGATCGACGCGCTCACCAAGCTCGACCTGCCCGCAGGGGTGGACGTCGAGATCAAGGTGGATTAGAGAGATGTCCGGATTGATCGGAAAGAAGATCGGGATGAGCCGGGTCTTCGACGACGAGGGGGTGCAGGTTCCCGTGACCGTCATCGAGGCCGGTCCGTGCCCGGTGGTCCAGGTGAAGACCGAGGAGACCGACGGCTACCGCGCCGTGCAGCTCGGCTTCGGGAGCAGGAAGCCGAAGCGGGCCACCCGCGCGGCGGCCGGGCACGCCGAGAAGGCGGGCCTCGAGACCACGCCGCACGTGCTCCGGGAGTTTCCCTTCGAGGGAGACGAGGCCCCGGAGCCCGGCCAGGAGTGGACGGTCGAGATCTTCGAGCCGGGCCAGACGGTGAAGGTCACCGGCACGTCGAAGGGCAAGGGCTTCCAGGGCGTGGTGAAGCGGCACGGCTTCGCCGGCCGCCCGGGCTCGCACGGACACCCGATGGCCCGGACGCCGGGCTCGGTCGGTCCCGGAACGGACCCCTCCCGGGTGATCAAGGGAAAGAAGCTCCCGGGCCGGATGGGCGGAAAGCGCGCCACGGTCCTGAACCTCGAGGTGGTGAAGGTGGATCCGGAGCGGAACCTCCTGTTCCTGAAGGGCGGGGTTCCCGGACACCGCAACAGCTACCTCTACATCACGAAGTGACGAATGTATAAGGCCCGCTACTATACGGACGGCGACGCGAAGCCCCAGGACCGGGACCTCCCGGACTGGCTCTTCGACGGCGTCGTGAACGAGGGAGTGCTCCACCAGGTGGTGAAGGCCTACCGGGCCAACCAGCGGCAGGGCACGGGCTCGGCGAAGAACCGCTCCGCGGTGCGGGGCGGCAGCCGCAAGCCGTGGCGCCAGAAGGGCACGGGACGGGCCCGCCAGGGAACGATCCGTGCGGCGCAGTGGGAGGGCGGCGGACGCGCCTTCCCGCCGATCCCGCACTCGTGGCGTCAGCGGATCCCGAAGCAGCTCAAGGGAGCCGCCCGGCGCTCGGCGCTGAACGACCGGGCCGACCGCGGCCGCGTGCTCCTGGTGGACTTCCCGGAGCTCGACGCACCGAAGACGGCCGTGCTGCGGGACTTCCTCCGTGAGGTGGGCGTGGAGGGACGGGCCCTGCTGCTCACGGACGGGTTGAACGAGACGCTCTACCTCTCCGCCCGCAACGTCCAGGACTACGAGGTCCGGCCGTTCGGCGAGGAGTCGGCGCTCGACATCCTCCGGGCCGAGACGATCGTGATCGAACGGAGCGCGCTCGAGCGGGCGACCCGGGAGGCCGAGGAGTCGGGCGTGGTCGAGCGTGCCCGCCGCCGCCGCGAGCGGCGCGAGGAGCGCGGCGACGAGGAGCGCGGGCAGGCCATGGAGGGCGCGAAGGCGCTCCGCGAGGAGGCCCGCGTGCAGGAGATGGAGGAGGCCGCACCGGAGGCGCCGGCCGAGCCGGCGCCGACCGCGGTGGCCGAGCCCGACGCGGCCGAGCAGGCCGAGCCCGAGCCGGCCGAGCCCGACGCGGCCGTCGACGTCGACGACATCGAGCTGCCGACGGTCTCGAAGCTGGCCGCCTTCCTCGCCGACCTCGACGACCCCGCGGTCGTCCGGGCGCTGCAGGAGCGCGACGAGCGGAAGACCGCGCAGGCCCACTACGACGCCCGGCTCGCGGAGCTGGAGGAGGACGGGACCGATGGCTGAGCCCCACGAGATCATCCTCCAGCCGGTGATCACCGAGAAGTCGACCCGGCAGATGGAGGAGGAGAACGTCTACACCTTCATCGTGGCCGAGAAGGCGAACAAGATCGAGATCGGCCAGGCTGTCGAGCGCCTCTGGGACGTGACGGTGAAGGACGTGCGCACCATGCGCTACGCCGGGAAGTACCGCCGCTCGCTGCTGGGGCAGATGGCGGGCAACTGGCAGCACATCGGTCGGCGCTCGGATTTCAAGAAGGCCGTGGTCCGCCTCGAAGAGGCCGACCACATCGAATTCTACGAGGTCGGATAGGGAGCCGGAGATCCATGGCGACGAAAAAGTTCAAGCCGGTCACGCCGGGAAGCCGCTTCCGCTCCGTGACGGACAACGACGTGGTGAGCCGGAAGGGGCCCGAGCGGTCCCTGACCGAGCCGCTGCACGAGAAGGCGGGGCGCAACCATCACGGCCGCATCACCACGCGCAGGCGGGGTGGGGGCCACAAGCGCCGCTACCGCCGGATCGACTTCAAGCGGAACAAGCACGGCGTGCCGGGCCGGGTGGCGGAGATCGAGTACGATCCCAACCGCTCGGCGCACATCGCCCTGATCCACTATGCGGACGGCGAGAAGCGCTACATCCTC
>CAYPDV010000147.1:0-2641 GCA_964409525.1 uncultured Gemmatimonadaceae bacterium
TTCGATGTCGAAAATGCCGCGCGCTGTTCGACCTATTATTAGAACACAAGAGACTCATGACGCCGGTGCGGCAGAGCCGGTGTTTCGAAAATCAGAATGGAGGTAAAACTATGCGTGTTATGGTCATCGTTAAAGCAAATGAGGACTCCGAGGCCGGCGTGATGCCCAGCGAGGAGCTGCTTGCCGCAATGGGTAACTACAATGAGGAACTCGTAGACGCAGGCATCATGCTCGCCGGCGAGGGACTGCATCCAAGCTCCAAGGGTGTCCGCATCGCGTTTTCGGGCGACGATCGCACCGTGGTCGACGGACCCTTTGCGGAAACAAAGGAGCTGATCGCCGGCTACTGGCTCTGGCAGGTCAAATCGATGGAGGAGGCGATCGAGTGGGCAAAGCGCTGCCCGAATCCGACGGGCGAGGAGTCTGTGCTCGAGATCCGGCCAGTGTTCGAAGAGGACGATTTCGGTGACGAGTTTACGCCCGAGCTCAGGCAGCAAGAGGAGCGCCTTCGCGGTCAGCTTGCCGAACGGAAGTAGAGATCGCCGACTAGATCGGCTACTCCACGGCGAACAGCAGCTCGAGATAATTCCGGTACTGCCGAATCTGATTCGCCACCGCTCCGGCGTCCTGCATCGACTTCGATAGGATGAACGCGCCCTCGGCCATGCTCCACATCTGGTCGGCCAGCACGTCTAGATCGACGTCCAGCTTCGGTGGGTGGTGGGCGGTCACCTCCTCCATCTTGGCCCGTATGCGCTTTCGCCACGCCAGCACCGACTGCCGGATCCTGGCGTGCGTCGCCTCGTCGAACAGCTCCGCTTCGTAGACCATGCTCGCCATGAGACAACCCGGATAAGGCTCGGTCAGAGCCGCCATCGATTCCTCGAATAGGCCGACGAAAAGGAGGAGCTGCTGGAGCGGATCACGGTTTAGATGCTCGGCCCGGCTCATGGTCTCTTCCACGTACTCCGCGTCCCGCGCGACCCACCGATCGACGAGCGCGTGCGCGAGGTCGGTCTTGGTCGGGAAGTAATGAAAAAACGCGCCCTTCGTGACGCTCGCGTCCGAGACGATGGCGTCGACGGACGTGGCGGCGAATCCTTTCTCCAGGATCATGGACTCCGCGACGTCCATGATCCGCGTGCGTGTGTCGGTCCGAATTTTCGACATACCAATCAACATAACATACCGATCGGTATCCTTCAATAGGCCCGCTGTAGTGGGCTCCCTTGTCTCTGCCTTGGGAGCGCATTTCCTAAGGCTTCGGTATCGTGGAATCCAGCGAAGCTATTGGCAGCCTTGAAAGTTTCGCCTGCCTTTTATAACATACCGACTAGTTGGTATGTTAAGCGAGTCATAGAGCGAGGAGGCGTTATGCAGAGCGTGGAAGTGATGGACGGTCGGGTCATCCGGCCGGGTGACGACCAGTACGAGGTGGCCCGAAGGGTTTGGAACGGGATGATCGACCGGCGACCGGCAGAGATTATTCGGTGCCGGACGCCGCAGGCCGTGGCAGCGGCGCTCCGTTCGGCGCGGGAGCGTGATCTTTCGGTGGCGGTGCGGGGCGGCGGCCACAACGTCGCTGGGTTCGCGACCGTAGACGAGGGCGTGGTCATCGATCTCAAGCCGATGAGCGACGTGCACGTGGACGAGCGGCGGAAGGAGGTGGCGGTCGGCGGCGGCGGTCGTCTGGCTGACCTGGACGCTGCCACGCAGGCCCACGGTCTGGTGGTCCCCACGGGCGCGGTGTCGGAAACAGGAGTGGCGGGGCTCACCCTCGGGGGCGGCCTGGGATGGCTGCGCGGGAAATGGGGTCTGACGTGCGATAATCTGATCGGGGCCGAAGTAGTGCTCGCCGACGGCCGCATCGTCCGGGCGGACGAATCCGAGCATCCGGATCTTTTCTGGGCGCTTCGTGGTGGCGGAGGCAATTTCGGCGTCGTGACAGAGTTCCAATTTCAGGCGCACGACCTCGGTCCCGAAGTGGCGTGCCTCTTCGCCTTTCATGACGGCCGTGGAGATGGCATGCGGAACACGATCCGCTATTTCCGTGACTTTTGCGTCGACGCTCCGGATGAGATCGCGCCGGTGTTGATTGCCGGTCGGGTCCCGCCCGGCGCCGAGTTCTTCCCCGAGGGGATGGAGGGTACGCCCTTCGCACTCATCGGGGCGATCTTCGCAGGGCCGGCGTCGGAGGGCGAAAAGGCGCTGGAGCCCCTGCGCACCTTCGCGGAACCGCTCGCGGACCTCAGCGGCCGGATGCCATACGTGGAGGCCCAGAAGGCGTTCGACGAAGACTACCCCGCACGCGAGCTGCGGTATTACTGGAAATCTACAAATTTACCGGTCCTCGACGATCCCCTGATCGACGTGATCGTCGAGCACGCCAAGCGTCAGCCCTCTCCGCTCAGCACGGTGGACGTGTGGCACGTCGGGGGCGCGGTCTCACGCGTGCCGGACGACGCGACCGCGTACGCAGGGCGGGATGTGGCGTTCTTGCTGAACCCCGAGGCGAACTGGCGGGAACCGGCCGAAGACGAGGCGAACATCCGGTGGGCGCGCGACCTGCTCGGCGCCGTCGCGGAACGTGCCGACGAGCGGATGTACCTGAATTTTCCAGGCTTCCACGAGGGTGGGTCCG